>CANGQZ010000018.1 GCA_947455865.1 Sphingomonadaceae bacterium
CGCTTCACGCAGCTTGCCGATGATCTCTTCCGGCTTGTGCCTCCTCGCCATTCCATTCCTCCTTCGTGGCCAATTCTAAAATAGAAATTGGGCCACTCAGAAGGGGGCAGATCAATGTACCGCTGGAAAGGCGAACACAGCCGCGATATCATCGCCGTTGGTGGGGGTCGCTTGTGGCATTTTGTGCCTCGCTGTGGGGCTGGTCTAGACACCCAACTTCCTACAGCAAGTCAGTGCTTTAAGCCACTCCCGCCAACCCTTCAGCAAGGCCTCGGTGAATAATCCGGGTTAGGTGCGCCGCACGGTGTCGAACAGTTGGCTGGTCACCGGATAGCCCAGACCCTCAGGGATCGCGAGATGAACCGCGCCATCGCGCAATTCCCGGTACGGGGTGATCGTCTGCTGCGGGGTTGCTTCGGCTTCGGCGCGGGCTGCGGCAAAATCGGGGAACTGGGCAAGCCGTTCCAGATTGCGCTCGGTCGGAAATACTATGCCGATGTCGCCCCGCCGGGCCATTGCCAGCGCATCGGCGGCGGTGGTCCAGAACAGCCGCGCATTCTCGGTCGCGTCGACCGCCAGATCGACTGCGCCGGTGCCGAGATCGGCCAGATAGAAGCGGGTATCGAATGCGCCGGCAAAGTGCGGGCACCAGCGCGCGAACGGCACCAACGCCGCCAGATCGAGCGTCCAGCCATGGGTTTCGAGCACGGCAGCCAGCGTGCCTTGTTCCAGCAGCAGCGCTCGGGCCGCAGCAGCCTCGTCATGGGTGACGGCACGGTTTACAGCCACCGCCAGCCCGGCTTCTTCCAGCGTTTCGCGCACCGCGGCGATCCGCGCGACGGCATCGTCGGGATCGGGCGCAGCCGGATCCAGCCGTGCCGCCAGTTCACGATCGGCCGGATCGATCCGCCCGCCGGGGAAAACAGCCGCGCCGGCAGCAAACCGCATCGCGCTGCCGCGTTCCAGCATCAGCAATTCGGGCGCGCCTTCGGCTTGGCCATGGCGGAACACCACGATCGATGCCGCCGGCACAGCTTGCGCCGCCGGGCCAGGGCGCTCGCCCACTTCAGAGAAACGATGTTCAGCCATGGCGATCACCCTTGCCGCTTGGTGGCGGCTTGGCAAGATGGCTTGCGCAGTCCACCCCGGCCAGATGCTGCCGCTGGCGGCAAATGCTGTCGGGGCGCTTTACAGCCTTTGCCGGGGCTGGCCCAGAGCAGGCCCGGAAATGGCCGTAATACGCTCATTTTCAAGTTTGGCACGGCTCATGCTAGTACTCAGATACCCCAAGCAGTCTCGAATGAGGCGGGGCCGCATCCTGGTCTCCGCGGCCCTGCCTCCCCGAGAAGTCCCACCCCCGCTTCCCCCAGCGGGTGACACAGCAAGGCCCGCGAACTCCCCGGTTCGCGGGCCTCTGTTTTTGCGGTGCAGCTGTGTGGCAGCCGCGAGAGCCGGTTCAGCTGGCGGTCGGGACTTTCGCGTCCGCCATAAGCTGGTGCAATTCGCCCGCCTCGAACATCTCCATCATGATGTCGCTGCCGCCAACAAATTCACCGCCGACATAAAGTTGCGGGATCGTCGGCCAGTCGGAATAGGCCTTGATCCCCTGGCGCACTTCCATGTCCTGCAGCACGTCGACGCTGGCATACTCGACCCCGAGATGATCGAGGATCGCGATGGCACGGCTGGAAAAGCCGCACTGCGGAAACAGCGGCGTGCCTTTCATGAACAGGACGACGGGATTGCCGGTGACGATTTCAGCAATGCGGGCATGGGCGTCAGACATGGGGCGGGCGACCTCGCTATTGGGCAAATGTGAAGTTCAGGTGGGAACCGCGGTGGTCAGTTGCAAGGCGTGAAGTTCGCCTCCCATCCGTCCGCCGAGCGCGCGATAGACCAACTGGTGCTGGGCGACGCGGCTCTTGCCGGCGAAAGCGGCGGAAACCACATGCGCGGCATAATGATCGCCGTCCCCGGCCAGATCGGTAATCTTGACATCGGCATCGGGCAGCGCGGCGCGGATCAGCGCCTCGATCTCGCCGGCGGGCATTGCCATTGCGGCGGACCTCAGATTTCGCCGAGCAGCGCGCGGCGGGCTTCGACCAGTTTGGCCTCCATCGCGGTGCGCACTTCGGCTTCGGACGTATCCACCCCGGCGCCCACCAGATCGCCCAGTAGCTTGCGCACCACGTCCTCATCGCCCGATTCCTCGAAATCGGCCTGGACTACGCTTTTGGCATAAGCTTCGGCTTCGGCGACAGAGAGACCCATTTGCTCGGCCGCCCACTGCCCGATCAGGCGGTTGCGGCGCGCATGAATGCGGAAAAGCATTTCCTCGTCGTGGGCGAACTTGGCCTCTTCGGCTTTTTCGCGGTCCTGAAAACTGGTCATGGCTGGTCGATTCCCTGTGCGAAAGCTGGTTCGGCGCTGGCACCGGCGATAGGGCGCGCTGCCGGGCGGTTCAATCCCCGATGCGCACAATCACTTTGCCGATCGCGCCGCGTCCTGCCAGCAGCGCGATGCCTTCGGCTCCGCGCACCAGCGGCAACACTTCGGCGATATGCGGGCGGATCGCACCGCTGCGCAGGAAGCCGTAAAGATCATCCACTTGCGCGATGAACCGGTCCGGCTCGCGCTCCAGCGCTCCGCCCAGGAACACCCCGCAGATGTCGCAGGACTTGAGTAGCGCAAGGTTGAGCGGCAGCTTGGCGATGCCGGCGGGGAACCCGACCACCAGAAACCGGCCTTCCCAGCCGATCGCCCGCAGTGCCGCCTCGGAATAGTCGCCGCCCACCGGATCGACCACGATCTGCGCGCCGTCCGGTCCGCAGGCAGCCTTGAAGGCGTCGGTCAGTTCGCGCGCCTGCTGCTTGTCGAACGGGGCGCGGCCATAGATCACCACTTCGTCGGCCCCGGCATTGCGCGCCGCGGCGGCCTTGGCCTCGTCCGAAACCCCGGCGATCACGCGGCCACCCATGGCCTTGGCCAGTTCCACCGTGGCCAGGCCGACGCCGCCCGCCGCACCCAGTACCAGCACGGTATCGCCTGCTTGCATCCGCCCGCGATCACGCAGCGCATGGATCGCGGTGCCGTAGGTGATCAGCAGCGAGGCGCCATCGTTCCAGCTGATATCGGCCGGGAGGGCAAAGGTCATGCCGACAGCGGCCAGTGCGCATTCGGCTAGACCGCCGTGCACGGTCATCGCGATGACCCGGTCGCCCGGCTTGAAGCGGTCCACCCCGGGGCCGACCGCGCTCACCGTGCCGGCCACTTCGCCGCCGGGGGCAAACGGGCGGGCCGGGCGGAACTGGTAGCGATCCTCGATGATGAGTGCGTCGGGAAAATTGATCGCGCAGGTTTCGACCGCGATGGCAACCTGGCCCGGGCCGGGCACAGGTACCGGCACATCGGCCATGACCAGCGTTTCGGGCCCGCCGACGGCCTGCGATACCAGCGCTTTCATCGGTTCAACCCGCCACCGCCAGCCCGCGGGCAAGGAACGGCAGATCGTTGCGCGCCCGCTGTTCATAAGTGGAGATCGCCGCGTCGCGGGTCAGCGTCAGGCCTACCTCATCGAGCCCGTTGAGCAGACAATGCTTGCGGAACGGATCGATCTCGAAGCTGAAGCGGTCCTGAAACGGGGTGGTCACGGTCTGCGATTCGAGGTCGATCGAGATCGGTTGGGTCTGCGCCACCTCCAGCAGCCGGTCGACCGCTTCCTGCGGCAGAACCACTGCAAGGATACCATTCTTGAAGGCGTTGCTGGAAAAGATGTCGGAGAACGAAGGCGCGATCACCGCGGTGATGCCCATGTCGAGCAAGGCCCACGCGGCATGCTCGCGGCTCGATCCACAGCCGAAGTTGTCCCCCGCGATCAGGATCGGCGCGCCGGCATAGGCGGGATCATCGAACAGGTTGCCGGGCTCGTTACGGATCGCTTCGAACGCACCCTTGCCAAGCCCTTCACGGCTGACTGTCTTGAGCCAGTGCGCCGGGATGATCACGTCGGTATCGACGTTCTTGCGCCCGAACGGATAGGCCGTTCCGGAAATTTCACTGACAGGTTGCATCAATCGGTTTCCGGTGCGTCTTCGGGATGGATCGGCTCGATCTTGGCCTTGCTCCCGTCCTTGCGGCGGTTGGCATAGAGCAGCGCTGCGGCGAGCGCGGCCGAGCCGATGGCGGCTCCGGCGATGGCCGCCGGGCCGGCCCACGATTTGTCGGTCTTCTTGGTCATGACAGGTTCCCTAGGTCGGGCAGGGGGGCACTGGCAAGTATCTGGCGAGGATTGCCCGAAGCGCAAGCCACGCCGCACGTTTTTCGGTGCAAGATGTGGCAGTGAGCGCCGGCCGCTTCAAACCAGTTCGCGCACGTCCGTCAGCCGGCCTGTCACTGCCGCCGCTGCCGCCATGGCCGGGGAGACAAGGTGGGTCCGCGCGCCCGGGCCCTGACGGCCGACGAAGTTGCGGTTGCTGGTCGAGGCGCAGCGTTCGCCGGCGGGGACCTTGTCGGGGTTCATCGCGAGGCAGGCCGAACAGCCCGGTTCACGCCACTCGATCCCGGCTGCGATGAAGATCTTGTCCAGCCCCTCCGCCTCGGCCTGCGCCTTGACCAGCCCGGAACCCGGCACGATGATCGCCCAGCGCACGTTCGGCGCCTTGGTCCGGCCCCTGATCACCGCCGCGGCGGCGCGCAGGTCCTCGATCCGGCTGTTGGTGCAGCTGCCGATGAACACGTTCTGGATCTCGACATCGGTCATCTTCATGCCCGCGGTCAGCCCCATGTAATCGAGGCTGGCCTGCGCCGCGCGCTGCTTGGAGGGATCGGCGAAGCTCTCCGGCGCGGGCACCACGCCGCCGATCGCCACCGTGTCTTCGGGGCTGGTGCCCCAAGTGACGGTCGGCTGGATGGTCGCGGCGTTGATGGCGACCGACTTGTCGAACGTCGCGCCGGGATCGGTCGCAAGGCTTTTCCACCATGCCACCGCCGCGTCCCACTCGGCCCCCTTGGGCGCCATCGGGCGGCCCTTGAGATAGGCGAAGGTGGTTTCGTCGGGCGCGATCAGGCCGGCACGGGCGCCGCCCTCGATGCTCATGTTGCAGACCGTCAGCCGGCCTTCGATCGACATCTCCTCGAATACCTTGCCGCGATATTCGATCACGTGGCCGGTACCGCCGGCGGTGCCGATTACGCCGATCACGTGGAGGATCAGGTCCTTGGGGGTGACACCGGGGGCGAGGCTGCCTTCAACCCGCACTTCCATCGATTTCGAGCGCTTGAGCAGCAGCGTCTGGGTGGCGAGCACGTGTTCGACCTCGCTGGTGCCGATCCCGAAGGCCAGCGCGCCCAGCCCGCCATGGCAGGCGGTATGGCTATCCCCGCAGACGATCGTCGCGCCAGGGAGCGAAAAGCCCTGCTCGGGCCCGACGACATGGACAATGCCCTGCTCGGGCGCGGTCGCGTCGATATAGCGGATGCCGAAATCGGGCGCGTTGCGTTCCAGCGCGGCAAGCTGCTGCGCGCTTTCCGGATCGGCGATCGGCACGCGGTGGCCCGCCGCGTCCTTCCGCGGGGTGGTCGGCAGGTTGTGATCGGGCACCGCCAGCGTCAGATCCGGCCGCCGCACCGGGCGGCCGGCGACGCGCAGCGCCTCGAACGCCTGCGGGCTGGTAACCTCGTGAACAAGGTGGCGGTCGATATAGATCAGGCAGGTGCCATCGTCGCGGGTTTCGACGACGTGGGCGTCCCAGATCTTCTCGTACAGGGTGCGGGGTTTGATTGCCATGATCGGCCCGAACTAGGCAGCGCGCGGCCGCCTGACAAGGTCAAAAGGGGCACCCGGCAGGGCACCCCTTTCGCAAATTCGGCCTTGGTCCGCTCGCGATCAGTTTCGGTGATCGTTCCAATCGGCGCGTTCCATGCGCAGCCGGGCGCGGATGTTGTCGATCCGGCGGCTCAGCACGCGGAATTCAACATCGGTCAGCCCGTTGCGGTTGGCGCGCTGGAACTGGTTGCGCACCGATGCGATGTCATGGCGCAACCCGGCATATTCGCGGCCCGAGAGGTTGTCGCGGCGATCGTTGCGCTCCACCCGGCGCTGCAATTCGTTGAGCTGGGCGCGGATGGCCTCGGCGCGAGCCGGGGTGAAGTGGCCGGGCGAGCCGTTGTGCTGCCCATTGTGCTGCCATCCTTGCGCAGCAGCGGGATTGGCGCCAGCAATCGCGGCGGCGGCGATCAGGGCGGGGATCAGAAGCTTGGTCATCTTGCGCATGAAACTATCTCCTGCGGGTTCTGGCGGACAACCCTCGGGCATCCGTCTGTTCATCTTTTACGCTTCCAAAATGAACGAAAGCCGAATTTGGTTCCCCTGTTGCTGTAAGAAACTGTCGCGGTCCGTCGCATTTCCGGCTAGATCGCGCCGAACATGACACCATTCGTCGCCCTCCTGATCGTGCTCGCAACCTTCGCCGCAATGGAAGGCGTGGCGTGGGCCAGTCACAAGTATGTGATGCATGGCTTCGGCTGGGGCTGGCACCGCGATCATCACGAACCGCACAGCAACGTGCTTGAACGCAACGATCTCTATGGACTGGTCGGCGCCGCAATCAGCATTTCCCTGTTCGCGGTGGGCAGCCCACTGGTGTTCGGTGCGGCGGCGTGGTCCCCCGCCACCTGGTGCGGGCTTGGCGTGCTGCTCTACGGGATCGTTTATACGCTGATTCATGATGGCATCGTTCACCAGCGCTACTTCCGCTGGGTCCCGCGCGGCGGCTATGCCAAGCGGCTGGTGCAGGCGCACAAGCTGCACCACGCCACCATCGGCAAGGAGGGCGGGGTCAGCTTCGGCTTCGTCATCGCTCGCGATCCGGCGGTGCTGAAGCGCGAACTCAAGGCGCAGGCGGCGCAGGGCATTGCGGTGATGCGCGACGCGGCAGGTGCGGAATAACCCGTCGGTTATTCCGGCCGCGTCCAGATCCACGCGCCGCTGGCGCCGCACACCAGCACCGGCACCACCACCCACGGCCACCCGAGGAGCGCGAGGCTAAGCGCCACGCTCGCCACCATTGCGGTCAGCGCGGCCAGCTTGGCCTTGCGCGAAATGGCGCCGCGCTCGCGCCATTGGCGCAGCGGCGGGCCGTATGATGGGTGATCGAGCAGGCGCTGCTCCCACGCCGGGTGCGAGCGGGCGAAGCAGAAGGCCGCCAGCAGCAGGAATGGCACTGTCGGCAGCAGCGGCAGAAATGCACCGATGATGCCAAGTCCAAGCGACATCAGCCCGCCGGCGAGCCACAGCGGCTTGGTCAGCCGTTTCACCCCGCCGCCAGCCGCGCCGCGTGTTCGCGGATCAGCGCGATCATGTTGGGCACGCCCTGAGTGCGGTTGGAACTGAGCTGGTTCTTAAGATCGAACGGGGCGAGCGCGGCGGCGATGTCGCTTGCCGCCACCTCGGCCGCCGGCCGGTCCTGCACCGCCGCCAGCACCAGCGCCACTATCCCCTTGGTGATCGCGGCATTGCTGTCGGCAAGGAAGTGGAGCGCATCGCCGCCGCTGCGCGTGGGATAGACCCACACGCTGGCCGAACAGCCGCGCACCTTGGTGGCATCGGTCTTCAGCGCATCGGGCATGGGTTCCAGCTCGCGGCCCAGTTCGATCAGCAAACGATACCGCTCGTCGCCGTCGAGGAACTCATACTCTTCGAGAATGTCGGGCAGGCTGCGCATGGGCGCGCGTTTAGCAGAGGCGGGAGCCGGGGCAAGGTGTGCACTGGTGCTTCGACAAGCTCTCCTTGAGCGGACCTAGCGACACGAGCCTGTCAGCCAGACCAGGGAATTCAGCTCAGCCTGAGCGTGTCCAACGCCACATCGTCAAAGCTCCACCCCGGCCGCAATCGCTTCCAGCCGTCGCAGGCGCTCCTTGACATCGGCGAGCTCGATTCGGCCGATGCTGGAAGGCGGCGCGTCCGGCGCGGAGCGCGGCGTGTGGCGCTCCAGCTCGCGCAGCTTGAGCTGCAGCCAGCCCTGCCAGGCCGTGAGCAGCGTCATGGCGATGATGCCGATGCCGATCAAAGCAGCAAAGGCGATAACAAGGGTTTCGCTGGCCATGGCGTTGGTCTCCGGCGCGAAGTTGGATTGGTGATGGATCAGTGCGCGGCGGTGGTGTCGCGCACATCCGGGACGGGGGCAGGGGCGGCAGGGCGGGGCGGCGGCGCATCGTGCCGCAGCGCCTCGATCTGGCTGGCAAGATCATAGCCGCGATCGGTAACGATCCGCTCCAGCACCCTCACCCGCTCTTCAAGCCGGGCATGGGCCTCGCTGCTGGCCGCCTCGTTGGCGCCAAGCCGCAGCTGCATCTCGGCCATTTTCCGCTGATGCTTGGTCCAGACGATGAAGCAGACCATCAGGAACGGTGCCAGCGGGATCATCAGGGCAAGTACTTCGAGCATCGGTGTGGTTCCCCGGATGGGACGTTGCGGATCAGCGCAGCCGCTCGATTTCGGCGGAAAGGCGCGGGTTGGAGGAAACGTAGAAGCTTTCAACTTCAGCTAGGCGCCGGTCGATGTCGCGGAACCGGGCGCGCACTTCGCGCGCGGTCCGCCCCGGTGACTGGCGCACACCTTGCCAGAAGGCCTGCTCCTCGCGGTCGGCATAAAGGTGTCCGGGCTTGACCGGGGCCATGAAGCCGAGCGCGAAGTAGAGCACCGGCAGGAACCCGACGCCGCACAGCGTCAGCACCACCACGCCAACCCGGACCCAGAGCACCTCGATCCCGGTGTAGTCGGCAATCCCCGAGCAGACGCCCATGAACTTGCCGTTGATCTTGTCGCGATAAAAGCGGGTGCGGGGGGAGTTCACGCGTCGGTCCCTTTGCTTTGGGCGCGCAGCCGGTCGAGCTCGCGCAATTGCAGGTTGTCGGTTTCGCGGTCGGGGACGACGCGCAATGGCTGGAATTCGGGGTTATCGGCGGCTACCAGTCGTTCGACCGTGTCCATCCGCTGATCGAGCCGCTTGGCGAGCTGGTAGAGCTCCTCCAGCAGCGCCTCGTCACCGGTGGTCAGGGTGGAAGCCGTTTTCCACTTGGTCATGTAGTGAAGCACGATCCACGGCAGCCCGACAAAGATGCTGCCGATGACGACGAGGGCCAGGAACACATCTTCCATGACTCACGCGTCCTTGTTCGCTGCGGTGCCGGGCTGGCCCAGCTGACGCTTCATCTCTTCGAGTTCAGCGTCGATCTTGTCGGCCCCGGCCAGTGCTGCGATTTCGTCAGCAAGGCTGGGCTTGCTATGTTCGGCCAGATTCAGCGCATCGGCGCGGCCTTCGGCGTAATCGACCCGGCGTTCGAGCTGGTCGAACCGGGCCATTGCCTCGTCAACCCGTTCGCTGGCAAGCAACGTACGCAGCTTGACCCGGTTTTCGGCGCTTTCCAGCCGGGCTGCGATCGCGGTTTGGCGGCTGCGCGCCTCGCGCAGGCGGGTCTGGAGCTTTTCGATATCGACTTCGTAGGCGCGCAACGCATCGTCGAGCACGGTGATCTCGCTCTTGAGCTGATCGGCCATGTCGGCGGCCTTCTTCTTTTCGACCAACGCGGCGCGGGCCAGATCTTCGCGGCCCTTTGAAAGCGCCAGCTGGGCCTTTTCGCCCCAGTCTGCCTGCAGCCGGTCAAGCTTGACCGTGTGGCGGTGCATTTCCTTCTGGTCGGCAATCGTGCGCGCGGCGCTGGCGCGCACCTCGACCAAGGTTTCCTCCATCTCGAGGATGATCATCCGGATCATCTTTGCCGGATCGTCCGCCTTGTCGAGCAAGTCGTTGAAGTTAGCGGCGATGATGTCACGGGTGCGGGAAAAAATGCCCATCCAGGGTACTCCGTTGGAATTGCGCTGCGCGGCAGACTTGCGCAGCCGTTCTACCTCGCTGTCGATCCGCGCGAAACGGGTCTCCGCAAAAGGTTGGGCCGGCCCGCTCGCGGGGGAAGCGGGGGGAACCGGAGGGACCGGCCCAAGGGGATCGAAAGGGCTCACGCCTGTAGCGCAGGCATCGCCGCGACGGCGATGCGGGGGGCGGCATGAAGCTGCTCGCTAAGCACGACCACATTCAGCGCCAGCATCGCGGCGATGCTGGCTAGGATCGCCCGGTCGAGCGGCGTGCGGGGGTGAGTGAGGGAAGAGAACATCGGTCTGGGCTCCGCTTGGGGTTGCCCGGTCAATAGCAAACGCTGTGCCAAAGTGGCGGTGTGGCGCAAATGCGCGGGTTTGTGCAAAATCGTAAGGTTTCCGGTTGGGAAATATTGCGAGGCCTTGGGAAAATCCGCTATTGCTTGGCCATGGATCGGGCTACGCAGTTTATTGGCCAGTCGGGCGCCTTTCTAGATGCGGTCGAGCGTGCTAGCCGCGCCGCGCCGATGCGCCGCCCGGTGCTGGTGATTGGCGAGCGTGGCACCGGCAAGGAGCTCATCGCTGAACGGCTCCACCGCCTCTCCCCCCGCTGGGGCGAACCGCTCATCACGCTCAACTGTGCGGCGCTGCCCGAAACGCTGATCGAGGCCGAACTGTTCGGCCACGAAGCAGGCGCCTTCACCGGCGCCACCCGGGTGCGCGCCGGCCGGTTCGAGGAGGCGGACAAGGGCACCCTGTTCCTCGATGAACTCGCCACCCTGTCGATGGCCGCGCAGGAACGCCTGCTGCGCGCGATCGAATATGGCGAGGTCACCCGCATCGGCTCGTCACGGGCGCTGCAAGTCGATGTCCGGATCGTCGCCGCCACCAATGAGGACTTGCCCCGCCTCGCCGAAGAAGGCCGCTTCCGCGCCGACCTGCTTGACCGGCTGAGCTTCGAGGTCATCACCCTCCCGCCGCTGCGCGCGCGCGATGGCGATATTGCCGTACTCGCCGAGTATTTCGGCCGGCGGATGGCGACCGAACTGGCGTGGGAAGCCTGGCCGGGTTTCACTGAAGCGGCAATGCGCGCGCTGGAGGACTATCTCTGGCCAGGCAATGTGCGCGAGCTGCGCAACGTGATCGAGCGCGCGGTCTACCGCTGGGATGACTCGCAGCGGCCGGTGGACGAGATCGTATTCGATCCGTTTGATTCGCCTTGGAAGCCCGGTCCAGCAGCGTCGCTGCAAGACGCTTCCAATCCCGTTGCATTGCCGATGCAAATGCCCGCCGTGAGTGCGCACGATGCGGTCAGCGATCTGCGCGGCGCGGTTGACGCACACGAAAAGGCGATCCTCGAACACCACCTCGCGCGCCATCGCTACAACCAGCGCCAGACCGCCAAGGCACTCGGCCTGACATACGATCAGCTGCGCCACTGCCTAAAAAAACATGGGCTGATGGACCGTTCGGGCGGCTGATCAATAACCTTTTGCCAAGAAATTGGCGGTTATTCTTCCAAGTGTCGAATTCGACCGTGGGGGCCGGACATGATCAAGACGTTTTTTCGTTCGATTGCAGTATTATGGTTTTTGTTCATAATGGCGATCGGGCTTGGCGGCACTTATCTGACCCATAACGAAGGTGCGCTGACTGGTTATCTGTTCGGGATGATGGCGGTCGATCCGAAAGCGCCGGTAATCGAGCAGGCCAAGCAATTTGGCGAAGGATATCAGTCCGGCTCGTTCGACAAGCTGTTCCAGCGCGCTGAAGCCGAAGCCGAAGCTCATGCCGCCCAGCGCCGGGCCGTCGCGGCCGGCTGGGGCCCTGGGCAGCAGCTTCCGCCGTCGCAGCGCTGACCACGAATTCAACACTTCCGACGCGTGCATAAACGCTCCGGAAACGGTGTTGCGGCTAGGGATTCGCGCGGATGCGGTCGCGGGACCGATGGAGGCGGCGATGGATGACGGTTGGGGCCGGGTGGCCTTGAAGATCGGGGGCGCGGTGGCGGTCACGCTGGCAGGGCGCTGGTACATCACCCATGAGTTCGAACAGGTGCAGAGCGATCTGCATAGCAGCGCGGGCAAATCAGCTTGGAGCACGGTCAAGCCGATCGATCCGGCTGACTATGCCTATCCCGGGCCAACCTTTGGCGGGATTGCGGGCGTTACCGGACAGGGCACATCCGGCCATACGGACAACAACAGCCGTCCGCGCGAGCTGGACGGGCGCTATATGAGCGGTGAAAGCCGCGCGCAGGTGGCGGGCTGGGGCGAAGGCCAGACGCTTTCGGACAATGCCCCGGTGATCGACGAGCGCCAACGCTGACCGGCACAGACAGGCAAAGAACGGCGCTTGCCTTTAAGGCGACTTGCGCCTAGAGGAACTCCCATCCCGACATTGTGATGCAAAGTTTGGGCTGGCGCCGCAAGGGGCTGGCGCTTTTCGGCATTCCCTTCGGGCTACTTGAGGAATTCATGGCCGATATCGCGCGCATTGCCGAAGTGATCGAACCCGAGGTGACCGCCCTCGGCTTCGAACTCGTGCGCGTGCTGCTCTATAAGGGCGGCGAAATCGGCGACGAAGAGCAGACGCTCCAGATCATGGCGGAAGATCCGGCGACCGGGCAATTGCTGCTCGATCAGTGCGCCAACCTGTCGCACCGCATTTCCGACCGGATCGACGCGCTCGAAGAAGCCGGCGAGATGCTGATTGCCGAGGCTTACCGGCTTGAAGTCTCCTCCCCGGGGATCGACCGCCCGCTGACCCGGCCGAAGGATTTCGCCGCATGGGCGGGGCACGAAGTGCGCGTCCAGCTGACGGCACCGGTCGATGGCAACCGCAAGTCGCTGCACGGCGATCTGGTCGGTATTGCCGGCGATGTGGTAACGCTGGCCGATCGCAAGTCGGGCGAGGTCAGCTTCGCGCTGGGTGAAATCCACGCCGCCAAGCTGGTGCTGACCGACCGGTTGATCGCGGCGAGCCGGCCGCTCGATACGAGCGGCGCTGACGAGCAGGAATTTGGTGAAGACGAAGACGAAGCCGTCGTGCTTCAGGAACAGGAAGACTGACTATGGCCAGTGCGATTTCCGCAAACCGCGCCGAGCTGCTGGCGATCGCCAATGCGGTTGCCACCGAGAAGATGATCGACAAGTCGATCGTCATCGAGGCGATGGAAGAGGCGATCCAGAAATCCGCGCGCAACCGCTATGGCGCGGAGAACGATATCCGCGCCAAGCTCGATCCGCGCACCGGCGATCTGCGCCTGTGGCGCGTGGTCGAAGTGGTCGAAGAGGTTGAGGACTACTTCAAGCAGGTCGATCTCAAGGCCGCCGAGAAGCTCCAGCCAGGCGCCGCCATCGGCGATTTCATCGTCGACCCGCTGCCTCCGGTTGATCTTGGCCGCATTGACGCGCAATCGGCCAAGCAGGTGATCTTCCAGAAAGTCCGCGATGCTGAGCGGGACCGCCAGTACGCCGAGTTCAAGGACCGCGCTGGCGAGATCATCACCGGAGTGATCAAGTCGGTCGAGTTCGGCCATGTCATCGTCAACCTCGGCCGGGCCGAGGGCGTCATCCGCCGCGATCAGCAGATCCCGCGCGAGGCCGCCCGCATCGGTGAGCGGGTACGCGCGTTGATCCTGAAGGTGGAGCGTCAGAACCGCGGTCCGCAGATTTTCCTCAGCCGGGCCCACCCCGAATTCATGAAGAAGCTGTTCGCGCAGGAAGTCCCCGAAATCTACGACGGGATCATCGAGATCAAGGCCGCCGCACGCGATCCGGGCAGCCGCGCCAAGATCGGCGTGATCAGCCGCGATTCGTCGATCGACCCGGTCGGTGCTTGCGTCGGCATGAAGGGCAGCCGCGTTCAGGCGGTCGTGCAGGAACTGCAGGGCGAAAAGATCGATATAATCCCGTGGAGCGAGGACACTGCGACGTTTGTGGTCAACGCGCTCCAGCCGGCCACAGTCAGCCGCGTCGTGATCGACGAGGACGAGGCGCGGATCGAGGTGGTCGTCCCCGATGACCAGCTCAGCCTCGCGATTGGCCGTCGCGGCCAGAACGTGCGCCTTGCCAGCCAGCTGACCGCCTCTGCCATCGATATCATGACCGAGGCCGAGGCGAGCGAGAAGCGCCAGAAGGAATTCGCCGAGCGCTCGAAGATGTTCGAGGAGGAACTTGACGTCGACGAGACGCTGTCGCAGCTGCTGGTGGCCGAAGGGTTCGCCGAGCTGGAGGAAGTCGCCTACATCGATCTGGCCGAACTGGCCGCGATCGAGGGCTTCGACGAGGACCTGGGCGAGGAACTGCAGAGCCGCGCTGTCGAAGCGCTCGAACGCCGCGAGGAAGCCTCACGTGAGGCACGCCGCGCGCTCGGGGTCGAGGATGCGCTGGCCGAGCTGCCGCACCTGACTGAGGCGATGCTGGTCACGCTGGGTAAGGCCGGCATCCGCACGCTCGACGACCTCGCCGATCTCGCCACCGACGAACTGATCGCCAAGAAGCGCACCGAACAGCGCCGCCGCGACGGTGCGCGGCGCGAGCGCAACGAGGACAAGGGCGGCGTGCTGGGCGATTACAGCTTGAGCGAAGAACAGGGCAACGAAATCATCATGGCTGCGCGCGCGCACTGGTTCGAAGACGAAGAACCGGCTTCATCTGAGGAGGCCGCCAATGCGGAATCCTCACAATGAGCGCCTGAGCTCCGACAACGCTGCTGCCGACCCGGAACGGAAATGCATCCTTTCCGGCGAGCATGACGCACGCGGTGCGCTGATCCGGCTGGCGATCTCGCCCGATGGCGAAGTGCTGCCCGATGTTCTGGCCCGCGCTCCCGGGCGTGGGGCCTGGCTTGGCGTTTCGCGGCCAGACCTTGAAATCGCGCTGGCGAAGGGCAAATTGAAGGCGGCGTTGGCGCGCGCCTTCAAAGGTGCGGCCCTAACCATACCGACCGACCTGCCCGAGCGGATCGAAGCGGCGTTGACCCGCACACTGACCGACCGGCTAGGGCTGGAACTCAAAGCCGGCAAGCTGCTGATGGGATCGGACCGGATTGCCGAAAATGCCCGTGCCGGCAAAGTGGCGTGGCTAGCCCATGCCGCCGATGCCGGCGAAGACGGTTCGCGCAAGCTCGATCAGGCATGGCGCGTTGGCGAAGAAGAGGAAGGCAGCGGGCGCGCCGGCGTGCGCTTGCCACTGGACCGTGCGGCTTTGTCTGTGGCATTGGGCCGCGACAACGTCGTCCATCTGGCGCTGACAGACGCTGCGGCGGCCACAAGGCTGAACGCAGTGCTGCAGCGCCTGCTCCACTTTCTGGGCCGGCCGCAAGCCGAAGGCGCCGTGGCCGGAAGCGATTGCACCAGCGCAGGGGCGGCTCTGGCCATCCCGAGTGCCGGATGACGTTTTGATTTTGAAGGACTGTTTGGAACTTATGAGCGAGACCGACAACAAACCGACGCTGGGCCGCAAGCCGCTTGGGCTCAAGCGTTCGGTCGAAGCGGGCGAGGTCAAGCAGACCTTCAGCCACGGCCGCACCAACAAGGTGGTGGTCGAGGTCAAGCGCCGCAAACTGATCGGCAAGCCCGGTGAGGCTCCCGCCGCGGCCGAACCCGCGCCCGTTGTCGCCGCGCCGACCCCGATTGCGCCAGTCGCGCCGCCCCCGCCGCCCGTGGCCGAGGCGCGCCCGGCCGCACCGCCGCGCCCGCCAGTCGCCGCGCCCAGCCGCGAAACTCGCCAGGAAATGCAGACCCGGCTGCTGCGCGAGGCCGAAGAGGCCCGCATGGCTTCGCGGGAGGCAAACAACCGGCGCGAACACGAAGATCGTCAGCGCGCGTTCGTGGAAGAGCGTCAGCGCGGTGAAAACAACCGCAAGGCCGAGACCGATCTGGCCGATACGCCGGCCGAGCCCGCGCCCGAAGTGACAGCACCCGAACCGGTGGCTGCCCCCGAAATCGCATCCGAGCCCGCCGAAGCTGCGCCCGAAGGCAACACCGCTGCGCCGCCGCCGCGCCGGTTTACCCCGGTCGCCTCGCCAGCCGCGCCCAAGCGACCTGAGGCGGCCCCGGCCAAGAAGGCCGGTCAGCCGCGCGACAAGGCCGGCGGGGCCGATCGGCGTCAGTCGGGCAAGCTCACCGTCACCCGCGCGCTGAACGAGGACGAGGGCGCCCGCGCCCGCAGCCTCGCCGCGCTCAAGCGGGCGCGCGAGAAGGAAAAGCGCGCCCACTTCGCCGGGCAGGCGCACCAGCGCGAAAAGCAGGTCCGCGATGTGGTCGTGCCCGATGCGATCACCGTGCAGGAACTGGCCAACCGCATGGCCGAAAAGGGCGCCGATCTGGTCAAGGCGCTGTTCAAGCTGGGGATGATGGTCACCGTCAACCAGACGATTGATCAGGACACTGCCGAGCTGCTGGTTGAGGAATTCGGCCACCGCATCCAGCGCGTTTCGGAAAGCGACGTCGATATCGACGTCGCGGCCGACGTCGATACTGAGGATTCGCTCAAGCCGCGGCCGCCGGTGGTCACGATCATGGGTCACGTCGATCACGGCAAGACCAGCCTGCTCGACGCGTTGCGCGGCACCGATGTCGTGCGCGGCGAGGCCGGCGGGATCACCCAGCATATCGGCGCCTATCAGATCAAGACCAAGGGCGGCGATCTGGTCACCTTCCTTGATACGCCGGGCCACGAAGCCTTCACCGAAATGCGGATGCGCGGTGCCAACGTGACCGATATCGTCATTCTGGTGGTTGCCGCCGATGACGGGATCATGCCGCAGACGATCGAGGCGATCAGCCACACCAAGGCCGCCGGCGTGCCGATGATCGTGGCGATCACCAAGGCCGACAAGCACGAGGCCAACCCGCAGAAGGTGCGTGAACGCCTGCTTGAACACGAAGTCGTGGTCGAGGCGATGAGCGGCGAAGTGCAGGACGTCGAGGTTTCGGCCAAGACCGGGCAGGGGCTGGACGAGCTGATCGAGAAGATCCTGCTCCAGGCCGAACTGATGGAACTGCGCGCCAACCCCGATCGCGCCGCAGAAGCAACCGTGATCGAGGCCAAGCTCGATAAGGGCAAAGGCCCGCTCGCCAGCGTGCTGATCAATCGCGGCACGCTCAATGTCGGCGATATCCTCGTGGTCGGCACCCATTCGGGCCGGGTCCGGGCGATGCTCGACGACAAGGGTCGGCAGGTGAAATCCGCACCGCCCTCGCTTCCGGTCGAAGTGCTGGGGCTCAGCGGGGTGCCGATGGCCGGCGATACGCTGACCGTGGTCGAGAGCGAGGCGCGCGCCCGCGAAGTCGCCACGTACCGCGCCGAGCAGGCCACCGCCAAGCGCACCACCACTGCCCCCGCCACGGTCGAGAACATGTTCTCGGCGCTGAAGGACAAGCAGACGGTGCTGGAATACCCGGTGGTGATCAAGGCCGACGTGCAGGGTTCGGTCGAGGCCATCGTCAACGCGCTCAACAAGATTTCGAACGACGAAATAAAGGTGAAGGTGCTGAATTCTGGCGTCGGCGCGATCACCGAAAGCGATGTGTCGCTGGCATTTGCCTCGGGCGCGCCGGTGATCGGCTTCAATGTCCGTCCGAACTCCAAAGCGCGCGAGATGGTCGAGCGCCACAAGGTGCGGATGAAGTACTTCGACGTGATCTATCACCTGACCGAAGATGTCGCCAAGGAAATGGCCGGCATCTGGGGTCCGGAGCGGATCGAAACTGTGGTTGGCCGCGCCGAGGTCAAGGAAGTGTTCCCCGCTGGCAAGAAGGACAAGGCCGCCGGCCTGCTCGTCACCGATGGCTACATCCGCAAGGGGCTGTTCACCCGCGTCACCCGCCAAGATGTCATCGTCAGCAAGACGCACATCGCCTCGCTGCGGCGCTTCAAGGACGACGTGCCCGAAGTGCGCGCCGGTCTGGAATGCGGCGTGGTGCTGCAGGACACCAACGACATCAAGCCGGGCGACATGCTGGAGACCTTCGAAGTCGAGATGCGCGAACGGACGCTCTAAGGCGAGAACACGCCAATGGCATATGAGCCAAGCCGGAAGCCGCGTCTTTTCGTGGTCGTCGGCTTGGCTCTTGTGTTTGGCCTGATTCTTTCGGTGCCCCTGTTCATCTGGCTGATTGCGCGAAACTGATGCCCCGCTATGTCGCCTTCCTTGGTTCGATCAACGTTGGCGGCAACCGGCTGACGATGGCCGAACTGCGCGCGGCGTTCGAAGCCGAAGGGTTCGTCAACGTCGAAACCGTGGTCGCCAGCGGCAACGTGCTGTTCGACCATGACGAACGGCCGACGCGGGGGCTGGAGGAGAAGCTCGAGTTCCTGCTGCGCCACCGGTTCGACATGCGCTCGATCGCGGCGGTGCGCAGCCGCGATGAGGTGGCGGCGGCGATTGCGGACAATCCATTTGCTGCCACCGGCGAGGCAAATCTGGTCCACACCGTGTTCCTCGATGGCGAAGTCGATCCCGATCAGTTCGCGGTGGTGGTCGCCGATCTGGCCGGGCGGCGCAGCGAACGGCTCGCACTGGGCGACCGGGCGCTCTATATCGATTTCGTCAATGGCGTCGCCGGCAGTCCGCTGACCGGCCCGTTTTTCGAACGTCGGCTCGGCCGTCGCGGCACGGCGCGCAACATGCGCTCGCTCGCGCGGATTCTCGCCAAGATGGAAGAAGACTGAACCCGATGGCCCGCCCCCCTGCCAGTCCCGAAGCCCGCTCGGTCCGCCTGTTGAAGGTGGGCGAGCAGGTGCGCCACATCATCTCTGAACTGCTGACCCGGCAGGAAGTGCACGACGAAGTGCTGAGCGCCCACACCGTTTCGGTCACCGAAGTGCGGATGAGCCCCGATCTGCGCCACGCAGCGGTATTCATCAAATCGCTGCTCGGGGCAGACGAGGATGCGGTGCTGAAAGCGCTGCGCACCCACACCGCCTATTTCCAGCGCGAAGTCGGCGGCCGGCTCAAGCTCAAGTATGCCGCCAAGATCAAGTTTCTGGCCGACGAAAGCTTCGACGTCGCCAGCAAGATCGATTCGCTGCTCAGCGATCCGCGAGTGAAGCGCGATCTTGGCCCGGTTGAATCGGGCGAGGGTGAATAGTCCGTCGGCCAAGGCTGACCTTAAGACGCTCGCGGCCGCTCTGGCCGACGGCGATCTTACATTGGAACCACTGGAAGAGCGCCACCTTGCCACGCTCAAGGCCGCCTGCGCCGAAGACCCGGACATTTGGGAGATTATGCCGCTGTCGATGCTCGGCGATCATTTCGCGCCGGCCATCGCCGCGCGGCGGGCGGTGCCGGGGGTGATTTTCGCCGTGGTGCAGGCCGGCGCCGTCATCGGCATAACATCTTATTTGCGGCCCGACCCTGAGCGGGGTGTCGTTGAGATCGGCGGTACCTATATCGTCCCCCGCGCCCGGTCGACCGGCGTCAACGGACGGATGAAGCGGCTGATGATCCAGAGTGCCTTTGCCAGCGGCTTCAGCCGGATCGAATTTCGTATCGACGAGCGCCATGTCCGCAGCCAGGCTGCGGTGTTGAAGTTGGGCGCCCGACGCGAGGCGTTGATCGAGGCAGAGCGCATCACCTGGACCGGACATGTGCGCAACACATGCCTGTTCGGGCTGACACAAGAGGACTGGATTTGAGCGATACCCTCTATCAGGCGGCGGCTCTGATCTTGCCGCTGGTCTTTGCGATCGTGTTTCACGAAGTGGCGCACGGCTATGTCGCGGGGCAACTCGGCGATCCGACCGCGAGCGAACAGCGGCGGTTGTCGCTCAATCCGCTGCGCCATGTCGATCCGATCGGGACGATCGTGGTGCCGGGGCTGCTGGCATTGGCCAAGGCGCCGGTGTTCGGCTGGGCCAAGCCGGTTCCGGTCGATCCGCGCCGCCTGCGCAGCCCGCGCCGCGACATGATGCTGGTGGCGGCGGCCGGCCCGGCAACCAACCTCGTCATGGGGCTGATCGGCGCGGTGCTGCTGGGGGTGTTGGTGCGGCTGTCGGCGGGTTCGCTCACGCCTTCACCGCTGGCGGAATTCGCCGCGCTCAACCTGTTCAACTTCATCCTGATCAACATTTTCCTTGCGCTGTTCAATCTGCTGCCGATCCCGCCATTCGATGGCTCGCACATCGCCGAGGGGTTGCTCCCCGCACCACTCGCGGCCGCTTATGCGAAAATGCGCCGGTTCGGCTTCATGCTGGTGCTGGTTGTCCTGATCGTGCTGCCCAGCCTGATTCCGGGTTTCGATCTGGTCGGCAAAGTGGTGCGGCCGCCGGTCGAGTGGGTGAGCGGACAGTACCTCGGGCTGGCTGAGGCTGTTGCCGGGGGGCGCTCCGTCGAGTGACATTCATCGTCAGGTCAGCATGATCGCGCTTCGCTTGTCGCGGGGGGTAACACTGGAGACCCTGCGATGAACCGCAAGTTGTTTGCTCCGCTAGCCATTGCGCTGGCTCTCGCTGTACCGTTTGTCGCCGCTGCCGATACTGGTCCAGCGCCGCGCACCGCCGAAGCGTCGATCCCCTTCGCCAACCATGGCGGGGTCTATACCTGGGAGGTCGAAAGCGGCGGCGCGATCTGGTTTCAGGACAACCACAAGCACTGGTACCGCGCGACGCTGATGGGCAGTGCCTTCGATCTGCCCTTCGCCGAAGCCATCGGTATAGATACCCGGCCGGGTGGCTCGCTCGACCGCTGGGGCGCCATCATCGTCAAGGGACGGCGTTATCAAATCGCCACTTTCATCGCGATGCCGGGGCCGCCGCCGAAGTTTGCGCACAACAAGGCGGCGGCTGATCCCTCGGCGAAACACCTACACTAGGCCAAGGCTGGCCCAATGCGGTTTAGCTGCGTAAGGGGCCGGGATGAAACCGGCCCCTTACGGATGGATCATTCTCGACAAGCCACTTGGCCTTGGCTCGACCCAGGCGGTTAGCGCGGTCAAGCGCAACTTGCGGGAGGCGGGGTTTGGCAAGGGCATCAAGGTTGGTCACGGCGGCACGCTTGACCCACTGGCGACGGGCGTGCTGCCGATTGCGCTGGGGGAGGCGACCAAACTTGCGGGCCGGATGCTGGATGCCACGAAGCAATACCAGTTTACCGTTCAGTTCGGGCGGGAAACCGATACCCTGGATCTTGAAGGGCAAGTGGTCTGCACCAGCGATTACCAGCCTGGATTCGGAGCACTTGAGAAGGTGATTGATGATCATTTTACCGGTCCGATTGAACAGGTCCCCCCGGCCTATTCGGCGCTGATGATTGACGGTCAGCGCGCCTACGACCGGGCTCGCGCCGGGGAGCAAGTCGAACTGCCGACGCGCTCGGTCACAGTGTATGACTGGAGATATGTGGCTGAAGGGTTTGCCGGGGAGTGGGGTGCCAGCGAGCAGTATGCCACACTGGAAGTAACCGTATCCAAGGGCACCTATATCCGCAGCCTTGCCCGCGACATCGCGTTGGCGCTGGGAACGCGCGGTCATGTCACCATGCTGCGCCGACTCAGGGCCGGTCCGTTCGGGCTCGACCGGGCGATTTCACTGGACAAACTGAACGAAGTGGGTAAGGGCGCGCCCCTTGAGAATGTGATCTTGCCGCTGGAGGCAGGGCTGGACGACATCCCGGCTCTAAACCTCGGTCCGGAACAGGCAAGGGCGGTCCGACAGGGCCGGATTCTGGCCGGACTGCCTCACGATGATGGGCTTTACTGGGCGAGGGCCGGCATGGTGCCGGTTGCGCTGGTTGAGCTGGCGGGCAGCAGCCTGCGCGTCATCCGGGGTTTCAACCTTCCCGATGTCGCGGAGTAAACACATGTCGGTCACTGCCGAAAAGAAGCAGGAAATCATTCAGGACAACGCCCGCGTTCCGGGCGATACGGGTTCGCCCGAGGTTCAGGTCGCAATCCTGACCGAGCGGATCAACAACCTGACCGGCCACTTCAAGGGCCACCACAAAGACAACCATTCGCGCCGCGGCCTGTTGATGATGGTCAACAAGCGCCGCAGCCTGCTCGACTATCTCAAGAAGATCGATGTCGAGCGCTACAATGCCCTTATTTCCAAGCTTGGCCTGCGCAAGTAAGCTGAAGCGATGAAGCGGCCCCAAGCGGGCCGCTTCGCATATCGGGGCCCCCTGCATTTCGGCAGGGGCCTTGGGGGCGAAAAGAGCCCCGCACCGGACCGGGCCGGAACTCCCGGTAGCAAAACCCGCGTGGCAATTGGGCTCGCGGACTGAAGGATGAACCATGTTCGACGTCAAAACTGTATCGCTGGAGTGGGGCGGAAAGACCCTCACTCTGGAAACCGGCCGCATTGCCCGTCAGGCCGACGGCGCGGTCCTCGCCACATATGGCGAAACCGTCGTGCTTTGCGCGGTCACGGCGGCCAAGTCGGTCAAGGAAGGGCAGGACTTCTTCCCGCTGACCGTCCACTATCAGGAAAAGTTCTTTGCCGCCGGCCGTATCCCGGGCGGCTTCTTCAAGCGTGAACGTGGCGCCACCGAAAAAGAGACGCTCGTCTCGCGCCTGATCGACCGTCCGGTCCGTCCGCTGTTCCCCGAAGGCTTCTACAACGAGATCAACGTCATCGCTCAGGTGCTGAGCTATGATGGCGAAGTCGAGCCCGATATCGTCGCGATGATTGCCGCTTCGGCCGCACTTACCATCTCGGGCGTGCCGTTCATGGGGCCGATCGCCGCCGCGCGCGTCGGTTACGAAGACGGTGCCTACACGCTGAACCCCAAGCAGGATGCCGCCGCCGCCGGCGCGCTCGATCTGGTCGTGGCCGCCACCGGTAATGCCGTGATGATGGTCGAATCCGAAGCCAAGGAGCTTTCGGAAGAGATCATGCTCGGCGCGGTGCTGTTCGCGCACGACGAGATCAAGAAGGTCGTCAACCTGATCATCGATCTGGCTGAAAAGGCTGCAAAGGATCCGTGGGAAGTTGCCATCTCGGACAACACCGCGATCAAGGACAAGCTCAAGAAGCTGATCGGCAAGGATATTGCCGCAGCCTACAAGCTGACCGACAAGTCGGAACGCTCGAACGCGCTCAATGCTGCCCGTGCCAAGGCCAAGGACGCCTTCGCCAGCGAAGACGCTCAGACCCAGATGGTCGCGATAAAGTCGGTCAAGAAGGTCGAGGCCGATATCGTGCGCGGCGCCATCCTTAAGGACGGCACCCGCATTGATGGGCGCAGCACCACGCAGGTCCGCCCGATCGAGGCGATCGTCGGCTTCTTGCCGCGAACGCATGGTTCGTCGCTGTTCACCCGCGGTGAAACGCAGGCGATCTGCACCACCACGCTGGGCACCAAGGACGCCGAGCAGATGATCGACGGGCTGGAGGGTCTCTCCTACTCGAATTTCATGCTGCACTATAACTTCCCGCCCTATTCGGTCGGCGAAGTGGGCCGTTTCGGCGCGCCGAGCCGCCGCGATACCGGCCACGGCAAGCTGGCGTGGCGGGCACTGCGCGCCGTGCTCCCGGCCAAGGACGAGTTTCCCTATACGATCCGTGTTGTCTCGGACATCACCGAGTCCAACGGTTCGTCCTCGATGGCCACCGTCTGCGGCGGCGCGCTGTCGATGATGGATGCCGGCGTGCCGATCACTCGCCCGGTTTCGGGCATCGCGATGGGCCTGATCCTCGAAGGCGACAAGTTCACCGTGCTGTCCGACATCCTTGGTGACGAAGATCACCTCGGCGACATGGACTTCAAGGTGGCTGGCACGTCCGAGGGCATCACCACGATGCAGATGGACATCAAGGTGGCCGGGATCACCCGCGAAATCTTCGAAGCCGCGCTGCATCAGGCCAAGGACGGCCGCGCCCACATCCTCGGCGAGATGACCAAGGCGCTGGGTTCGGCGCGGACCGAACTTTCGGCCCACGCCCCCCGGATCGAGACGCTGCAGATCGACAAGTCGAAGATCCGCGAAGTCATCGGCACCGGCGGCAAGGTGATCCGCGAGATCGTCGCGGAAACCGGCGCCAAGGTCGACATCGATGATGAAGGCCTGATCAAGATCTCTTCGTCCGATCCGGCGCAGATCGAGGCTGCCAAGGCCTGGATCCTCGGCATCGTCGAGGAAGCCGAAGTCGGCAAGATCTACAACGGCAAGGTCGTGAACATCGTCGATTTCGGCGCGTTCGTGAACTTCATGGGCGGCAAGGACGGCCTGGTCCACGTTTCCGAGATGCGTAATGAGCGGGTCGAAAAGCCCACCGACGTCGTCAAGGAAGGCCAAGAGGTCAAGGTCAAAGTGCTCGAGATCGATCCGCGCGGCAAGGTTCGCCTGTCGATGCGGGTGGTCGATCAGGAGACCGGGGCCGAGCTCGAAGATACCCGCCCGCCGCGCGAGCCCAAGGGCGATCGTGGCGACCGGGGTGATCGCGGCAGTGACCGTCGTGGTCCGCGTCCCGAGCGCGGCGGCGGCGATCGCGGCCCCCGCCGCGACGGTGGTGATCGTGGTCCGCGCCGCGAAGGCGGCGATCGCGGGCCACGCCCGGCACGCGAAGAGGGCGGGGATCCCGATCATCTGCCGGCATTCCTGCGCTCGGACGACTGAGCCCCGCATCGGAAAACTACGTTAAGGGGCCGCGCCAGCGGCCCCTTTTCGTTTGTCCGCGGACCTTTCGCTCCGGCGGGCGCTTTCACTTGGCGTTCATCGCGGTGCTGGCTATAGCGCCTGTCATGCTCGCCCGATCCCCGCTCAAGCTCGCCCTTCTGGTCATCGCCACCGCCGCCATGGCGCTCACCGCAGGTTGCGGCGGGCGGGCCAAGAACCGCGACACGGCTTATGTCGCGCGCGACGTCGATGCGCTCTATCTTGCGGCCAAGGATCGGCTCGATCGCGGTCGCACGCGTGAGGCGGCGGTGCTGTTCGACGAGGTTGAGCGCCAGCACCCCTATTCGCCATGGGCGCGCCGGGCCCAGTTGATGAGCGCATTCAGCTATTACGCGGCGCGCGATTACAACAAGTCTGTCTCGGCGGCGCAGCGATTCCTATCGATCCACCCGGGCAACAAGGACGCGCCTTACGCCTATTACCTGATCGCTTTGTGCAATTATGAGCAGATCAGCGACGTCACCCGCGACCAGAAGGCGACGAAGCTGGCGCTCGACGCGATGAACGAGGTGATCCGGCGCTATCCCACCACGCACTATGCGGCCGATGCCCGGCTCAAGCTCGATCTGATCAACGATCACCTTGCCGGCAAGGAAATGGATATCGGCCGGGCGTATCAGCGGCAGGGCAAATGGCTTGCCGCAACGCTGCGGTTCCGCACGGTGACTGACAAATATCAATCGACCAGCCACGTGCCCGAAGCGCTGTATCGCCTCGCCGAATCCTATCTCTCGATCGGCATTCCGCAAGAGGCGGAAAAGGCGGCTGCGGTGCTCGGTGCCAATTATCCCGGCAATGTCTGGTATCAGCGCAGCTTCGATCTGATGAACCGTTACGCCCCTAACGTGGCGGCGCGCTGATCGCGCCGCGCTTTCGGGCGGCGTTTGATTCAAGCAGTTCGGTTGACTTTGGCCGCCGTCAGCGGTCATGTTGAGCCATGCTCTCGCAAAAGACCCGCTACACGATCCGTGCCCTTCAGCATCTTGCCGATTGCTGGCAGCAAGGGGTGGTGCGGCTCGATGCGATCGCAGAAGAGCAGAACATCCCGCGTAAGTTCCTCACCGTGATCCTCTCGGAGATGGTGCGCGAAGGTTTGGTCGTCTCGCACCGCGGACGCGATGGCGGCTATGAGCTGGCGCTGCCGCCGGTCGATATCTGTTATGGCGATATCATCCGCCTGACTCGGGGCAGCCTGGCGCTGGTCCCTTGCGCCAGCCGCAACGCGCACGAGACTTGCGCGAACTGCCTGCCTGAGGCCGATTGCCGGTTGCGCGGGCTGATGCTGACCTTGCGTGATGAGATGGCGGCGATGCTTGACCGGATTACGCTGGCGGATCCGATCACGGTTGAAGCGCCATTTGCCGAGACTGGTATGGCGCAAATGTCCGCAAAATCCGAGGCGGCAGAGCCGATCTGAAGTCGGGAAAGCTGGCCTTCGGCGCCGCGAAGCGAATTTTCTCTTGTCTACTTATTTTGTAGAGATAAAAGGGCGCCTACAGGAGGCGTCATCATGGCTACCCCGAATCAACCACCGCAGCACGATGCGCTGCAAACCGAAAAATCGGCCACCGTGGTGCTCGACACTGTCGCGGAGGCCATTGCGCGCCTGCGTTACGGGGCGATCCAGCTGACCATTCATGATGGCCGTGTCGTCCAGCTCGAAGTGACTGAGCGCCAGCGTTTTACCTGAATTTTCTCGTTTCCACCCTGCCGCCGGAACCCCCGGGGGCAATTCACCTTGATGCAGACCGGTCCACTGGATGCATCCATTCCCTTACCGAAGGATTGGATATGCATCCGTTCGTCCGCAGCGGCCTCTTGGCCGCGACTGCTATTGTTACCACAGGGGTTTTTACCACGACTGTGCATGCTGCCGGGGTGGCGCAGGCTGAAGTTGTGCCAGCCGCAGCCGAAATTGATCAGACCACCTCGGCCGGCACCGGGGCATCTGATGACGGTGAGATCGTCGTTTCCGCCCGTCACCGCACCGAAAGCGCGCAGGCTGTGCCGCTCGCCATTTCCGTCGTGGGCGGCGATCATATCGACAGCACTGGCGCGTTCAACGTCGGCCGGCTGCAGCAGCTAACCCCTACACTGCAGTTCTATTCGTCCAACCCGCGCAACACCTCGGTCAACATCCGCGGGTTTGGCGCGCCGCAGGGGCTGACCAACGATGGAATCGATCAGGGAGTCGGCATCTACGTCGACGACGTCTATTATTCGCGCGTCGCCTCCTCGACCTTCGACTTCCTCGATGTCGCCCAGGTCGAAG
>CANGQZ010000019.1 GCA_947455865.1 Sphingomonadaceae bacterium
GTCGCCCCGTCAAGCGCCACGTTGGTGGCGACAATCCCGCCAAAGGCAGAAACATCGTCGCAGGCCAGCGCGCCCTGCCAGGCTGCGAACAGGCTGTCCGCCTGCGCAACGCCGCAGGGGTTGGCATGCTTGACGATCACCACCGCCGGACGTCCGCCAGCGAATTCGGCGGCGAGTTCAAGCGCGGCGCTGGCGTCGTTGTAATTGTTATAGGACAGTTCCTTGCCCTGCACTTGCCGGGCTTGGGCGATCCCCGCTGAGTGCGGCCCTTCGGCGACATAGAGCGCAGCCGCCTGATGCGGATTCTCACCATAACGCAGCGTTGTCACCAGCCGGCTCGCCATCGTCCGGCGCGGCGGAAACTTCTCGGGCAGATCGGCAGCCGCGAACCACTGGCTGATCGCCGCATCGTAAGCCGCCGTGGCGGCAAAGGCGCGCGCCGCGAGCATGCGGCGGAAATCGAACGTGGTCGCACCGTCGTTGGCCTCAAGCTCGGCTAGCAGCGCCGGATAATCGGCCGGATCGGTGACGATGGCCACGAAGGCGTGGTTCTTGGCCGCCGAGCGGACCATGCTAGGCCCGCCGATATCAATGTTTTCGATCACATCGTCACGCGCGGCGCCCTTCGCCACGGTTGCCTGAAACGGATAGAGGTTGACCACGACCAGATCGATCGCGCCAATCCCGTGATCGGCCATCGCTGCCGCGTGTTCGGGGTTATCGCGCACCGCGAGCAGCCCGCCGTGAATCGCCGGGTGCAAGGTCTTGACCCGGCCGTCCATCATTTCCGGAAACCCGGTGAGTTCGGCCACATCGCGCACCGCGAGCCCGGCATCGCGCAGGGTCTTTGCCGTGCCCCCGGTCGAGACCAGTTCGGTGCCGCGTGCCGCAAGTGCGTTTCCCAGTTCGACCAGCCCGGTCTTGTCGGAAACGGAAAGCAGCGCGCGGCGCAGGGGAATGGCGGTCATGGGCGAAAGTCCTGCGGTTGGTTCGGGCCGGTTGTTTTGCCGGGCCCTTAGGCACTTTGCGCGCTGAGTCCAAGCCGTGTCCCCGGTTACGCCGGGCAAAAGACTTGGCGCCGCCGCAGTCCGGCGTGGGCCGGGCCCATTATTCGTGCTTTGAATTAAAGCGTACGTGCTAAACGTCTCATGTTCCTGACTGATTGCAGGTTATTGGCGATGTCTGCCGATTTCCCGTTGGCCCTTTTGCCGGTCGCTTCGGACGCATCGAAAGGCATTCCATGCACCCGATCCCCGCCCCAGGTGCGGTCGATGACAGCTTGCTGCTGGCAGTGATCCACAGTTCGAACGTGCCGATTGTCTTGCTGGACGGGGCGTTCACGGTGCTCGCCGCCAGCGACAGCTTCAGCCGCACCTTCGCGCTCGATCCACTGGCGGTGGAAAGCCGCAAGTTCAGCGAACTGGGCGAAGGCGAATGGAATGTGCCGCAGCTCATTTCGCTGCTGTCCGCAACCGCGCAAAGCCATGCCCGGATCGATGCCTACGAAATGGATTTGCTGCGCGCTGGGCTCGCCAACCGGCGGCTGGTGATCAATGCGCAGAAACTGGACCATTCGGACGGCACCAAGGTCCGCCTGATGCTGACGATCATGGACGTTACCGATGCCCGGATCGCAGAAAAGCTCAAGGACGACCTGCTGCGCGAAAAGGGCATCCTGTTGCAAGAGCTGCAGCACCGGGTTGCCAACAGCCTTCAGATCATCGCCAGCGTGCTGATGCAAAGTGCGCGGCGGACCCAGTCCGAAGAAACCCGCGCCAATCTCCAAGATGCACACTTGCGGATCATGTCGGTGGCGCAGCTCCAGCAACAGCTGGCGGCATCTCGGCTCGGCGATGTCCAGCTGCGCAGCTATTTCACCGATTTGTGCCGCACCCTCGGCGCTTCGATGATCCGCGATCACAACCAGATCACGCTCGACGTCACATCCGACGACAGTACCAGCACCGCCGATGTCTCGATCAGCCTTGGCTTGATCGTGACCGAACTGGTGATCAACGCGCTCAAGCATGCTTTTCCCGGCGGGCGGATCGGGACGATCAGGGTTGGCTACACCGCGCAAGGGAACGACTGGACCTTGCGCGTCACGGACAATGGTGTCGGCCTGCCACAAGGCGCCGAAGCGCCCAAGAGCGGGCTTGGCACCAGCATTGTCGCAGCGTTGGCGCAGAGCCTTAATGCCCAAGTCGAAACCACCGTCGAGCATCCCGGCGTTTCGGTTGCGATTGTCCATCACTGAATTTGGTTGCTGGCGGGGCGCCTCGCCGCTCAACTCATCTTCTTGAGCAGCCAGGCAAAATTGCCGCCGCCGCGACTGATCAAACCCTGCACGACAATCTGCTGGATCGGCACCGGCCGGCCCTGCCCGTCAGCCCACAGCGATTCCTCGAGCGCAACTTCGCCGCCGCCAGCGCGGAATTGCCAGTAAGTGCCATCGGGCAGCGCGAGGCCGACCCCCTGCCCATCTTCAGATAGCCCGGCATCGATCCCGGCACCGAGGTGAAAACGGATGGCGAAAGCCACCTTGCCGCGCGTGCCCTTGCCCCGCGCCGGAACCAGCAGGTCCTCGCCGCGCAGCTCGCTGCCATCATCGCGCAAAATCAGGATCCGGCGATGGGTTAGCCCATAGCGTGCGGCATAGCCGTTGTGGCTCGCTTCCAGTCGGGTTGCGCCCCAGGTTCGGCCCGATTCAGCGCGTTCCCCCGCCAATGTGCGGCGGTCGATCTCGACCTCGCTAACCCCGTTGCCGATCTTGCCGTTGATCAGCACCGCAGTTGAATTGGCATCATCCAGCACCAGCGTGGAATGGGCCGCAGTCGCCCGCAGCGCCTGTTCCAGCCGCGCCGGAACTAGCCCGCCCGCCGCTGCCGCACCGCCGCAATTGGCGATGAGCCGCGTGCCGCCATGGCTCAGCTCGAACGCCAGCGTTGCGGCACATCCGGCGCGGGCGTGGCGTGCCAGCGGCGGCGGCGCGGCATCGAACTGCAGCACCGCTTTCTGCGCCGTCACCCGCTGATAACCCCACTGGCGCACATCGCGCAGCGGCCGGGTGCGCACGCCGGAGGCTTCCACCAGCCGCGCCACCTGATCGCTGCTGACCGCCCAGCCGCCCTGCCACGAACCCAGCGAACCGTCGCCATGCGTCAAGGCCAGCAGCGGCGGGACCAACACCGCCAGCATACCCTCGATCGCCTGCGGCGGATCGCGGCGCAGTGCCCGGTAGCAGGCAGAGAGCCGCACCAGCAGTGCAATTGCCTCCATCTGGACCAGCGGACTGCGCGCCAGAGTGCCGCCGTCATCGCCCACCAGTTCGCCCAGCGTGCGGATCAGACCGGCCTCGCCATAAAGCCGGCGCGGCTTGCCATCGGGCAGGAGCAGCCCTGCCGCGACGATTCCGCTCCACCCGGCCAGCTGCGCGAGCAAGTCCTCGCCGCGCGAAACATTGTCATCGAGCCAGCGGGCGTGTGCGGCGATGGCGGTCAGCGTGCGTCCGCGCAGATGGCCCGAAAGGATCGTCGGCGCATGGACCAGCCACGCCAGCAACCGGGCTCCTGCCAGATCGACTGACCAAGCGCCAAGTTTTCCCGGCCGCTTGGGCGGCTCGGGATTGGCATCGAGCCATGCCGCTAGAATCCGTTCGGCCACCGCCGCGCTCTGATCGCGCGTGGCGGCCGCCTCGACATCGGCCAGCCAGGAAAAGCCATGGACATACCGCTCAAGCGGCGGGGTCAGCCGCGCCACTCCGGCAAATTCTGCTTGCGCGATCGGCAACTTGACCCCGTGGAGCAGGAAGTGTCCGGCGCGCAGCGCTGTGCCGGCAACCTTGTCCCCCGGCAGCGGGTTCATCACCGTGGCCAGCAGCCGCTTTTTGCCGGGCTGGCGCATGTTGCCGATCAGCGTGCCGCGCAGCCCCAGCCCATAAGCGAGCCGGATCAGCCGTTCACCGGGAGAAAGCGCCGGCGGCGCGAAATCGGCCAGCGCGAGCATGCGCCCAGGCTCGATCACGCTTTCAGGCAGCCCGGTATCGCTCTCGCCGCCGCTAACGTGCGGTTCGCGTCCTGAATCGTTGAGCGGCACCGCCATCCTCGCGCCCTTGGCAGGTTCGTCGGCGGCGCTTCGTTCTAACCCGCTGATCGCAGCATCGCTGCCGCGCGCGGCCGAGCGAGAGGCGAGGCCGACCATCGTCAGCCAAGGCCCTTTAGCGCGGCGATATTGGCGGCATAGTGATCGGGCCCGCCACGGAACGTGGCAGTGCCGGCGACAAGCACATCCGCGCCGGCCGCAACGCATCGCCGGGCAATCGCGGCATCGACCCCGCCGTCGACCTCAAGCCGGATATCGCGGCCCGATTTGTCGATCGCCTTGCGCACGGCTTCGATCTTGCGCAACTGGCTGGTGATGAAGCTTTGTCCACCAAACCCCGGGTTCACGCTCATCACCAGAACCAGATCGATCTCGTCGATCAGGTAGTCGAGCATTTTCGCCGGAGTGGCGGGATTGAGCGAAACCCCGGCCATCTTACCCAGCGAGCGAATCAGTTGGACCGTGCGGTGGACGTGCGGCCCGGCTTCGGGGTGGACGGTGATGATATCGGCCCCGGCTTCGGCAAAGGCGGCGATGAACGGATCGACCGGCGTGATCATCAGGTGAACATCGAGCGGGCGCGTGGTGTGCGGGCGCAGCGCCTTCACCACCATCGGCCCGATGGTAAGGTTGGGCACGAAATGCCCGTCCATCACGTCTACGTGGATCCAGTCGGCCCCGGCGGCGTCGAGCGCGCGCACTTCCTCGCCCAAACGGGCGAAGTCTGCCGACAGGATCGACGGGGAAATCAGTGGCGCGGACATCAAGCCAATGGCCTTAACAACGGGGCGGGGCGGAGCAAGTCGCAAACGCTCCGTTTTCCACACGGTTTCGATGAAATCCCGTCCCGGGCCGGCTTATTCGTCATCGCCGCCCTGCGTGAACCTGAGGCGATTGCGCAGACGGAGACTTTTCGTTAAGTGAGATTCTATGGTGCAGATCAGCATAGTCGATTTTCTGCGTAATGAAATGCGCGTGCGCCGAGGCTCCGTATCGGCGAGCTACGCCGACAGAACCCTAGATGCGGACTGTTTTTCAATCGGAGACAAGGGTTTTCTGCTCCACACCGAATGCGGCATGCGCATATCTTACCTCATGGGAGAAGGCGTCACCGTCGAATGGGGTGCACGCACCGATGCGCTGAATGAGCGCCTTTACCTGAACGGCACGACTTATGCCGCGGTGGCCGCGCTTAACGGGTTCTATCCGGTCCACGCTTCGGCCGTGGCCGTCGATGGCAAGGTCCATGCCTTCACCGGGCCTTCGGGTGCCGGCAAATCGACCCTCATCGCCGAACTCTGCCGGAGCGGTCTGCCGCTGTTTTGCGACGACACCCTGATTCTTGATCTCAACGGGCCGGAAATCCTGGCCTTGCCCGGACACAAACAGCTGAAGCTGTGGCCCGACGCGCTGGCGCTGACCGGAGCACACGGCGTCGGCGAGGTCTGGACGGGGGCCGACAAAGTCTACGCCGTCCCTGCTGGCGAAATCGCTTCCGAAGTGCTGCCGCTTGTTGAGCTATGCTTCCTGGAAGAGGGCGAGCCGGCCCGCATCGAGCCTGTGCGCGGCGCCGAGGGCATGATGCGGCTGCAGGATGATCACTACACCGCTGAAATATGGCTCGGCGCGACTTCGCCCGACAAGCGCGAACGGTTCGCCCAGCTGGCGCGGCTCGCGCGCGAGGTGGTGCTGAACAAGTTCATCCGCCCGCGCGATCCGGCGCGGTTCCGCAGCAGCGCGGAACTGGTTATAGGCCACCTTGGGCATCGCCCGGACCATGAGGGAACAGCTGGATAATGACCAAGGCAATCGTGAAATGCCCGGATCGCTTCGTCGAAACCGAGATTGACGGGGAAGTGGTGCTGATGGATCTCGAATCGGCCGACTTCTTCTCGCTCACCGGACCGGCTTTCGATGTGTGGCAGCTGATCGACGGGACTCGCGACAAGGCGGCGATCGTCAGTTCGCTTGCCGCTGATTATGACGCCCCGGATGAAGCGATCACGCCCGATGTCGATGCGTTTCTGGCCGAGATGGTCGGTGCCTGCTTTCTGAGGGGTGACTGATCCTGCCGCCGCTCTGCCCACCGGGTGGCCGGCGCGGCGACTGACGCTGGAGGCGATGCTGCTTCTGGCATTCGCCCGTCTGCTGATCGCGGCGGTGCGCTTCGCCCGCTGGCGCAAGTGGCTGGGCGATGTAGCCGAAGATACGGCCGCGCATCCAGCCGGGCGGCTCGATCGTTACTATGCCCGCGTGGTCGAACGCGCCGCAGGCAAGCTGCCGTTCGCCACCAAGTGTCTGCCGCGGGCAATCGCGCTGCACTGGATGCTGCATCGCCGCGGGCGGGACAGCGCGCTGGTCATCGCCGCTCTCCCCGGCGCGGCGCGCGGCACCCGTGACGACCTGCATGCGTGGGTCGAGCGCGGCGGCGAGATTCTGATCGGCGAGCCGGACCAGACCTATCACCGCCTTGCCCGCTTTGCCTTTGCCCCGGGCCACCCGGTGCCGGCCTCCGCCTGAATAAGGACCAGTCTGCGATGACAACCGGCTATTCCGTTTCTCAATACGGGAATATGATTGCCTGCAAACCACGCATGGATGCTTACGCAGAAGCGCTGCGTCGCGCCGTAACGCCCGGCTGCACGGTGATCGATATTGGTGCCGGCACGGGAATGTTCGCGCTGCTCGCCTGCAAGTTCGGCGCGGAGCGGGTGATTGCGATAGAGCCGGCAGATGCCGTGCAACTGCTGCGCATTTCTGCGCGCGACAACGGCTTTGCCGACCGTATCACTGTGCTTCAGGATCTTTCGACAGCGTTTACGGAAGCGAACGTCGCTGACGTCATTGTCGCCGACTTGCGTGGCTGCCTCCCGCTCTTTGAAAATCACATTCCGATTATGATTGACGCGCGCGAGCGCATGCTCAAACCGGGCGGAATATTGATGCCGCACCGCGACACGATCCGCGCCGCGCTATGCTGTCATCCAGATTACACGGAACTTTGTGAGGAGCCGTGGTTACGCAACGACTACGGCGTCAATCTTAGTGCCGGGCATCGCTTCGCGGTCAACCGGTTTCTCCGAACGATCCTTAAGCCTAGCGACCTGCGATCTGCCGCGCATGATCTGTTGGTCATCGATTACGGCACCGTAACCAGTCCTGATTTCACTGGCAGTATCGTCTTGGAGGCATGCGAAGCGGGGACCGTTAACGGCTTCCTGTTGTGGCTCGATGCCGAGATTGCCCCGGGTCTGCGTTACTCGAACGCCCCCGACGAGCCGCCGTTGGTCTACGAAACCTGTTACTTCCCGCTGGAATGCGCACTTGACTTGGCAGTTGGCGATCGGATTGAATTGACCATGACGGCACGCCTTGGCGATGGCGACTACCTCTGGACCTGGGCGAGTAATCTGATCCGCGCCGGAACCAATACGGTTGAACGCGCATTCCGACAAAACAGCTTCGTTGAAAGCGCGCTCGCGGCACGACGGCTCCGGGCGTTGCCGAAAGATGATGATGTTGCCGCCTCGACATAGCGGCTTACGCTGCGGTGAATGCCCTAACGGCACAAGCCGCGAATGCTCTTGTGCGGCGCAAAAAGAACTTGCGGCGTTAAGTGAATTCGGCCAGGAGATGTCTTGAGATTTTCATTGGAGATTCCTCATGACTAACCGCGTTGATAGCAAGAAGATTTGGAACCGCCCGACCCTCGTCCGCCTCGGCGCAATCTCTGCCGTCGCCGGTACGTCCGGGACCAAGGGTCAGGGCATGGTGTCGATGTCCTAATCTCGGGCCATCGCCGGCCTATTGCCTGCTCTATTTAATTGCTGATATCGTGTGCAAAGTTGTGGGAGGTCCAATCTTGGGCCAACCCTTTGCGCATTGCGCCCTCGCTGGGAATTTTCAGCGGCGGTCCAGCAAATTCCGATAAGTCTGATCCTGATGGCAGCGGTGCGCTGCACTGCTTCCATCAGGTAGGGCCTCGCACCCGGCCCCAAAGGGGTTGGCGGGTCAGCCGAAGCCCTTCGGGTTGGCCCGTGCTGGTTGCCGGGCTGATCGACAATCACGATGAAATCGCAGCCCTGTTCGGCAAGCCCTTCGCTTCGCAAAGCGAGCTTTATGGCGCGGCGCTCGAACGATGGGGTGATCGCGCCGACGATCGCCTGATCGGCAGCTTCACCACGATCACAGCTTTGCCGGATGGCACCATGCGCCTGTCGCGCAGCCCGTGGTGCAACCTGCCGCTGTTTTACGCCCGCGATAGAACTGCACTGGTCGCCGCTTCGGTGCCGCGCGCGATATTCGCTGCCGGCTGGCCGCAGGAACTGCGCGAAGAAGCCATCGCACGGATGCTTGTGTACCGCTTCGATCACGACGAGGCGACCCCGTTCGCCGGCGTATCCGAAGTTCCTGTCGGCACTATCGCGCTGGTTACCCGCGAATCGGTGCGGCTCAATCGCTGGTACGATCCAGTCACGGCGGCCAAACTTGTCCGCTTCAAAAGCGATGACGATTATGTCGAAGCTGGCCGCGCCGTGCTCGACGAAGCAGCGCGCGCGGCATTGCGGCCTTCGCGCCGGCCCGGCGCAACGCTCTCGGGAGGGCTCGATTCGCCGCTGGTCGCGGGCGCGCTCGCGCGGCACATCGCGCCGCCGGGAAAGCTGCGCACTTATACCTTTCACCCACTGGAGGAGTGGAGCGGCAAGGTGCCGCCACGCTTTTTCCCGGACGATCGCCCTTATGTGCGCGAGTTCCTGAAGCTGCATCCTCAAATCGAGGGACGCTTTGTCGAAAACCGCGGGGTGAGCTTCGATTCGTTCGACGAGCGGCTCGCCCGCGCGGGATCGAGCACATATGGCGGTGGTTCGGCGATCAGTGCGATTGTCTACGGCTGTTATGCTGCCGCTGCCGAAGATGGCTGCGACTGGATGTTTACCGCCTACGACGGCAACCTGACGATCTCCACCGAGGCCAGCTGGGGACTGCCCGAACTGTTCCGGCGCGGACAGTGGCGACAGCTGTGGCTGGCTGCGCGGGCAAGGCATGCCGATCCGCGCCCGATCTGGCGCCGAGCTGTCGCCCACGGGGTTATGCCCAATCTGCCATATGCCCTGCGGCAGCGGGTCCGCGCCTGGGTCCATCGCGGCGATCCGGATTACGGCGTCGTGAGCCCGCTGGTCCGCACCGACGGACTGGTCGGACAGATGGCCGACTACCCGCCAGGTGAAGGGGTCTGCAGTGTCACCGGCGAAGTTGCCACCCGGGCGCAGTGGCTGCGCGAGCTTTACCGGCTGAGCGGCTACAACGGGGTCAACGACATTGCGACGGAGGAGGTGTTCGGGCTGCGCACCCGCGACGTTACCCGCTATCGGCCGCTCATCGAATTCTTCGGCGGCGTACCAACTGAGCAGTTTCTGCGGGACGGACAGACCCGATGGCTCGGCCGGCGCATGGCAAAAGGCATGATGCCCGAGGCGCAGCGGCTTAATCCCCTGCATGGCATTCACAACGCCGACTGGCACATGCGGATGACCCCCCGATTGCCCGAACTGCACGCCCGCGTCGAAGCGATGATCGACCACCCGCTGGTCGGGCCGATGATCGACGCCGACAATGCCCGGGCATTGCTCGATGACTGGCCAGCGGAAGCGCCCGACGACGCCAGTTACGGCTGCGTCTGGCGATTCGATCTGGCGGGCGCGCTGCTGATCACCGACTATGTGAACGTAATGACCGGACGCAACCAGTGAGCACCCCGGGCGGGCGGCCCGCGCTTGCCGCGCTGCCGCGCCGGCTTGGCGCATTGCTCGCCGGGCTGACCCTGCTCGGCGCGCTGACCGAAGGGATCGGTCTGGTCCTGCTCGTCCCGATGCTCGCTGCGCTGGGTGCGGGCGGCCCCGCTGGCGGGCGAATCGGGCGGCTGGCGGGTGCGTTCGGACTGCCGCTGCGGCTCGAGGCCCTGCTGGCGATCTTCGTTGCGCTGGTGATCGCGCGCGGGTTCATCATGCTGGCCCGCGATCTTGCCGCACGCGCCTTCGAGGCCCGGTTGGTCGATGATTTGCGCCGCCGGGCCTATCGCGCACTGCTGCGGTGCGACTGGCGGACACTTTCCGCCATGCGCCAGTCTGACACCGCCAGCCTGCTGGTCAGCAATATCGACCGGCTGGGTGACGGGGTGAACTATCTGATCACCTTGTGGATGAACGCCGCAACGCTCGCGGCGCTTGGGCTGGCGGCACTAGCGATAGCGCCCAGTGTAGTGGTCGCCGCGGCAATGGGCGCACTGCTGGTACTCGCCGCCCAACGTGGGCTGCGCCGCCGCGCGCATCTGCTCGGCGAAGCGATCGGCACCGCTTACGAAAACGTCCATGCCACTTTGACCAGCACACTGGGAGCCTTGCGGATCGTCAAGAGCCATAACCGCGAGCAGCGCGCGGAAGACGATCTGCTCGCCGGGTTTGGCGAACTGCGGGGCGCGCAGCGGGCTTATGTGCGCGATACCGGGCTGGCCCGGCTGGCGCTGCAGGGCGGCGGCGCGCTGCTGCTGGCGGTGCTGGTATGGCTGGCGATCGTGCGCTGGCAGATGGGCGCGGCGAGCATCCTGCCGCTGGTGGCGCTGTTCGCGCGGGCGCTGCCGCTGCTCGGCGCGGTGCAAGACAGCTGGCAGAACTGGGCCCATTCCCGCCCCGCGCTCGATGCGATCGACGTGCTGCTGGTTCAGGTCGAAGCCGCGCAGGAGCCCGATCCCCCGGCAAGGGCCGCGCCAGCCCCGCAGCCGCGCCGCGAGATCGCGCTGACCAACGTGACCGTGCATCACCCCGGCCGCGTCGCGCCGGCGCTGGCCGCGGTCAGCGCGGTGCTGCCGGTCGGCACCACCACTATTCTCACCGGTCCTTCAGGGGCGGGCAAGAGCACGCTGGCCGATGTGATCGGCGGGCTTGTCGCCCCCGATGCCGGCGAAGTTCGGCTCGACGATACGGCGCTGGACCCGGCGCAGCGACGCGGCTGGCGCGAGCAGGTCGCTTATGTCCAGCAGGAGCCGGTGCTGTTCCACGCCTCGATCCGCGACAACTTGCGCTGGGCTGCCCCTGCAGCCGACGATGCGGCGCTGGCGGCGGCGCTGCGCGATGCTGCCGCGCACTTTGTGTTCGATCTGCCCGAAGGACTAAACACCATCGTCGGCGATCGCGGCGGACGGCTATCGGGGGGCGAGCGCCAACGCATCGCCCTCGCCCGCGGACTGCTGCGCGCGCCAGCCCTGCTGATTCTGGATGAAGCCACCAGCGCGCTCGATGCCGCCAGCGAAGCGGCGGTTGGCGAAGCGGTTGCGGGGCTGCACGGCCGCCTGACGATCCTGATCATCGGCCACCGCGGCGCACTGGCCGGGCTGGCCGACCGTGCGCTGCGACTGGAAAATGGTTGCAGCGTGGCCGCCGGACCTGATGAAAACCTTGATTCCTGACGCCAGCGCGGCAATCTGGAGATAATCCTTGAGCCGGGCCATTCTGCGCCCCGAATCGTCCCACACAGGAACGCCCTTCTCATGCCGCTCCACCGATGCCCGTCCGCACCGGCGCTGTCCTGCGCACTGCCCTTTGCTTTTGCCGCCGCCGTGCTTTGTCCCGGAGCAGCCGGCGCGCAGCAGCCCGCTCCGGCTGGTTGCACCGGCCCGGCCAGCGCGACCTGGATCGATGTCGAGGTAGAAGGCGTGCGGAATGCGAGCGGGCTGGTGGCAATCACGCTCTATGCCGACAACAGCCGCAAATTCCTCGTCAAGCACGGTTCACTGTATGTCGGACGGGTTCAGGCGCGTGCCGGAACGACGCGGAGCTGCATCTTCGTTCCAGCCCCGGGCGTTTATGCACTCGCGGTCTACCATGACGAGAACGCCAATCAGGTGTTTGACCGGACCGGAATCGGCCTCCCGGCCGAGGCTTACGGCTTTTCCAACAATCCCGGCACGCTCGCCGGGCTGCCGACGTTCCGTTCGGTGCGGATCTCGATAACACGCTCGGGTCTGCTGACCCGGGTTACGCTCAAGTACCCTTGAGCCCGGCGATCTCGCCATAGATTCGCGGAAGATGTGCCGGTGCCTCGGCTTCTGCCAAGGCATGGGCGCGCGGATCGTCGACATCGAGCCACCAGTGCCCCGCCACGTCCAGCGTTGCCGCACGGCCGCGGTCGGCGAGGATCTGCATGCCGTCGGACAGACTGCCTGACCGGCCGAGCGCAATCGCCTCGGCAATGGCTTCGGGCAATTCCCGGGTGGCGAGAAAGGCCCCGCAATCGACCGCGTTGTAATGCGCCAAACTCTTGCCGATGGCGCGGATCAGCCCGCGCGGATCGGTGGTGACCCATGTCGCATCGTCAGGATCGACCAGCGGGCTGTCCGTCTGGCGGTCGATCGCCAGCGTCACGCCGTGGCCCGCCCCGCCCGAGCGCGCCAACCGGTCAAGCAGCGGATCGGCAAAGACATGGTCGGCCATGGTCAGCAGGAAGTCGCCGCGGGTGCGTGAGGCCCCGGCGATCACCGAATGGCCGTTGGGCAGCGACCAGTCGGCGACGCGCACAGACTCAACCGCGATGCCGCTGCGCGCGGCCAGTTCCGCCAGAAACGCCTCAACCCGCTCGGCGGCGTGGCCGGTGACCACGATCACCCGCTCCGCCCCGGCGGCATGGGCCTGACGCACGCCCAATTCGATCAGCGGCACCCCGGCAACCGGGGTCAGCGGCTTGGAATCCGATACCTCGCGCAGCCGGCTGCCATAACCTGCCGCGATGATGACCGCGTCCACGCCGCCCGCTCCCGCGTCCTTGCGCCGCCTATTCGGCGGCGAGCGCGGCGGTCGAAATGTATTCCTCGACCATCTGCGCGGCGGTATCGTCGTTGAACTGCTGCGGGGGATGCTTGCAGAAATAGGCCGAAGGCCCGATCAGCGCCCCGCCCTCGCCGCGCTCCAGCGCCACCTTGCAGCAGCGAATCGCGTCCATCACGCAGGCTGCCGAATTCGGGCTGTCCTCAACCGAGAGCCGCAGCTCAAGGTTCATCGGCACGTTGCCCCACTGGTTGCCTTCAAGCCGCAGGAAGCACAGCTTGTTGTCCTTCTGCCACGGCACATAGTCCGACGGGCCGACGTGGATATTCTCGTCCGCAAGCCGCTGCGCCAGCATCGACTGGACCGCCTCGGTCTTCGATTCCTTTTTCGAGCCGAGCCGCTGGCGGTCGAGCATGTTCATGAAATCGGTATTGCCGCCGGTGTTGAGCTGATAGGTCCGCTCGACATTGACGCCGCGCGCGCCGAACAGGCTGGAGAGGACCCGGTGCACGATCGTCGCACCGATCTGCGCCTTGATATCGTCGCCGACGATCGGGATCCGCTTTTCGGCAAAGCGGCGTTCCCACTCGGGGCGGCTAGCGATGAACACCGGCATGCAGTTGACCACCGCAACCCCGGCATCAAGCGCGCATTCCATGTAGAACTCGGTCGCTTCCTGTGAACCGACCGGAAGGAAATTGATCAGCACTTCGGCCTTGCTGGCGCGCAGGGCCGCAACGATTTCCGCGCGGCCAGGCTCGGGCGCGTCGGCAAGGATGAACCCGCGCTCACCCATTCCGGTCATGTGCTCAGCGACGCCGTCGAGAACTTTGCCCATGATCACCGTGGTCCCGGAAGCCGGAACCTCGGGCTGGAACACGGCCGTGCAGTTGGGGGCGGCAAAGATCGCCTCCGACAGGTCCTTGCCGACCTTGCGGGCATCGACATCGACCGCCAGGACGAACTCGACATCGCCGGCGCCGTAGCCGCCGATCACATCGTGGATCAGCCCCTGCGGCGCATTGTTCTGCTGGTAATAGGTGACACCCTGAACCAGCGAACTTGCGCAGTTGCCCACACCGATTACGGCAACCTTGATTGGCTTCATCAAATCGTTCCCTTCAGGCGGATCCGGTCGCGATGTTGTGCGGCCCGGTATCCTCGGTTGGTATTCATCGCGGCAGAGACGCCGTCGCGAACTTGCATGGTGCGGCGTTGGGCCTCCGCGAGCCGGGCAAAATCTCGTCCCGGAAGCGGCGGTTGGCGCGACGTCGCTGATGCATTTTCGTGTTGCGTGCCCTGTTTCAGGCGTCCTCAGACGCTCTCATTTCCCTCATCTTGCACGCATGACTATAGTTGCGGAACGAACACCGCAAGAGATAAGACATTTCGGTTACAGGTGATAGGGGTCCAAACAGCATTATGACCTTGGAAAGTCCATTGAGCAACGGCGTCGCGACAAAAATGCGTGCCAATCGGGCACGGGAGCTGCAGGACCCGCTCAATTACCACCTCTATCACCCACTGGCGTGGCGGCTCGCCCGCGCTCTGGCGCACACGCCGCTGACCCCGAACATGGTTTCGGTGATCGGCGGCGGGTTCGTCGTCGCCGCCGCTGCCGCCTATGCCCTGCCCGGCTGGCCTGGCCCGGCGCTCGCCGGGATGGCCCTGCACATGACCTGGCACGTGGTCGACGGGGCCGACGGCGATCTCGCCCGAATCACCGGCCGGGCCAGTCCGATCGGCGAGATGGTCGACGGGATCTGCGATTACGCCAGCCACGTGGTGCTTTACCTCACTCTCGGCGCATTGCTCTCACGCGGGATGGGGCCGGCAGGAAGCGGCGGCTGGGCGGCATGGGCGTGGATGTGGGCAGCCGCGATCGGTCACATCGTTCAGGCCAACCATGTCGAGATCCAGCGCCGCCAATACCAGTTGTGGGTCTATGGCACACCGTGGATCCGGCTCAGTCACAAGCCCGATTCGGCCACAGGGCGCAGCATGTTCGGGGGCATCGTTTCGCTCTATCTGCGGCTGGGGACGGGCCTCACCCCACATGCGGTGGCGATCGACGATGCAGTTGTGGCCGCCGCCAACGATCCTGCCCGCCTTGCTGAGATCCGCGCCGCCGCCCGGGCCGAAGCAGCGCCGCTGCTGCCCTTGTGCATGGTACTCGGCCCCAATCCGCGCGCGATCCTGCTCGGGTTGTCAATGCTAGCCGGCAGCCCACTATGGTTCTTCGCTTTCCAGTCAATTGCGCTCAACTTGCTGATGGTTGGCTCGGTCAACCTGCACAACCGCGCCGCCCAGCGAATCGCTGCCCGAATCGCTGGCTGATCGCCATCTCGACTCCGCCCACCGGCAGCGTATGATCCCGGCCATGCTGCACGAAACCCTGCTTGCCGACGCGCGCGCCATTTCCGGAGATATCGTGGCGCTGCGCCGCGCGATCCATGCCGAGCCAGAACTTGGCCTGCACACGCCGCGCACCCGCGACAAAGTTCGCAGCGCGCTGGCCGGGTTGCCGCTGGAATGGCGCGCAGGGCCTTCGACCACGGGGCTGGTCGGCGTGCTCACGGGCAGCAGCCCGGGGCCGCGCGTGCTGCTGCGCGGCGACATGGACGCGCTGCCAATGCCCGAGGAGACCGGGCTGGACTTTGCCTCCACCGTGCCGGGGGCGATGCACGCCTGCGGCCACGATGCCCATACCGCGATGCTTGCCGGGGCGGCCAAGCTGCTATGTGCCCGGCGCGAAACGCTGGCTGGCGAAGTGCTGTTCATGTTCCAGCCCGGCGAGGAGGGTTACCACGGCGCGCGCTTCATGATCGACGACGGGCTGATCGGCGGCGGCGCGTTCGGGCCCCTGCCCGATGCGGCCTTTGCGCTGCACGTCATGCCCAACGCCCCGCACGGGGTGGTCGCCGGCCGGGCCGGCCCGCTGCTGGCGGCGGCCGACCAGCTTGACATCGCGGTCGAAGGCCGGGGCGGGCACGCCTCGATGCCGCACCAGACGCTTGATCCGGTGCCGGTCGCGTGCGAGATCGTCACCGCGCTGCAGGCAATGGTCACCCGCCGCTTCAATGCCCACGACCCGGTGGTGGTCACGATCGCCAAGATCGAGGCGGGCAGCGCGCACAACGTGATTGCCGACCGCGCGCTGCTCAAAGGAACGATGCGCACGCTCTCGGCCGAACACCGCGGGCGGCTTCATGCCGCCGTCCGCCAGTTGGCTGAAGGGATTGCCGCCGGGCATGGCCTCAAGGCGGTGGTAACGATCACCGAGGGCTTCCCGGTGACGATCTGCGATCCCCGCGCGGTGGATCTGGTGCAGGCCGTAACGGGCGAGTTGTGGGGGCCGCAAGCCTTCCTGCGCCTTGCCGATCCGATCATGGGTGCCGAGGACTTTTCCTATGTCCTCGAACAAGTACCAGGAGCGATGGCCTTCCTCGGGGTCAGCCACGAAGGCGAGGACTGGACCCGCTGCTGCGGCATCCATTCGACCCGCATGCTGGTGGATGAAAGTGTGATGCCAGGCGGCGCGGCGCTGCTCGCGGCGCTGGCGACCCGGTTCCTCGAGCGCGGGTTCGACTGAACCCCGCTCCCGCCTGCGGATAACCCCGGAGGACGGCTTTGTCGCGCGCCGGTCGGCGCGTAGAACGTGGTTGTCCCGTCCGCCGAGAACCTTGCCCCGTGACCCGCAGCGCCCTGATCGGATATACCGGGTTCGTCGGGACCGCGCTGTGCCGCGCGCGGGGCTTTGCAGCGCTTTACAACTCCGCCAACATAGCCGACCTCGCCGGGCAACGCTTCGATGAGGTGATCTGCGCCGGCGCACCGGCTTCGATGTGGCAAGCCAATCGCGACCCGGAAGGGGACCGCGCCAATCTTGACCGGCTGTTCACAGCGCTGGACCAGGTTAATGCTGGCCGGGTGATCCTGATTTCCACAATCGCAGTGCTCGCCGATGCCGCCGCCGGCGACACCGAAAGCCGAGCCGTTTACGAGACCGAGCGCGCTTATGGCCGCAATCGCCGCGCGCTGGAGGAACGGGTTACGGCGCGCTTTGCCGAAAGTCTGGTCGTGCGGCTGACCGAACCAGCGGTGTTCGCGCGCCACCTGTCTAATATTGCTTATTGGCAGGCCCATCAGGCGATCTGGGCGAAAGCACCCGATACCTTGCCCGATTTGGTCTTCGCCGCTGTGTTCGCGGTGGGTACGTTGGCGCTGTTTGCATGGGCGGCGGTGCGTTGCTGGCGCAGCGGACGCGCGGTCGGCGAGCTGGCCACGCTGACAGCGCTGGGCGCGGCGGCGCTGCTTGTCGCTTATTCCGGGCTCAACCGGCTGGACAGCTTTCATATCCGCTTTGCCCTGCCGTTCATGGCGCTGCTGACGGTGCGTCTGACCTTGCTCTCGCGCCCGGAGCAGCTGCCCCACCTCCGCCGCAAGCACTGGATGCTGGCGGCGGTCACCGCGCTGTGGCTGATCGCGTATGCCCGCCCGGTGCCGCTGCTGACTGGGTTCGCCGCCAATGTCGCGACACTGGCGCACGGCTTGCCCGCCGACCGGGCGCTCGCTGGACCAGCGCTGAGCGGTGCCGCCGCCGCCCTGCGCGCCGGCGGCGGCGCGTGCACGTATGCCTTCGACAATGGTGCCGCATTGTACCATCTGTCCGGCCTGCCGCCCTGCGCGCGGGCTATGGTGCCGGTCTATCTCGCCGGGGCCGAGGAGGCCCACGCCATTGCCGAACTCACCGCCCGCCGCCCGCCGCTGGTGATCGGCGGATCAAACGCGTGGTATGCGGCGATCGACGCCAAGCCACTCGCGCAGCGCACCCCGGCGCTGGCGCGCTGGCTGACGGACAATTACGTGCCGCAGCAGGCCATTGGCGGGATCGCGCTGTGGCGGCGCAAGGACTGACCCGGGGTTACCCGCCGGCTTCCCGGGCCACTTCACGCCAGCCGATATCGCCGCGGCAAAAGCCGGTGGGGAAGCGCACCCGGCCCACTGCGGAATGAGCACGCGCCTGTGCTTCGGTCACATTCTGGCCAAGCGCGGTGACATTGAGCACGCGGCCGCCGCTGGCGATCAGCGAGCCATCCGCGGCGCGGGCGGTGCCGGCGTGAAACACTTTCGCCCCGCCAGACTCGGCCTCGGTCAGCCCATCAATGACTCCGCCCTTGGCGGGCTCGCCCGGATAGCCGGCGGCTGCCATCACCACCGTCAACGCCGCCTCATCGGCAAAGCGCGGCGGCTCGACCGTGCCCAACCGGTCCTCGGCGCAGGCAAGCAACAGTTCGCCGAGGTCCCCGGTCAACCGCATCATCAGCACCTGACATTCCGGATCGCCGAAGCGGGCGTTGTATTCGATCAGCTTGGGGCCGGCAGCAGTGAGCATCAGCCCGGCATAGAGCACGCCGGAGTAAGGCATGCCAGCGTCGGCCATAGCCTTGACGGTGGGGGCGATGATCCGCGTCATCGCTTCGCCTTCCAGTTCGGGGGTGAGCACCGGCGCGGGGCTGTAGGCCCCCATCCCGCCAGTGTTGGGGCCGGTATCGCCCTCACCCACGCGCTTGTGATCCTGCGCCGAGCCGAACGGGACGATCGTGCTGCCGTCGGTCAGCGCGAAAAAGCTTGCTTCCTCGCCCTCGAGGAATTCCTCGACCACGGCTTCGGCCCCGGCGCTTCCAAACCGCCCCGCAAAGATTTCGGCGATCGCCGCCTCGGCTTCGGCCAGTTGCATCGCGACAGTGACGCCCTTGCCCGCCGCCAGCCCATCGGCCTTTATCACCACTGGCGCGCCGAAGCGTCGCACTGCCAACAGCCCGGCCTCGGCCGTGGTCACCCGTTCATAAGCAGCGGTGGGGATGCCGGCACGGGCGCAGAGATCCTTGGTAAAGCCCTTCGAGCCTTCGAGCTGCGCAGCGGCCTGGTTGGGCCCGAATACCGCAATGCCTGCGCTGCGCAGCGAATCCGCCAGCCCATCGACCAGGGGCGCTTCCGGGCCGATCACAACGAGGCCGATGCGCCGCGCATCGCACAGCGCGATCACCGCCGCATGATCAGCCACGTCCAGAGCAACGAGTTCGGCATGCTCGGCAATGCCGGGATTGCCCGGCGAGGCGAGCAGCTTTCCCCCGCCAGCAAGCAAGGCGGATTGCGCCAGCTTCCATGCCAGCGCATGTTCGCGTCCGCCCGAGCCGAGCAACAGGATATTCATGCCCGAAATGCCGCCTTTTTCTGATGAAGCTTCCGGCGCGCTCCTAGCGAAGGGGACGCCGGGCGACAACGCCGCGCCGCTTTCGATCACCGAGATATCGGCGCTGCTCAAACGCACCGTAGAAGACCGCTTCGGTTTCGTGCGGGTGCGCGGCGAGCTTTCGGGGGTGAAGCGCGCCGCATCGGGCCACCTTTACATGAGCCTGAAGGACGAGGGCGCGCGGCTGGACGGGGTGATGTGGCGCGGCGGGGTACAGCGGCTGGCGTTCCTGCCCGAAGACGGGATCGAGGTGATCGCTACCGGCAAGCTGACCACCTATCCCGGCCGCTCCAATTACCAGATCGTGATCGAGCGGATGGAGATTGCCGGCGAGGGCGCGCTGCTGGCGCTGCTGGCGAAAACCAAGGCCCGGCTCGAAGCCGAAGGACTGTTCGATGCCGCGCGCAAGCGGGCTTTGCCGTTCCTGCCCACGGCGATTGGCGTGGTCACCTCGCCCACCGGAGCGGTGATCCGCGATATTCTCCATCGTCTGGCCGACCGGTTTCCCACCCATGTGCTGGTGTGGCCTGTGCTGGTGCAGGGCAATGGCGCGGCCGAGCAGGTGGCGGCGGCAGTGCGCGGATTTTCAGCGCTGCCGGCAGTTGGCTCTATCCCCCGCCCCGACGTGGTGATCGTGGCGCGCGGGGGCGGCTCAATCGAGGATCTGTGGGCGTTCAACGAGGAAGTGGTGGTGCGCGCCATCGCCGGATCGACCATCCCGGTAATTTCGGCAGTGGGCCACGAAACCGATACAACGCTCGCCGATTTCGCCGCAGACTTGCGCGCGCCCACGCCCACCGCCGCGGCGGAAATGGCCGTGCCGGTGCGCGAGGAACTGGCGCTGCAGCTCGCCGATCTGGGCGCGCGCCAGCGGCGCTGTGCGCTGCGGCCAGTCCAGCTTGGGCGCGAACGGTTGGCGGCGCGGGCCCAACGCCTGCCCCGGCCCGAAACACTGGTGGCGGCGCGCGCGCAGCAGCTTGATGATCTGGCCGAGCGGCTGCGGCGCGGGTTGGCCGATCGGATCGTGACCGCGCGCGCCACGCTTGAGCGCAGCGCCGGGCGGCTGTCTGCCCCGCTGCTCGGCGCGCAGCTGCGCCATGCCCGCCAGCAGCTCGACGCGGTGCGACTGCGTCCCGCCGACCTGACCCGCCGCATCGCGCAGGAACAGGCGCGGCTCGATGCGCTCGAGCGGGTGCGGCTCCAGCTCGATCCGCGCGCGCCGCTCGGACGCGGCTATGCGCTGGTCACTGGGCCCGATGGCCATGTCGTGACCGGACGCGCAGCAGCGGCGAAGCTGGCGGCGCTGACGCTCGAATTCGCCGACGGCCAGCTGCGAGTGGTGCCAGCCAGCACCCGCCCGGTGCGCTCCGGCGTACAATCGAGCCCAAAATCGGGTGGCGCCGCGCAAGGCGATTTGTTCTGAGCGCGGCGCGGTGCTAAGCTTGCGGCCATGCTGATGAATTCGTCTGATCGCCCGGCGACGCTCCATTACGAAGCCAACGGGTTTCGCATCGTTGCCCCGGGCCACCACGTGCTCTGCGCGGTGAGCGGGGAGGCGATCCCGCTTGAACTGCTGCGGTACTGGAGCGTTGAGCGGCAAGAGGCCTATGCCAGCCCGCAGCTCGCCACCAGGCGCCTGCTCGGGCAGGGCTGAGGCGGCGGGACATGGATGCCGACCGGCGCGGCGCGCTCGCGCTGATCGGCGGCGGCGCGGTGCTGGCAGCAGCGCCGGGTTGGGCGACATCGCTGTCACTCCCCCCGCTTGAGCTCACCGCCAGCCAATTGACCCAAGGCGGCTGGGCGCGCGGCATCGCCCGCGGCGGGCTGACGCTTGACCTTGATGGAGCCGCAATCCCGACCGCGCCTGACGGGACGTTCCTGATCGCCTTCGACCGCGATGCCCGGCCGGCCGCGACGCTTTCCGGCAAAGCCGCCAACGGCTGGGCCGCGTCGCGCGGCCTGACCATTGCCCCGCGCGCGTGGCAGATCGAACGGATCGATACGCCGCTGCGCCCGCCGGGTGTGCCGGACACCGCGTTCCAGCGCATTCGCGCCGATGAAGTCGCGCAGATCGCCGCGGCCCGGGCACGCGTGACCGAGGCGCAAGGCTGGCGGCAGGCGATGGTGCGGCCGGCGGCGGGGCGAGTCTCGGGCCGGTTCGGGGCACAGCGGATCTATCGCGGCACGCCGGGCGCCTATCATACCGGGCTGGATATCGCCGCCGGCAGCGGGACCGCGATCCACGCTCCGGCCGACGGAGTGGTGGTGCTGGCCGCGGCCGCGGCGTTCACGCTGGAAGGCAAGTTGCTGCTGATCGATCATGGGATGGGGCTGTCGAGCGCATTCCTCCACTGCTCCGCCCATGCCGTGCGTGAGGGCGACGCGGTGAGGCAGGGCCAGCCGATCGCTGCGGTCGGCATGACCGGGCGCGCGACCGGGCTGCATCTCCACTGGGGCCTGCGCTGGCGCAGTGCCCGGCTTGATCCGCTGCTGTTCCTGCCGGCGGGCGCCGGCTGAGCACGGATGCAGCCTCTTAGCTGGTTCTCTGCCGCCGGGATGCTGCCGCGGCCGCGCACGCTGCGCCGGGTCGCGGCGGTGCTGCTGGCGCTGGCGATCCTGCCGACGACCGTCCTGCGCGACCGTTCGCAGCGCTGGGCTCACCACCGCCAGCTCAGCATCACCCGGCTCGCCGGGGCGCCCGCGCCCGGGCAGCTGGGGCCATTCCGCTTTGTCGGTGCATGGCAACTTTCCAGCGAGGATTACCTGTTCGGCGGCTATTCGGCGTTGCTGGCGCGGCCCGACCGGCATCTCTTGGCGATCAGCGACCGCGGCAGCTGGCTCGAATTCACCGAGCCTGATACCGCCGCGCCACCAGGCTTGGCACTGGCCCAGCACGGCCACGCGATGAGCCACATGCTGCGCGACAAATCGGAATGGACCAGTATTGGCGATGCCGAAGCGGCGGTGACCGACGTGCCGCCTGGCGCGGGCGGCGGGCACATCTGGCTTTCGTGGGAAGATCGCAACGCCATCAGCCGCTTTGACATGTCCGGCCCCGGAAACTGGGGCCACGAGCAGCGCGCCTTCCCCAAAGTCATTCGCCACTGGTCGCCGCAGTTCGGCGCCGAGGCGATGGCGCGCTTGCCCGATGGCCGGTTCATGGTGGTGAGCGAAGACTTTGCCCCGCACGGTTTCGAACGGGTGCACTTGACGCTCACCTTCCCGAGTGACCCGAGCGCGCCCGCCGCGCCCGAACCGAGCCACGGCGATCTTACCGCCGATGCCGGCTATCGCCCGACCGACATGGTCCAGCTGCCCGACGGACGCATGCTGATCTTGCTGCGGCGGCTGACCTGGCTACTGCCGCTGCGGTTTTCCTGCCGCATCGCGCTGGCTGATCCGGCCGAACTCTGGCGTACCGGTCGCTGGACCGCGCGGACGCTGGCGCGGCTCGATCCGCCGCTGCCGACCGACAACTTCGAGGGCTTGGGCCTGCGCCCGCGCGGCGACGGCACGTTCGACGTGTGGGTGATCTCAGACGACAACCGCGGCGCGACCCAGCGCACCGTGCTGCTCAAGCTGGCGCTCGATCCGCGCACCTTGCCGCCGGCGGTGCGCTGATCCGGTGCCCCAACGAAAAGGCGCGCCAGTTGCCCGGCGCGCCTTTGCTATCCAGCGAAAGCAGGCCTCAGGCGGCTTGCTGCTTCTTCGCCAGTTCGCGCTTCACCTTGAGCGCGCGGGGCGAAAGCTTGGTGTCCGCCGTCTTGAGCAGCCAGTTATCAAGCCCGCCATTGTGCTCGACCGAGCGCAGCCCGTGAGTCGAGACGCGGAACTTGAAACCGCGATCGAGCCCTTCGGACAGCAGCGTGACGTTCTGCAGGTTGGGCAGGAACAGCCGCTTGGTCTTGTTGTTGGCGTGGCTGACATTGTGGCCAGTCTGACGGCCCTTGCCGGTCAGTTCGCAAATGCGGGACATGGTTCTATCTCGTGCTGATTCTTTGTGCCCGTGCGGGCGGAAGGCGCGCCCTTAGCGAACGACCCCTGCAAGGTCAAGTTGTGCGGGGCCTTCCGGCAGGTTAGGTGCGCGACATGAACCGCTGGCCGCTCCCTGAACCCATGGCGCTTGCGCTCGCCGAGGCGCGCAGCGCGGCCGATGAGGGCGAAGTGCCTATTGGCGCGATCGTGGTCAAGGACGGGGTGGTGATCGCCGCCGCACACAACGCCCCGCGCCGGTTGGCCGATCCCACCGCCCATGCCGAAGTGCTCGCGATCCGCGCGGCGGCGGCGACGCTAGGGTCAGAGCGACTGGAAGGCTGTGAACTGTGGGTCACGCTGGAGCCCTGCGCGATGTGTGCCGGGGCGATCGCCCATGCCCGCATTGCGCGGCTCTATTACGGCGCGCCCGATCCCAAGGGCGGCGCGGTGGAGCACGGTGCGCAAGTGTTCGAGCAGGCGCAATGCCTCCACCGCCCCGAAGTCTATCCCGGCATCGGCGAGGCGGCGGCGGCAGAGCTGCTGCGCGGGTTTTTTCGCGAGCGGCGTTAAGCGGCCTTCGAAATTATCGCCCGCGCCAGATTTTCAGCGGCGCGGTATCGGGCGGGCCATACGCCGCGCGATCACACTCGGCGGGATGAAACGCGCGATCGTGGCAGATACGCAGTTCGCGCAGCCAGCCGTTGGCGCTCAGCAGCACCCCGATATACTCCGGCTTGAGGCCGGCGTTCGCGGCCACAATCTGCTGGCGCAAATCGCCCACCACCAGCCCGCGCCGGCGTGACAAGGCATAGGCATCCGGCCAGCGGAACCGGTTCCAGATGTGGCGGGCGAGCGCCCAGTAGGCTTCGGGCGTGGCCGCAATGCAACTGCCGTGTTTGGCCCATTCGTGCTCGATCAGGCCCGGCACCGGGGTGGTACAGAGGGTGCGGGTATAGACATCGGCTGAAGGGCGTGGGGTCAGCGCACACCACTGCGGCGGCGGGCCCACGGCGGCTTCGGGCCACAGCCCATGGAGGATGAAGCCGAACCGACCATTGCGCCCAGAACATTGCATCGAGGCTGGATCGTGATCGTTGCGGCAGTATTCGGGCGACCAGCTGATGGCGAGGGTATAGCCGGCAACCGGCACCTTGCGGGCGGGGCCATCGGGCCGCACCGGAGGCAGATCGGGCAGGCGCGCCGGTAGCGTGCATTGATCGGCCTGGGCCTGCCGGGCGAGCGCCGATGGCGTCAATGAAGGTGTCGGCGACGGCGGGGGTGCGGCGCTGCAGGACGCAACCGCCAGCAGCGCCCACAGCCCATGCCGGAACCAGCTCACAACGCGGTGAAATCCAGCCCGATGTCTGCGGCCGGCGCGCTCTGGGTCAGGCGGCCGACCGAGACGTAATCGACCCCGCTGGCGGCAATCGCGGCGATGGTATCGAGACGGACCCCACCCGAAGCCTCGCACGGGACCCGTCCGGCGACCAATGTTACCGCCGCGCGCAGCATATCCGGCCACATGTTGTCGAGCAGCAGATGCGTCGCCCCAGCGGCCAACGCCGGCTCGATCTGGTCAAGCCGGTCCACTTCGCAAATGATCCGCGCCACCCCTGCCGCCTTCGCGCGTGCCACCGCCGGGCCGACCCCGCCGGCCACCGCCACGTGATTGTCCTTGATCATCGCTGCATCCCACAGCCCGAGCCTGTGGTTCTGCGCGCCGCCGGTGCGCGTGGCGTATTTCTCAAGGTGGCGCAGCCCGGGGATGGTCTTGCGGGTATCGAGCAGTATGGCCTTGGTTTGCCCCATGGCATCGACGTATTCACGGGTCATCGCGGCGATGCCCGAGAGGTGCTGGACGGTGTTGAGCGCGCTGCGCTCGGCGGTGAGCAGGGCGCGGGCCTTGCCGGTTAGCCGCATCAGCTCGGTCCCAGCAGGGACCACCGCGCCTTCAGGGTGGAGGATGGTGATCTCGGCCGCTGGATCGAGCGCCCGGAAGAACGCCTCGGCCAGCGGCAGCCCGCAGACGACGATGGCATCGCGGCTGTCCATCACCCCGGCGAAGCGTGCATCGGCCGGAATCACGCTCTCGCTGGTCACATCATGCCCGCCGCCGGGCCATCCCTCCCCTAGATCCTCGGCGAGGGTGGCGGCGACAAAGGCGGCAAGGTCGAAACCGGGTATGGCGAAAGTCATGGCGCGGCTATTCGCGCAAACCGGCGCGAAGCGGAAGGGGAATTGGTTAGTGCACGAACCGCGCCACCACATCGCGGTAGCTGCGCGAGACTTTCACCTGCGCGCCCGAATCGAGCACGAGGAAGCATTCGCCATTGGTGTGCGGCTTGACCTGACGGACCTGGTTGAGGTTGACGATGGTCGAGCGGTGGACCCGCTGGAACACCCGCGGATCGAGCCGGCGCTCAAGGTCCTTCATCGTTTCACGCAGGATCAGCGAGTTGTCGGCGGTGCGAATGCACATGTAATCGCCGGCGGCCTCAATATGCTCGATAGAATCGACATCGACGCGGAAAATCTGACCGCGATCCTTGATGTTGATGAGCTTTTCGTAGCGCCCGGCACCGAGCTGAGCGTTCTGATCGTCTTCCTCGGGCATCGCGTCCATCGCATCGGGAGCGACTTCGGCAAGCACAATCTTGAGCTTCTCAGCCTCTTCGGCCGAGCGCTTTTCGGTAAGGCGGGTGCGCACCCGGTCCAGCGTATCGGCGAGCTTGTCCTCGTCGACCGGCTTCATCAGGTAATTGACCGCATTGGCCTCGAACGCCTTTACCGCGTGTTCCTGATAGGCGGTGACGAACACGAACAGCGGCGGTTCGATCTCCATCACGCCCTTGACCACCGAGAATCCGTCGAACCCGGGCATCTGGATATCGAGGAACACCAGATCGGGCTTTTCGGTCTTGATCTTGCGGATCGCCTCGCGGCCGTTGGAGCAGGTGTCGATGATCTCGACGTCAGGGA
>CANGQZ010000020.1 GCA_947455865.1 Sphingomonadaceae bacterium
AGCATGTAGAGCCCGGAAAAACCTGCCCCGATAATGGCTACGTCAAGCCGCGTGACATCGGTATTGGCGGACATAAACCTCTCCTAAGGAACGAGTTTTTTCTTATTTCTTGACCATGCGATTGCGCAGCACGCCGATGCCCTGAACTTCGAGCTCAACCACGTCGCCCGGCTGGAGGAACCGGCCAAGCTCCAGCCCGCAGCCGCCGCCCACCGTGCCCGATCCGATGCATTCCCCCGGCACCAGCGTCTCGCACTGCGAGGCGTGGGAGATGACCTGGGCGAAAGTCCAGTAAGCGCTGCCGCTGTTGCCGCGGCACCATTCCTCGCCGTTGACCCAGGCGATCATCGTCATGTCATCGGGGTCAACCGCGTCGGCGGTAACGATGCACGGACCCATGATGTTGCCGGTATCGAAATCCTTGCCCTTGCTCGGCCCAAGCTGCGCCTGCATCTCGACCGACTGGGTATCGCGGGCGCTGATATCGTTGAAGATGGTATAGCCGAATATCTTGGAAGCGGCTTCCTCCACCGTCGCGTCCTTGACGTAGCTGTTGAGCACGCAGGCATATTCCAGCTCGAAGTCCAGCTTGTTGGAATAGCGCGGCCAGATCACGTCCTCGTCGTGGCCGATGAACGAGAAGCGGTTGGCCTTGTAGTAGACCGGAATGTCATACCACACCTTCGGGATGGTATAGACGCCGCGCGCTTCGAAATCGGCCAGCGCTGCGGCGGGGTCCGGCTCCTTTTCGGCGAGCGTCTTGCGCAGCATGTTCCAGCTGTTCTGGAGATGCTCCTCGAACATCAGGCAGTCGCGGAACTGGGGCGGGACCGGCAGCGGCGATTTCCACTTGATCGATCCCGCCGCAACCTGCGCCCACGGCTGGTCGGCCTTGGCCGCGGCCGCCGCCTCGATCTCGCGCGCCACCTCAAGCCCGGCCGGCCCGGATTCGATCAGCGTCAGCATCGATTCCAGTACCTCGCTCGGCAGGCCCAGCGCTGCTGCGCCGGCACGCAGGTCGATGATGGTCCCGGCCTGCTGCGGATGCAGGGCGCCGAGTACCAGATTGCGGGACGAATCCTCGTACGTGATCAGGCGCATTGTTGTGCTCCTTCGGAGGCAGGTTTGGGTCGGCTGCAGCTCAGGAAACCGGCAGCGGTATAGTTGATCAGCTGGCGCATGGCCGTTTCAAGATCGTCGGAGCGGCATGCGCCATAGGACAGCCGGTCAATCCGCCCGGTCTCGGCAAGGGTGTTGACCATGCTGCCGAGGAAGAAGCTGAAGGCCCAGCACAGTTCGTTGCGGTCCGCGTCGGGAATGACACGGGCAAAGGCATCGATGAACTGGATCGCCACCGGGTCGTAGCGCTCGCGGAAGATGAAATCCTGCCACTCCTTGGAATTGGCGACGAGCGCGATCAGCAGGCGATAGTTGCGCAGTTCGGCAACTTCTTCCGGGGTATGCCCGATGATCGGCCGGGTGAATCCTTCAAGCAGGTCGATGACCGATTGTTCGCTCCGCGGCACCAACTGGGCATGCTCAAGGTAGGCCAACCGTTCCGCACTCATCTTGTCGACCCGGCGGGCCAGCACTTGTTTGAACAGACCCTCCTTCGAGCCGAAGTAATAGTTCACCAACGCCAGGTCGACATTGGCCTGGCCGGTAATCTTACGCAGCGAAACGGCGGCATAGCCATCCACCGCAAACAGTCTTTCCGCCGTATCGAGAATCAGGTTGAGGGTATTGAGACCATCGGTACGGCGGGTGGGCTTTTGCAGCTTGGACATGTTGGGATCGACCTTGGCGTTGCCACGCGCCCGTTAGGGCGCAGGCACTGCGTCAATCAGAACTGCCGCCAGCAGGCAAGGCTTGTCAGAGCGGTTGACCCAGGCATGGTTCGTTCCGCGCTGGACGATACAGTCACCTTGTTTGATCAGTGTCGAACCCTCTTCCATTTCCATGATCATCTCGCCCGAAAGGACGATCAGATAATCGATGGAATTGGTCTTGTGCATGGTCGGATGGCGGCTCCGATCGGCCTCGCTCGGCTTATTCTGGCTGCCCAGCTCGGTGAAGATCCCGTCCGCCTTGAACACGGTCTTCGATTCCGGCGGAATCTCCACCAACCGGAAGATCGTGCCGTGCGCGTCGGGGTCATGCTTCATCGGCCGGAGCGAGCGGTCCTCGGTGCCCGAATTGTCGATCGGACTTTCCGAGGTCACCCACAGCTCGGTCACATAGAGCCCCTCCCACGAGGGGATATGCGTGACGTTCTTGGCATGGTCGTCAAACAGGATGACCGATTCACCCTTCGCGTTATGTCCGGTGACCACGCGTCGTGCCTGCATGGCCATGGTCAGTTACCTCCAAACCGGTAGTTGGCCCGGACGCCGAACGTACGGCCGTAGGAGTCGTGGATGAACGACCCGCCGAACTCCGGCGCGGGGATCACTTCCGCCAGATATTTCTTGTTGAACAGGTTGGTCGCCCAGGCGCTGATGTCCCAGTTGCCGCCCTGCAGCGTCACGTTGAGGTTGGTGACGGCGTAAGGCGCGCGGTACTGCTTGGCGAAATTACCCTGCCCGAAGCCGAACTGAGTAAAAGCGTTTGGCAGGCGGTTGTCCTGCACCGGTGAGAACCAGGTCTTCCCGATGAGGCTTTCGTCCACCCGGGTGACGAGGTTGATGCCGCTGCCGCCGAGCGGCAGGGTGAATTCCGCCCCGGCGTTGGCGGTGTATTCGGGGATGTAGGGCAGCTTGTTGCCGACGGCATAGGGCCGCGCGGTGTAGGCCTTGATCTTGGTGTCGGTATAACCGAACCCGCCATAGAGCTTCAGGCTGTGGGTCGGGCGCCACTTGAAGTCGAATTCAAGCCCCTTGATCTCGGACTTGTCGATGCTGGTCACCACGCGCAGCGAACCGAACGGCCCCGCAAAGAAGCTGAAATCCTGCCCGTTGCGGTCGATCGTGTAGTAAAGCGCTCCGCTGATCGAGAGCGTGTTGTCGAACAGTTTGGCCTTGAAGCCCACTTCCGCCGCCTTGGAGACTTCCTTCTTGAAGTCGTCGGTCGGGATGTTGATGTTCGGCGTCCCGTTGTCGAGGTGCAGCCCGCCGTAATAGAGGTTCAGCGTTGCCGCCGTCCCCGACGAGTTGAACCCGCCTGAACGGAAGCCATAGCCGTAGGACGCATAAAGCGAGACGTCCGGCGTTGGTTTGTAGTTCAGCGTGATCTTGGGCTGGAACTGCTCGAACGACTTCTCGCGGCTCGGGATTGCGTTCGTCCCCGGGTTCACGTTGTAATATGGGTTGATGTAGTAATCGCAGCTGCCGTCTTCTTCGTTGGTGTAGATACCGCCGAATCCGCAGACCGGGAAGCCGCCCGCACCAAAGCCCTGCGATTGCGGATTAATCTTCGGAACGTTGTTGATCGCCTTGCGGTCCTCACGGTCATAGCGACCGGCCAGCGCCAGCTCGAGGTTGTCGAAGATCTTGTAGTTGATGTTGGCGAAACCCGCATAGACATTGCTGATCAGGTTATCGTCGTAATAGAGGTCGGTCGGGTTCGGGCCGTCGGCCAGCACCAGGCCCTTGTTGAACTTGCCCAGGCCCTTGTCGCCACCATAGGACACCACAAGGTGGCGATCGACGTGGGCGTAATAGGCCCCGATCATCCAGTCAAGCTTCTCGCCGCCCTTGGACTGCAGCCGGAACTCGCCTGAATAGTCCTTCTGGTCGCGCTGCTGGTACTGGTAACCACCGCAGGCCAGCGGCGGGTAAGGCGGCAGGAACGAGTTGGCGATGTTCGGGGTGTAGAAGAATGGCGGCGGCACCGGCGCATAGTCCGGGTGCTCTAGCGCATAGTTGTATTCGTTCAGGCACTGGGTGTTGGCGTTATACAGCCCGAACCCGTTGCTGGTGCCGGCCACGAGGAAGTAGTTTTTCTCGTTGTTGTAGGTCGCGGTCGTGGTCAGCGTGCCGAAGCCCACGTCGAACGTGCCCTTCAGCGAGATGTTGATGTTCTCCTGCTGGTTATCGGGCCGGTTCCGGTTGATGTAGACGAAGTTGTGGTCGTTGGCGTTTTCATAGAACAGCGGCACGAATGCCCCGGCATCGACCAGCGCCAGCGAGGCGTTGAAGGTCACGCCGCCGGCCTTGATCTTCGAATAGTGCGCCTTGAAGTCGAGCTCGTTGTTCCCGCCCAGGTCGGCGATCAGGCGGCCGGTCACCCCGGTGTCGCGCTGAAAGTTCAGGCAGTCGCCGCACTTCTGGAAGCTGTTGTAGAACGAACCGTCGTCCGAATGGTGATAGGCGCTCAACGAGCCCCTGAGGTTGGGGCCAAGCGGACCGCTGACGCTGGCGCCTACTTCCCACTGGTTATTCTTGCCATAGCCGGCCTTGATCGAACCCTCGAAGTGATCGCTCGGCTTCTTGGTCGTGAGGATGATTGCCCCGGCCAACGCATTGCGGCCATAGATCGCGCCCTGCGGGCCCTTCAGCACTTCGATCTGCGAGATGTTGTCGAGTTCGCGGTTAAGCGCATTGGGGTTGGTAACGAGCACCCCGTCGATCACCAGCGCCACCGAGCTTTCGGTGTCGCGGCCCGAGTTGATGCCGCGGATGTTGATCTGCATGTCGCCGACCTCGACCGTCTGGACCTGCGACACGCCCGAGGTCATCGCAATAAAGTCTGCCGGGCGAGTGATGTTCGCGGTCTTGATTTCCGAGGCAACGAAGGCGGTGATCGAGGCCGGCACATTCTGCAGCGTCTCTGACCGCGCGCGAGCGGTAACGATGATTTCCTCATCGCCCGAAGGGGCCGCCGCGGGACCGGACTGCGCCTGCGCGGTCACCGAGAACGCCAGCAAGGACGTGCCGATCGCAAGACGGGCCAGTCTGCGGAACTTGATCGCTGATGTAGGCATATACCCCCTCCATATGTGCGTGGCTTCTAACCATCGTCGTTCAAAACCCGGCCGTTTGCGGCGGGGCATCTTCGATTATTGCAGCCTTACGACTACGACTCACTCACCAGAGAATTAATATCAACGATCGTTTAATGTCAACGTGTGTTGAATGTCTGGATGCTGCGCTTACAGAGCACCGGTTTTGTGCGCACATTGGGCCGTCACGGCAGGATCGGCGCCATCGCGAGACATGGTCGGCCATTGCCTGTTGCGCGCTGAGAGCGCACGATGCTGCGCGAAAAAGCAGCCGGAGGGGACACAGATGGCCGAGCGGAAAGTTGCCGTGATTACCGGCGCCGGCACCGGGGTAGGCGCGGCCTGCGCCGAATGGTTTGCGCAGCGAGGCTGGGATATTCTCGTCAATTACCGGGCCAGCTCGGCCGCGGCCGAGCTGGTGGCGGAAGCATGCCGGGCGCTTGGGGCCGACGCCGTCGCTGTGCAGGGCGATGTCGCCAGCGACACCGATTGCCGGCATCTCGCAGCACAGGCTGGCGAACGCTGGGGGCGGATTGACGCGCTCATCAACAACGCCGGCACCACCAAATTCGCGCCGATGAGCGATCTGGAGGCGCTCGGTGCCGATGATTTCCTCGCGATTTACGCCGTCAATGTGGTCGGCGCGTACCAGATGGCCCGGGCCGCCCTGCCGCTGATGCCGCCCGGCAGCGCGATCGTGAACATCTCCTCCGTCGCCGGCAACAACGGCACTGGCAGTTGCTATGCTTACGCCGCCTCCAAGGGCGCGCTCAATACGCTGACCCTCTCGCTGGCGCGCAATCTGGCCCCGGCGATCCGGGTCAACGCCGTGCTGCCGGGCCTGATCGAGGGCCGCTGGGTGCGCGAGGGCGTGGGTGATGCCGCTTACGACACCGTCCGCGCCAACTATGCCGGCAGCGCCGCACTGGGCACGGTCGCCACCCCGGCCGATGTCGCCGCAACCGCCGGCTGGCTCGCCACCGATGCGGCACTGATGACCGGTCAGTTCGTGATCGTCGATGCTGGCCTGCTGCTCGGCAAACCGCCGCAGATCCTGAAATGATGCGGCTACGCTTCTCGAGCCATTATAGAATGGTGATAGCTACTATAACAATTTTAGAGACCCCTGCGCCCCGGCAATTGCGCCAGAATGCTGCGGTATCGCGGGCCTATTGGCGCGCCTGAACGCGGCCGACAGCTATGATCGGCCGGTTCGCGGGAGGAATGCACAAGGCCATGGTCGGAAAATCTGCAAACGGGCGCAGGCGGTGGCTGCTGGCGCTGGTCCTTGCCCCGATCGGGCTTGTGCTTGTCGCCGGCGGCGTCCAGCTCGCGCTCCTTGGCGGCTCGCTCTATTATTTACTCGCCGGGCTCGCCGTGCTCGGCGCGGCATGGCTCGCATTCCGGGGCGATCCCCGCGCGGTTACCCTTTACGCCGCAATGCTTGCCGGCACCGTGATCTGGGCGCTGTGGGAAGGCGGGCTCGATCCGTGGCGCTTGCAAAGCCGGGTTCTGGCCCCGCTGGTGCTGGGGATCTGGGTCTGCTGGCCTTGGCTCAGCCGCCACCGCAAGGCGTTCCTTGCCGCAATCGTCATCCTCGGCCTCGGCTTTGGCGGCTGGCTCTGGTCGGTCAACCGGCTTGAGGCCGCCCCGCGCCTCGCCGGGGTCGGGCCCGATGGTTCGGGCGAATGGCAGCAATATGGCAACGTCGTCGGCGGCACGCGATTCGCCCCGCTCACCCAGATCAACCAGTCGAACGTCGCCGGGCTGGAACAGGCGTGGACTTATCGTACTGGGGTGATGACCAAGACCGGGCTCGGCTTCGAAACCACCCCGATCATGGTCGGCGATACGCTCTATCTGTGCACGCCCACCAACATCGTGATCGCGCTCGATCCCGAAACCGGGCAGCAGCGCTGGCGCTTCGATCCCAAGGTCGATGCCCCGCCGGCCGGCGCCTGCCGCGGCGTCTCCTACTATGCTGCGCCAAACGCGGTCGGCCCTTGCGCCAAGCGCATCATCCTCGGCACGACTGACGCGCGGCTGATGGCGATCGACGCGGCCGATGGCAAACCCTGCACCGGCTTTGGCGAAAACGGCGCGGTCAACCTGAAGAAGGGCCTCGGCGGCGTCATCAGCGGTTATTACTATCTCAGCTCAGCGCCGGTGATCGTACGCGGCAAAGTGGTTGTCGGCGGCTGGGTCGCCGATGGCCAGTTCGTGGGTGAGCCTTCGGGCGTGATCCGCGCGTTCGATGCCGTCACCGGCAAGTTCGCCTGGGCGTGGGATATGGACCGCCCGCACGAACATGGCGAGCCCGGGCCGGGCCAGACTTATTCGCGCGGCACTGCCAACTCGTGGGGCACGATGAGCGGCGATGAGGCGCTGGGTCTGGTTTATCTGCCCACCGGCAATTCGACCCCGGATTACTGGGGCGGTCACCGCTCGCCCGGCACCGAGAAATACGCGACGTCGGTCGTCGCGCTGGATATCGAGAGCGGCGAAGCGCGCTGGTCGTTCCAGATCGTCCACCACGATATCTGGGACTATGACGTCTCGCCGCAGCCGACGCTGATCGATATACCGGTGAACGGTCAGATCGTGCCCGCCCTGCTCCAGACCTCCAAGAGCGGCCAGTTGTTCATGCTCGATCGGCGCACCGGCCAGCCGATCAAGCCGGTCGAAGAGCGCCCGGTCCCGCAAGGCGCGGCCCAGGGCGATTGGGTCTCGAAAACTCAGCCGTTCTCGCCCGGTCTGCCCGCGTTCGACAACCATGTGCTGTCGGCGCAGGACATGTGGGGGCTCACCCCGCTCGATCAGATGTGGTGCCGGATCAAGTTCGGTCAGGCGCGCTATGAAGGCATCTTCACTCCGCCCGGCTTCCCGCGCCCTTCGATCACGTATCCGGGCTATCTCGGCGGGGTGAACTGGGGCGGAATCTCGGTCGATCCCGAGCGCCGTTTGGCGGTGGTCAACTCGAGCCGGATGGCCAATTACACGTCGATGATCGACCGCAAGGCGGCCGATGCCCTCGGGCTCAAGCATTCGGACGACGGCGTGGCGCATGTCGGCCTGCCGGTGCCGCAGGAAGGCACCCCCTTTGGCCTGCTGACCGGCGCGTTCCTGTCGCCGCTCGGCGTCCCCTGTATGCAGCCGCCTTACGGCAAAATCGGCGTGGTCGATCTCGCCAGCGGCAAGATGCTGTGGGAACGTCCGCTTGGCACCAGCGCCGACAGCGGACCGTTCGATTGGCGCGCCGGGTTGCCGCTGCCGATGGGCGTGCCGAACACCGGCGGCACCGTAACCACTCGCGCCGGGCTGATCTTCATCGCGGCCACGCAGGAACGCGCGATCCGCGCCTTCGATCTCACCAGCGGCAAGATGCTGTGGCGCGCCGGCTTGCCAACCGGCGGCCACGCCACACCGATGAGCTACATCAGCCCGAAAAGCGGCCGCCAGTTCGTGGTGATTGCCGCCGGCGGCAACGCCTCGCTCCATTCGGGGGCCGGCGATTATGTGATCGCTTACGCCCTCCCCAAAGCCAAGTGACCGGCGCGGCCGCTAACGCATGACGAGATTTGTGCGCAGCATCGCTGGCGGCGCGGGCTTCGCGGGGGACCGGATCGATCCGGCAGTCAAGCTCGCGCAGTCGGGGCGGGTACATGCCATCGCGCTCGAATGCCTCGCCGAGCGCACGCTTGTCCCGGGCCTGCGCGCGCGGCGGCGCGATTCCGCCAAGGGCGGCGATCCGCGCATCGCCCGGCGAATGACCCCGCTGCTCGGCCCGGCCGCCGCGAATGGCTGCCAGATCATCACCAATTTTGGCGCGGCCAACCCAGCCGCCGCCGCCGCCGAAGTGGCGGCCCTCGCCCGGACGCAGGGGCTGGCAGACTTGCGCGTCGCTGCGATCACCGGCGATGATGTGCGCCATCTCGCCGGCCTTATCCGCTGGGACGATCCGATCGAAGGCGATCTGCTCGGCGCGCATGCCTATATCGGAACTGCCGGGATCGTTGCGGCCACGCGCGAAGACGCTGGTGTGATTGTCACCGGCCGCGCGGCAGATTCGGCGTTGTTTGCCGGAGCGTTGATCCCGTGGCTTGACGGCAGCGATACCGCGCTGGCCGGCGCAATCATGCTGGGCCATCTGCTCGAATGCTCAGGCCAGCTCACCGGCGGCAACTTCGAAGCGCCCGGTCCCGGCGCGCTGACTGCCGCCGACTATGCCGATCTTGGCTTCCCCATCGCCGATATCCGCGCCGACGGAACCTTTGAGATTTGCGTGCTGGAAGGCAGCCCCGGTCGCATCGACCGGCTGACCACCACGCTCCAGCTGCTTTACGAGGTTCACAATCCGGCAGCCTATATCACCCCGGACCTGACCGTCGATTTCACCGGCGTTGTGATTGAGGAAATTGGCCCGCAGCGGGTTCGGGTCAGCGGTGCGCGCCCGGCGGGTTGCCCCGGCCAACTCAAGGTTTCCGGCTTCGTTGACCGCCCCGGAGCCATTGCCGACGTGGAAGTCGGCTATGCCGGCCACGGCGCGCTTCACCGCGCCCGCATCGCCGCCGATGTGCTGCGGCTGCGGCTCGGCGCGATCCCAGAAGCCGATCTCAGGATCGATCTAGTCGGGGTCAACTCGGTGCTTGGCCGCCTTGCCGGCGATAGTCCGGGTGAGCCCGCCGAAGCCCGAGTTCACATTTCCGCCCGCTTCGCCGATGCTGCCGAGGCGCAGATCGTCGAGGACGAGGTCTATGCCCTCTCACTCTCCGGCCCGGCCGGGGCCTGCAGCTTCCGCAGCGAAACCCGCCCCCGGCTGGAAATCGTCAACGGCTTCGTGGCCCGCGAGTTGGTGACGACTGAAGTCGAATGGTGCGCAGCATGACCCGCGTGCGCGACATCGCCTGCGGCCGCTCCGGCGACAAGGCCGATACGCTTGACCTGACGCTGGTTGCGCTGGGCGATGCGGAATATGCGCTGCTCGCTGCGGCGCTGACCCCCGACGTCGTGCGCGCGCGGCTGGCGGAAATGATCCCCGGCGAAGTCACCTGCTATCCAGTGCCCGGCCTGCGTGCGCTCAAGTTCGTCATTCGCGGCGCGCTACCCGGCGGGGTCTATGCCAGCCTTCACGCCGGGCTCCACTGGCAAAAGGCCGCAACCAGCGCACTGCTCGAAATGGAGATCGCGCAATAGCCGGTCACCCGGCTTCATGCGGAATAATCAGGTTCAGCAGGATCGCCACGAACGCCGCTGGCAGCACGCCGGAAGTGAGCAGGATGCGGGCGGTCTCGGGCAGATGGCCCACCGCGTCGGGTTCCAGCTGAAGCCCAAGGCTGAGCGACAGCGCCACTCCGAAGATCAGCATGTTGCGCTGGTTCCAGGTCACGCCCGAGAGCATCGACACAGCCGACGAGGCGACCATGCCGAACATGACGATCACCCCGCCGCCAAGCACTTCGATCGGGATCGTCGTCACCAGCGCGCCAACCTTGGGGGCCAGTCCGCACAGCGCCAGAAAGATCGCGCCGAGCGTCACGATATGCCGGCTCATCACCCCGGTGATCGCGATCAGGCCGACATTCTGGCTGAAGGTGGTGTTGGGCATCGCCCCGAACACAGCGGCCAGCGCGGTGCCGACGCCGTCGGCGGAAACCGCGCCGATCAGCTCGCGGTCGGTCGCCGGGCGGCCGGCATTGTTCTCGCAGATCGCGCAGACGTCGCCGATCGATTCGATCGAGGAGACAAACCCGGTCAGGCAGAAACCAAGGATCGCCGAGGCGGAGATGGCAAAGCCGAAGTGGAACGGCATCGGCACCATCACCCACCCGGCATGCGCCACCGGATCGAACGACACCCGCCCCAGCGCCAGCGCCAGCCCATAACCGGCCAGCAGCCCCAGTAGCACCGCCGCGCTTGACCAGATCCCGCGCCCAAAGAACTTGAGCCCGACGGTGGAGACAACCACCACCGCCGCCAGCAGCCAGCTGATCCCTGCGCCATAGGCCGGAGTACCCTGCGCCGGGACCCCGCCGGCCGAATACTGGATGCCCATTCGCGCCGCTTGCGCGGGGCGATTTCCGATCTAACGTCGGGTTCGGAAGAAGGATGCCGCAGCCATGATCGATCACAAGCAGGCCCCGGCCGAGGACTGGATCGCGGCGGTGCGGGCACGTTACCCGACCGAGCGGACGGTCGATGAGGCGCTGACCCGCAAGCTGCGCGCCCGGGCCGGGCCGCCCTATGCGCCCACCCCGCCGGGTGAGATCGAGTGCGGGCTGGCGGCGTTCTTTGCCGACAAGGCACCGGGGGCAAGCGTGGGCGATATCCGTCCGCTGGGCGGCGGCGCCTCCAAGGAGCAGTTCGTCTTCACCCTGAGCGAGGGCGATAGCCGCGCGACGTACGTGCTGCGCCGCGAGCCGCCCGAATCGGTGGTCGAAACCCACCGCGGCCGCGAATACGAGCTGATGCGGGCGATGGCCGGGGTGGTTCCGGTGCCGGAAGTGCCCTGGGTCGATCCCGAAGGGGTATGGTTCGGCCGGCCCTCGCTGATCAGCCGGTTCGTCTCCGGCGTGACCAAGCCGCCCGAAAGCCACAGCAACGTGACCGGTCTGGGCAGCGGGTTTTCGCCCGAATGGCAGGCGCGGCTGGGACCGCAGTTTGTCGACCTGATGGCCGCGATCCACCGGTTCGACTGGCAGGGGGCCGAGCTGGGCGCGTTCGACGCCCCGCCGGTGGGCAGCACCGCCGGAGTCCACAGCGTCATCAACTGGTGGGAACGGGTGTGGGAGGAGGACAGCTTCGAGCCGCTGCCGCTGGTGCGCTATGTCGCGCAGTGGCTGCGCGCGCACGCCCCGCCGATCGGGCGGGTGACGGTGGTCCACCACGATTACCGCGCGGGCAACTTCCTGTTCGATCCGACCAGTGGCGAAGTCACCGCCGTGCTCGACTGGGAACTGGCGCATCTGGGCGATTACCATGAGGACATCGCGTGGTCGTTTCAGGAAGGGTACGGCTATCACGACGCGGCGGGGCGGTTCATCGTCTGCGGGCTGATCGAGCGCGAGGAATTTCTGCGCCGCTATGCCGAGCGGACCGGCTTTGTCATCGACCGAGACAAGCTGGCCTATTACGGCGTGATGAACTGCTGGAAATCGACGGTGATGGTGCTGGGCACCGCAGTGCGCTGCATGATCGGCGGCAAAAGCCATCAGGACATTCTGCTGAGCTGGCTTGCCGGGTTCGGCCAGACCTGCGTGGTCAACCTGCTCACCCTGCTCAAGGAGGCCGAACGTGGTTCCTGATACTTCCCTGCGGCTGGCCTCGATCCGCAAAGCGCTCGACGAGATCGTCCGCCCGGCGCTGGCCGAGGATGCGGGCTTCGCGCAGGAGCAGCTAGGACTGATCCTCAAGTCGATCGATCTGGTGCGCGAACAGATCCCTTACGAATATGCGCTCCACGCCCACGATGCCCATGCGGCGGCGCGGTTTGCGCGCGAACTGGCCGGTAAGCTGCCCGGCGCCGCCACCGCGCTGGGGGAAGCTGCGAGCGCCGCCGAGGCGCTGGCCCCGGCCACCCTGCCCGATATGCCCGCGCTGGCGGCGGCGGTGCGCGACTTGCGCGCCGCGATCGAGACGGCGGTGGCCGACGCCGGGTCCGATCCCGGCACGCTGGCCGCCATCGGCCCGGTGGTGGTGGAGCATAGCGAGCGCCAGAACCTGATCGAGCGGCGCTGGGTGCTGGCCACCGGGTTCGATCCGGACCCGGCGGGCGTTCCGCCGCTGGCCGAGGTGCTGGCGGCAGGGTTTACCGACTGATCCGCCGGCTCCCCATGCCGCCGGCGGTGCGGTTGCGGAAAAACGGAGCCGCGCTTTATAGAGTGCACCCATGACTCAAGGCGTGCCCCAACCCGGCTTCAAGCTGAGCGGCCTCGATCCGCTGTTCCATTCGCCGGTGCTGACCTTTCACTTGCCCGAGGCGGCGCGGCTCAACCCGCAACTGCTGCGCGAGATCGCAGGCATCCGGGCGTCCGATCCGGGGCTCGCGCGGAGCAACCGCAATGGCTGGCATTCACGCGACGAACTGTTCCAGCGGCCCGAGCCGGGGCTCAAACAGCTCTGCGCCATGTTGCTGGGGGCGACGGCGGAAGCGACCGCGCGGATTGCTCCCGATGAGGATCTGATGCCGTTCGGGCTGCAGTATCACGGCTGGATCAACGTCAACCCGCCCGGGGCGTTCAACACCCCGCACGATCACCCCGGCTGGTTCTGGTCGGGCGTTTATTACGTCGCCACCCCTGCCCCGCCGCCGGGGGCCGATACCAGCGCCGGGGCGATCGAATTTCTCGACGGGCGGACCAACTTGCTGCTGCCCGATCAGGTCGATACGCCGTGCATGCGCAGCAAGATGCTCTATCGCCCCGCCGCGGGCACGCTGCTGCTGTTCCCGTCGCACTTGCGCCACTGGGTCTATCCCAACGCGGCGGCTTCGGACCGGGTGTCGATCGCGTTCAACGTGCGCTTCACCAAGCGCGCGGCACCGGCCGCCTGAGCCTGCCGCCGATCATGGTTAACCAATTCTCAAGCGTGCCCGCGTAACCCCTCGGGCGTGACCGCCAATCAACCCTCTGCCGCTCCGCTTCCCGCCCGCTCGCCCGCCGCGCTGGCCTTTGGCACCAGCCGGGTGATCCTGCGGGCATTCCTTGCTGCCTGTCTGGCGGTGGCGCTGATCGAGGCGCTGTCGCTGGGCTTTCCCGGCAAGATCCACCGCGATGACCGCATGGCCGACTGGTATGCCTTTCACATCGCCGGCCAGCTGACCAGCGAAGGCCGCGCCGCGGCGAATTACGATTTCACCGCGTTGCAGGCCGAACAGATCGCGCGCACCGGCAAACAAGCATTCATGCCGTGGGCCTATCCGCCGCCGTTCACGCTAGCGACCGCACCGCTGGCGCTGCTGCCGGCGGCATGGTCATACCTGGCCACCCAGCTGGCGTTGCTCGGTTGGTTCCTGTGGACGGTGCGGCGCGCCGCCGGGGCGCATCTGCCGGCAGCGCTGGCCGCCGCCATGCCCGCGATGATTACCAACATCGCCTGCGGCCAGAACGGATTTCTAACCGGCGCGCTGATCGGCAGTTTCCTGCTCGCCTTGCACGAAGGCGCACCGCGCGGCGGCTGGCGACCGGGGACGGCGCTGGGCGCGATGCTGATCAAGCCGCACCTCGCCGTCGCGATCGCGCTGCTGGCGCTGCTGGAACGGCGTTGGAAAGCGCTGGCGCTTGCCGCCGGCATCACCCTTGCCGCTTCGGCCGTGACCACGCTGGCGCTCGGCCCGGCGATCTGGACCGCGTTCCTCGGCGCCACCCGCGCCGCCACCGTGTTCCTGTGGGCCGGCGATTATCCGATGGAGCGGATGAGTTCGCTTTACGCCTGCCTCGCCCGCTTCGGCGTGGCACCTGGGCCGGCGATGGCGCTGCACGGCGCGGCGGCGCTGGCCGCACTTGCAATGCTGGTGCAGGCGTGGCGGCACAAGATGCCCCGCGCGTGGCTGCTGGCGCTGGCGGGTGCGGTGTCGCTGCTGATCAGCCCTTATGCCTATGACTATGACATGCCGCTGCTGGCGGTGCTGGCGGCGCTGGTCTGGCCCGGCCTGCTCGCCCGCGCTGACGGGCGCGAGATCGCCGGATTGTTCGCGCTGGCGTGGCTGGCCTGCGGCAACGGGCTTTGGGTGATGGCGTGGCAGATCACCCATCCCGGCGCGAGCGACAGCGCGGTGATGAGCCTTTCGGCCCCGGCGCTGATCGCGCTGATCGCGGCTTGCGCGCTGGTGCTGCGGCGCCCGGTGTCAGCGGCAGTTAGCGCAAATCCACCACCGCACCCCGCGGCAGGCTGAGCCCTCCGGGCTGTTCGGCCCAGTGGCGCGCATTGAGCACCCCGCCATCGGCGCGCACTTGCGCCACCCGCGCCAGATCGATGTCGGCAAACAGCCATTCCGCCGCATCGAGCCGGCCCAGCGCGATCACCCCATCGTCGGGAAAATCGCCATCGGGCGGGGCATAAACGCCGGCCGCACCGCGATTGACGTCGACTGCCGGGGACCACGCCGCCTCGCCCACGGTGGGCGACTGGACGACGATCATCTGCCCTTCCAGCGCGCGCGCCTGGCTGCCGTGGCGCACCCGCCAATAGCCCTTCAGCGTATCGGTGCAGCTGGGCACCAGCAGCAATTCCGCCCCGCCTTCCACTTGCGCACGGGCGAGCAGCGGGAATTCGCTGTCATAGCAGATCGAGATGCCGATCCGGCCCAGCGCGGTATCGAACAGCCGCAGCGGCGCTCCGGCGCTCACACCCCAGTGCTCGCGCTCGAACCGCGTCATCACCAGCTTGTCCTGCACCCCGATCTTGCCGTTCGGCGCGAACAGGCGCGCGCGGTTGACATAACGCCCGTCTTCCAGCCGGCACGGCGTGCTGGCGGCAAGGATGTGCAAGCCGTGGCGCGCGGCGAGATCGGCGTGAAGCGCATCGATCCGCGGGAGCAGCGCGGCCACGCTGGCGAGCGATCCGGCCAGATCGCCCATCGTCGCGGGATCGAGCGAGGCCAGTTCCATCGCGCCATATTCGGGAAACACCGCCAGCGCCGCGCCGCCCGCGGCCGCCTGTTCCACCCAGCGCGCCAGCTTGGCGGCATACCCATCCCAGTCGTCCAGCAGATCGATCGGGTATTGCGCAGCGGCAACGATGAAGCTCACAGCGTGCGCATCCAGTATTGCATCGGCTTGGGGCTTTCCGCCGCTTCACCGTGCTCCTGCCAGGCCAGCTGGGTGACGAAACCCGGCACCGGGGCATAGCCACGCTTGGCCCAGAATCCGTCGAGGGGAACATAGTCCGCCGGCCGCGCCGGGTGATCGTCCGGGCGGATCACCGCCGCAAAGGTGGCGGCAGTGGCCCCGCAGGCGCGGGCCTGCGCCTCGCGGTGATCGAAGAAGGCGTGGCCGATGCCCTGCCCGCGATAGCCCGGCAGCAGCACGCTCTCGCCGAAATAGAACAGCGCTTCGGTGGCGATCCCGCGTGCTTCGAACGGCGCGCGGAACTCGGCCTTCTGCGCGACCATCGGCGAGGCCGTGGCCGCGCCGACGATGCGGGGGCCGTCAAACGCGGCCACCAGCACCGCGTCGGGCGCGGCGATGAATTCGCGCAAGTAGTCCGCCTCGTAGGACGGATCGCCATCGTAAAGATAAGGCCACGCGGCAAAGACGGCGATCCGCAGCTTTGCCAGATCGGCAATCGCCGCACTGATTTCCGCGCCGGTCAGCGGCCGAACGGTTACGCTCACGCCCGCTCCTCCTCGATATCGTGAAAGCGCGCGTAATCGATCACCCGGCGGCCATCATCATCGCGGCTGAGAATATCGACAAAGCGGGCGCTCCAGCGGATGTGCTCGGCGGTATAGGCGGTGCGGCTGTAGATCGGCTGGCTGCTGCTTTCATCGACGCCGGAAATCACCACCACGATCTCGGCATCGTCGGGCGGGTGCCCAGCGGCGAGCCAGCCATAAAGCGGGCTTTCGGCATCGATCCGGTGGATCACGGTCCAAGTGAGCGCGAACACCGGGTTGGTGTCCCGCTCCAGCGTCAGATCGCGGAACCGGCGCAACATGACGCCGCCAAGATCGCGGTCTTCCAGCACCGAAACCCGCACCGAGGCCGAGAAGATCAGGTTGTGGCGCTGGTTGGCAACGCGCAGCATCAGCGCCGGCGCACCATCGAGTTCGCGGATCACCGCCACCGAGCTGAACAGGATACGAGCGGTGGGGCGCGAAAAGCGGGCGAAGACGATCCCAGTAGTGAGGGCGAAGAACAGGATGCCAAGGGTGATTTCCACCACCACCAGCGCATTGGCATAGACCGAAACCGGATAGACATTGCCATAGCCGATGGTGGCAACAGTGTGGACCGAAAAGAAGAAATCGCGCCAGAAAACCGGCAGGTCCGCGCCTTCGGCGGGCCGCGCCAACCCTGCCGGATCGAGCGCATAAAGCCCGGCAAAGGTCAGGTTGAAGCCCATGAAGCAGGCAACGAACACCCCGGTCAGACGCAGCCACGAAAGCCGCATCAGCTGGTGATAACCATCGAGCCAGTACCGCCGGTCCCGCCCGATGGCGCGCACGTCCATCACACTGCCGTGGCGGATGGCGCCCATGATGGTGGACTGCGTCGGGGGTGGATCGGTTGCGGCCATTGCGCACGGTTTATGGTCGGCCGGCGTCTGCCGCAATCATTGCTTTTCGGCAGCGACGCCTATATGGGCAAACGTTGCCCCGGCCTGGTCACGCGCAGCCTTTCGGCTGCCCGTCCTGCCGGGGCTTGCTGTTTGGGGCGTCCGCGCCCGTCACTACCAAGGAACTGCCCGTGTCGCGTCGCCGCCAGATTTACGAAGGCAAGGCCAAGATCCTCTACGAGGGGCCCGAGCCGGGCACGCTGATCCAGTATTTCAAGGACGATGCCACCGCGTTCAACGCGCAGAAGCGCGGGACGATCAACGGCAAGGGCGTGATCAACAACCGCATCAGCGAATATGTGTTCACCCGCCTTTCGCACATCGGTATCCCCACCCACTTCATCCGCCGCCTCAACATGCGCGAGCAGCTGGTGCGGCAGGTGGAAATCATCCCGATCGAGGTGGTGGTGCGCAACGTGGCGGCCGGCTCGATCTCGACCCGGCTGGGCATTCCTGAAGGCGAGCCGCTGCCGCACACCCTGATCGAATACTTCTACAAGGACGATGCGCTCGGCGATCCGATGGTGGCCGAGGAACACATCGCCTGCTTCGGCTGGGCCTCGAACGAGGAGATGCAGGACATCTCGTCGATGGCGATCCGGGTGAACGACTTCCTGGTCGGCATGTTTGCCGCGATCAACATCCGCCTGGTTGATTTCAAGCTCGAGTTCGGGCGGATCTGGGACAATGACTACAGCCGGGTGATCCTCGCTGACGAGATCAGCCCCGACGGCTGCCGGCTGTGGGACATGCTGACCGGCGAAAAGCTCGACAAGGATCGCTTCCGCCGCGATCTCGGTGGTGAGGAAGAGGCCTATCAGGAAGTCGCGCGGCGGCTTGGGCTGCTTGAGAATGACGGCGGACCGAGCGAGGTGTTCGATCTTTCCAAGCACCGGAAGCTGCGGGGCAAGTAAGCGCAAGACAAAGGGGCGCTTGCCCCGCGCGCGATCCCCCGTCACGTTTGTGCCAATGTTTCGCCGCCTGATTCTCCTTGCCGCGCTGGCACTTGCCGGCTGCGCCCCTGCCCTCAGCCCCGTCGCCTCAACGCCGCGCCCACGCCCGGTGTGGGCGATGGAGCAGAGCGACATTCCGATCGATCCCGCGTTCCGCACCGGCCGGCTGGCGAACGGGATGCGCTATATCGTCCGACACAACGCCACCCCGGCGGGCACGGCGCTGGTGCGGATGGAGATCGAGGCGGGATCGCTCGACGAAACCGACAGCGAACGCGGCTATGCCCATTTCGTCGAGCACATGGCGTTCAACGGCTCGACCAACGTGCCCGAGGGCGAGATGGTCCGCCTGCTCGAACGCGAGGGGCTGGCGTTCGGCGCGGACACCAACGCCCAGACCAACTTTCACTATACGCTCTACACGCTCGATCTGCCGCGCGCCGATCCGGCGCTGCTCGATACCGCGCTGATGCTGATGCGCGAGACGGCGAGCGAGCTGAGCTTCGCGCCGGCCGCCGTGGCGCGCGAGCGCGGGGTGGTGCTGGCCGAAATGCGCGACCGCAATTCGTGGGGCTATCGCAGCGCGATTGACCAGATGGCCTTCACCAACCCCGGCGCGCGCTATATCCAGCGGGTGCCGATCGGCACGACCGAGGCGCTGAATGCGGCGACGGCAGATAGCCTCAAGGCGTTCTGGCAGCGAGTCTATGTGCCGGCCAAGACCACCGTGATCGTGGTCGGTGACGGCGATGTGGGCGCATTGGAAGCAGCGGTGCGCAAGCGCTTTGCCGATTGGCCGGCGGCCCCCGCCCCGCCCCAGCCCGATGCCGGCCCGGTTCCGGCGAAAGACAGCAGGCGCACCGGCATATACCTTGACGCGGCGCTGTCCGAGCGGATCGCGGTTTCGCGCAACGGCCCGTGGCTTGACGAGCCGGACACCGCGGCGCAGCGGCGCGAGAACTTGTTGCGCAGCATCGGTTATGACATCATCAATCGCCGGCTCGCACGACTGGCGCGGCGGGCGGATGCGCCGTTCCGCAATGCCTCGTTCGGCACTGGCGAGGTGTTCCGCGCCGGCCGCACCACCACGCTCGACGTCGCCACCGTCGACGGCGAGTGGCGCAAGGGGCTGACCGCCGCCGCGCTCGAATACCGCCGCGCGCTGGCCTTCGGGTTCTCGGCGGCAGAAGTGGCCGAACAGGTGGCCAATGTCCGCACCGCGCACCGCAATGCTGTCGCTGCCAGCGCCACGCGGTCCAACGGCGCGCTGGTCCAGGTGGCACTTGGGCTGGTGCGCGACGACCAGGTGCCCGCCACGCCGGAAAGCGCGCTCGCCCGGCTCGAGGCCTTCGTGCCCGATATCACCCCCGAGGCCGTGCTCGCCGCGCTCAAGCGTGAGGCGCTGCCGCTCGACCATCCGCTGCTGCGCTTTTCCGGGCGCACAGCGCCGATGGGCGGGACCAAGGCGCTTCGCGCGGCGTGGGACGCGGCGGCGAAGACGAAACTGGCCGCCAATGCCGATGCCGCCACCACCGCCTTTTCCTATACCGACTTCGGCACCCCCGGCACGGTGGTGAGCGACACCCGCGAGCCGCGGCTCGGCATCCGCACGCTGCGCTTTGCCAACGGGGTCCGGCTTAATCTCAAGCAGACCGCACTCGAACAAGGCCGCGTGCTGGTGCAACTGGCACTCGATGGCGGCGATATGCTGGCAACCCGGGCCAATCCGCTCGCCACAGAGATGATCTCCGCCTTTGCCGCGGGCGGGCTGGGGCGGCACAGCCAAGACGAGCTGGAGACCATTCTCGCCGGGCGCACCGTCGGGATGGACATCGATTCCAACCCCGAAACATTCGGTGTCACCGCGCAGACCACTCCGGCTGATCTTGGCCTGCAGCTTCAGTTGCTGACCGCCTACCTGACCGATCCCGGCTACCGCCCCGAAGGCGAAACGGTCTACCGCCAGAGCATCAACAACTTCTTCGCCCAGAAGGACGCGACGCCGGTTTCCGCGCTGGTCAACGCGCTCGGCGGCATCCTTTCGGATGGCGATCCGCGCTACACGCTTGCCCCGCCCGATGCTTACCGCGCGCTGACCTTCGCCAAGTTCAAGGCGGACATGGCCGACCGGCTGGCGAAGGGCGCGATCGAAATCGGCATTGTCGGCGATGTGCCGGAAGATCAGGCGATCAAGCTCGTCGCCGCCACGCTCGGCGCCCTGCCCGCGCGTGAGACCGATTTCGGCGCCTACCCCGATCAACGCGTGCGGCCGTTCACGGCCGACCACTCCCGCCGCACCATCCGCCATGGTGGGCCGCAGGATCAATCGGTGATCCGCTATACCTGGCTGACCCGCGACGGCGAGGACCCGGTGGCCGCTCTCAAGCTGGCGCTGCTCGAACGGATCGCGCGGATCGAACTGACCGATTCCTTGCGCGAAACGCTGGGCAAGGCTTATTCGCCCGCCGCCAGCAGCGACCTTTCGCGGGTGTGGCGCGGCTATGGCACATTCGGGATCGCCGCCTCGGTGGACGTGGCCGATCTGGCGGCGTCCCGCAGCGCGATCGACGCGACGGTGACGGCACTGCGCGACAAGCCGGTGAGCGCCGACGTGCTCCAGCGCGCGCGCGAACCCCTGCTCGAAGGGCTCGCCAATGCGCTCAAGAGCAATCGCGGCTGGATCGCGCTGGTCGGCCGGGCCCAGACCCAGCCCGACCGGATCGACCGCCAGCAGCAGGCCGATGCCCGCATCCGCGCAATCACCGCCGGCGATATTCAGGCGGTGGCGCGCCAATACCTGACGCCGCAAGGTGCGGTGGAGATCGACGTGCTGCCCGAGGGCGCCGCACCCCGCTGAGCGCTCAGGCTTCGCGGAAGCCGTCCGGCAGGCGCAGCGGCACTTTCAGATAATGCGTGCCGTTGTGCTCGGCCGGGGGCAGCCGGCCGGCACGGATGTTGACCTGCACCGAGGGGAGCAGCAGGCGCGGCGGCGCCAGCCCGGCATCGCGCGCGGTGCGCATCGCCACGAAGGCCTCCTCGTCTACCCCGTCATGGATGTGGATGTTGAGCGCGCGCTCCTGCGCCACGGTGGTTTCCCACACATAGGTATCCCGGCCGGGCGCCAGATAGTCATGGCACATGAACAGCCGCGTCTCGGCGGGGTAGGAAAGGATGCGGCGGATCGAGCGATAAAGGTCGCGCGCGTTCCCGCCGGGAAAATCGGTCCGCGCGGTGCCGTAATCGGGCATGAACAGGGTATCGCCGACAAACAGCGCATCGCCGATCCGGAAGCTGACGCAGCCCGGGGTGTGACCCGGGGTGTGCAGCACTTCGATCGCCAGATCGCCGAGTGGCAGCATCTGCCCATCGTGCAGCAGGACATCGAAGTCCGCGCCGTCCGGCCGGATATCGTCGACGTTGAAAACTTTTGCGAAGACCGCCTGAACCTGCGTGACCAATGCGCCGATGCCAACCTTCGCACCAGTGGCGGCCTTCAGGTACGGCCCGGCCGAGAGGTGATCGGCATGGGCGTGGGTTTCCAGCGCCAGCGCAATGGTCCACCCGCCCGCGTCTGCCGCCTGCAACACGGCATCGGCCGAAGCGGTGGAAATGCGCCCCGACGCAGGATCGTAATCGAGCACCGGATCGATCACCGCCGCCTGCTTCGTGGCCGGATCGCCGACGAGATAGGTGACCGTGAAGGTCGCCGGATCGAAAAAGGCGCGGATCTCAACGGCAGGGGCAGACATGGACGGACTCCGTAAATGCGACGTGGCAGGGCTTGACATATATTAGCGACAGCTTATTTAGCAATCACTAATTTAAGGATCGCCGATGCAGACCACACTGCCGTCCGACCTTGCCATGTTCGCCGCGCAAGCGGGCGAAGTGGCCGGGCTGCTCAAGGCCATGGCCAACCAGCGCCGGCTGATGGTGATGTGCAAGCTGGTCGAGGTGGGGGAAATGCGCGTCGGCGATCTGGTTGAGGCGGTCGGGCTGTCCCAGTCCGCCCTCTCGCAGCATCTGGCGGTAATGCGCGAGGAAGGGCTCGTTTCCTTCCGGCGCGAAAGCCAGACGCTCTGGTACCGCATCGCCGATCCCCGCACCGAAGCGGTGCTCGCCGCGCTGCACGACATCTTTTGCCCGAAGGAAACCTGATATGTCCCTCTCCCCGATTTCTCCTGCCGACGCCCAGCGCCTGATCGCCAAGGGCGCAGTGCTGGTCGATATCCGTGCGGCTGACGAACGCGCCCGCGCCCGGATCCCCGGCTCGAAAAGCATGCCGCTCGCCCAGCTGGACCGGATCGAGGGGGCACCCGCGGTCATCTGGCACTGCCGCTCGGGGATGCGCACGCAAGGCAATGCCGCAGCGCTGGCTGAAAACTCCGGCAGCGATGCCTATTACCTCGAAGGCGGGCTCGATGCGTGGAAAGCAGCTGGCCTGCCGGTAGCCGAAACCGCCGGCGCGCCGCTGGAAATCATGCGCCAGGTGCAGATCACGGCCGGATCGCTGGTGCTGGCCGGGGTCATCCTTGGCTATGTCGTCTCCCCGGCGTTTTTCGCCCTGTCCGCGTTCGTCGGTGCCGGCCTGATGTTTGCCGGGATCAGCGGCTGGTGCGGAATGGCGCACTTGCTCGCGGTGATGCCGTGGAACCGGCGCGCCGGCGCCTGAGCGCGCCGCGATGCTGATATCCGCCCTGTTCGCCGGCGCCATCATCGGCCTTGTCCTTGGCCTCGTCGGCGGCGGAGGCTCGATTCTGGCGGTGCCGCTCCTGGTCTATCTGGTTGGCGTGAAATCGCCGCATGCGGCCATCGGCACTGCGGCAATCGCTGTGGCGCTCAATGCGCTGGCGGGGCTCGCCGGTCATGCCCGCGCGCACAATGTCAAATGGGGCTGTGCGCTGGTCTTTGCCGCTGCCGGCATGATCGGCGCGGCGCTGGGCGCGGCTGCCGGCAAGGCCATGGATGGCCAGCGCCTGCTGGCGCTGTTCGGCATGCTGATGGTGGTGGTCGGGGCGGTGATGGCGCGCGGGCGCAAAGGCGTAGGCGAACCGGGCGTTCACCTCGATCGCGCTTCTGCCGCGCACCTGCTGCCGCGGCTGATCCCGATCGGGTTCGGCGTGGGACTGCTGGCGGGGTTTTTCGGCATCGGCGGCGGGTTCCTGATCGTGCCGGGGCTGATGCTCGCCACCGCCATGCCGCTGCGCTCGGCGATCGGCACTTCGCTGGTGGCGGTAACCGCACTCGGCGCAACCACGGCGCTGTCCTATGCGCTGTCCGGCTATGTCGAATGGGGCCTTGCCGCCGAACTCATCGCCGGCGGCATGGCCGGTTCGGTGGCCGGCATTGCGCTGGGCAAACGGCTGGCCGAACGCCGCCGGGCGATGGAACTGGGCTTTGCCGGGGTGGTCGTGCTGGTCGGGATCTATGTGACCGCCCGCGGGCTGCTGTGAAGCGCCGACTTGATCGGTAAGGGGCGGAAAGTCTTGCAACCTCCCGCCCCGATCCGGCGTGATCTTCGTCCCGATTGCAGGGTTCAGAACGAAACGGTTGCCTCCAGGCCGTAAGTGCGCGGCGCGTTGTAGTTGGCATAGTCGCCCAGCGTCGCACCGTTGGCATTGCTGCGACGGTAAATGTGCTCTTCGTCGAACAAGTTGCGCGCCCACACTGCCAGCGTCAGCTTCGGCCCGGAATTGTTCATCGCGATATCGACCAGCGCAACGCGGGCATTCACGATGAAGCTCTTGTCGGTCAGCGTCGTTTCACTGGCGAACGAGTGAACCGGGTCGACGCGTTGGTGTCTTGGGCCGCAGCAGGGGTAGCGATCTGGCCGATGGCAAGCGCCGCCAGCGAGGCGGTCAGCGTGTATGTAACATTCATGTAATATACCCTTTCGGGGTTGTTTATCCGCGCCTTAGGGCAAACCCTCATATGCCGAGTCGTCACTGCGGCTCGTTGTTGGGCGGCAAGTAGGGTCGTTTAATTTCAATTTGGAGCTATTTATAAGTCACTAATA
>CANGQZ010000021.1 GCA_947455865.1 Sphingomonadaceae bacterium
CACCTGGGTCGAGATCGAGCCGCTGGCAGACAACGCCGGGTGCCGGATCGAACTGCGCCACTGGCAGGCCAAACCCCTTCCGCCCGAAGACCCGGTGCTTGCCGCGCAGCGTCGCACCGCGATCGACCGGACTTGCGCGGAACTGACCGCGCGGCTCGATTCGGCGCAATGCGTGGTGCTCGCCGAAGCACAGGCGACAGATCTTGCCGCTTTGGCCGAGGCGATGCGTGCCGGGGCCGGGCGGCCATGGACCGATTTCATCACGATTGAAGGCAGCAGCCACCACCAGCCGCTGCACTGGCGGATGCTCGATGGTGCGCCGGTGCGGATTGCCGGGTCGGCGCGGCCATGGCGGGCGAGCCTGATCCCCCAGTTGCTGGGCAGCGGCGAGCCAGCCGGGTTTGAACTGTGTCTGGTTTCGGACGTGCCGCTGCCCGAGCCCGTGGCCATCGCCAAGCCGCCGGCTGCGCGGGCGCGGCTGATCGGGCGCGAAGTGGCGCCGGTTCTGCGCCAGCCGATCGCTCGGATCATTGCCAACGCTGAAACCATCCGCACCCGCCTCGCCGGGCCTTTGGCCGAGGAATACAGCCAGTATGCCGCCGATATCGCGGCGGCGGGGCAGCATTTGCTGACGCTGATCGACGATCTGACCGATCTCGAAGTGGTCGAGGCCGAAGATTTCTCGACTGCGCCGGACTGGATCGATCTGGCCGATGTGGCGCGGCAGGCCGCCGGCATTCTGGGGGTGCGCGCGCGCGAACGCGGCATCGTCATCGATGCGCCCAAGCTCGGCGAAAGCCTGGGCGCGATTGCCGAGTTTCGCCGTGTTTTGCAGGTGCTGCTCAACCTTGTCGGCAATGCCATCCGCTATTCGCCGGCCGATTCGCAAATCTGGATCCGGCTGGAGGACGAGGGCGAGGCCGCGCGGGTGATCGTGGCTGATCAGGGCCCGGGGCTCGATCCGGCGCAGCAGGCGCGGGTGTTCGAGAAATTCGAGCGGCTTGGGCGCAGCGGCGATGGTGGATCGGGGCTGGGGCTCTACATCTCGCGCCGGCTGGCCCGGGCGATGGGTGGCGAGCTTAACGTGGAAAGCGCACCGGGGCAGGGCGCGCGGTTCGTGCTGACGGTGCCGGCGGCTCCGCCGAACTGACGCGCGGCTATTTGCGCTGCGCGAGAACCACCGCTGCCGCCCCGATCGCGGCGAGCACCGCGCCGTTGATCGCCCATTGGCGCTGCGCCAGCATGAAGCTTTCCGCCGGCCACATGACTACGCCAGTGCCCTGCCCGATCCACAAGAGACCCATCAGCACCGCGAGGATGCCGACGATCTGAAGGGCGGCGCGCAGGGCTGCAGGCATCAGCGCTGATTGAGCGGGACGTAATCGCGCTGGGTCGGTCCGGTGTAAAGCTGGCGCGGGCGACCGATCTTCTGGCCGGGATCGGAAATCATCTCGTTCCACTGCGCCACCCAGCCGACGGTGCGGGCGAGGGCGAAGAGCACAGTGAACATCGTGGTCGGGAAGCCGATCGCCGAAAGGATGATGCCCGAATAGAAATCGACGTTCGGGAACAGCTTTTTCTCGACGAAGTATGGATCGTTCAGCGCGATCTCCTCCAGCCGCAGCGCAGTTTCGAACAGCGGATCGGTGACCTTGAGCGCGTCGAACACCTCACGCACGGTCTTCTGCATCACCGTCGCGCGCGGATCGTAATTTTTGTAGACGCGGTGGCCGAAGCCCATCAGGCGGAACGGATCGTTCTTGTCCTTCGCCCGTTCGATATAATGCGGGATTTTGTCGGGCGTGCCGATTTCCTTGAGCATGTTGAGCGCGGCCTCGTTGGCCCCGCCGTGCGCCGGGCCCCACAGGCAGGCGATCCCCGCTGCGATGCAGGCGAACGGATTGGCACCCGACGAACCGGCGAGCCGCACGGTGGAGGTCGATGCGTTCTGCTCGTGATCGGCGTGGAGGATGAAGATCCGGTCCATCGCCTTTTCAACCGCCGGCACCACTTCGTATTCTTCGGCCGGAACGCCGAAGGTCATCCGCAAGAAGTTGCCGGCATAGGACAGGTCGTTGCGTGGATATACGAACGGCTGGCCGACGGAATACTTGAAGGCCATCGCCGCGATGGTGGGGATCTTGGCGATCAGACGGTGCGCGCTGATCCGGCGCTGCTCGGGATCGGCGATGTCAGTCGAATCGTGGTAGAACGCCGAAAGCGCGCCAACCACGCCGCACATCACTGCCATCGGGTGAGCATCGCGGCGGAAGCCGCTGAGGAAGCTGGAGAGCTGTTCGTGCACCATCGTGTGGCGGCTGATGGTGTATGTGAACTTGTCGAGCTCGGCTTGATTGGGCAGTTCGCCGTTGAGCAGCAGGTAGCAGACTTCGAGATAGCTCGAATTCTCGGCCAGCTGGCCGATCGGATAGCCGCGGTGGAGCAGCACACCCTCGTCACCGTCGATGTAGGTCAGCGCGCTTTCGCAGCTGGCGGTCGAAGTGAACCCCGGGTCGAAGGTGAACAGCCCGGTCTGGGCATAGAGCTTGCGGATATCGACCACATCCGGGCCGACGCTTCCGCTTAGCACGGGATATTCGAATTCCTTGCCATCGGCGATCAGCTTAGCGTTACCCACCTGTTCAACTCCTTAGTTATCGCGCCTGTTCGGCGGGCGCTGCCTGAGCGGCGATCCGCGCGAGGCTTTCGTCCCGACCGAGCAAGACCAGTACGTCGAATATGCCCGGGGACGTCGTCTGTCCGGTCAGCGCGGCGCGAAGCGGCTGCGCCAGCTTGCCGAGTCCCAGCCCCCAGTCCGCAGCAAGCGCTTTCAAGTTGGCCTCCAGCGCGGCGCTTGTCCAGTCGGCATTTGCTGCAAGTGCGTCTCCGATGCGGGCAAGCAGGACCCGCGCCTCGGCGGTCAGCAGCGCCGCCGCCTTCTCGTCGATCGCCAGCGGCCGCACGGCGAACAGAAACGCCGCCCCGGCGGCCAGCTCGTTCAGATCCTTGGCGCGCACCTTGACCACCGGCATGGCCGCGGTGAGGAGCCGCAACGAGACGTTGCCAGTCATCCGCGTAGCGACCAGTTCGGCCAGCCGCGCGTCGTCGGCCTCACGCAGGTAGTGGCCGTTGAGGTTCTGCAGCTTGGCCAGATCGAACCGCGACGGGCCCTTGCCGACATCGGCGATATCGAACCAAGCGACCGCCTGCTGACGATCGATGATCTCGTCGTCGCCGTGGCCCCAGCCGAGCCGGAGGAGGTAGTTGACCATCGCCTCGGGCAGGATCCCCAGCTCGTCGCGGTAGGCATCCACCCCTAGCGCGCCGTGGCGCTTCGACAGCTTGGCCCCGTCGGCACCATGGATCAGCGGAACGTGGGCATAGGCCGGATCGGGCCAGCCGCCCTCCACCGCGTGCATCGCGCGCAGGATGACCAGCTGGCGGAAGACATTGTTGAGGTGATCGTCGCCGCGGATCACGTGAGTCACGCCCATGTCGTGATCGTCGACCACCACCGCCAGCATATAAGTCGGTGTGCCGTCCGAGCGCAGGATGACGAAATCGTCGAGTTCGGCGTTCTGGACGGTCACAGTGCCCTGAACCAGATCTTCGATCGTGGTCGCCCCGTCGCGCGGGGACTTCATGCGCACGACATAAGTCGCATCGGCCGGCCAGCTCGCAGGATCGACGTCGCGCCATTCGCTCTCGATCCGGAACGGCCGCCGCTCGGCCTGCGCCGCCGCCCGGCGTTCGGCCAGCTGGTCCTGCGTCAGGTAGCAGCGATAGGCGTGGCCGGCGGCAAGCAGTTGATGCGCCACCGCAGTGTGCCGCTCGGAACGGGTGAACTGGAACACCGCCGGCTCGTCGCCGCCAAGTCCGAGCCACTCAAGCCCGTCGAAGATCGCCGCAATTGCCGGCTCGGTCGAGCGGGCACGGTCAGTATCCTCGATCCGCAGTAGATAGGTGCCGCGGTGGTGGCGCGCGAAGAGCCAGTTGAACAACGCAGTGCGCGCGCCGCCGATGTGGAGATAACCGGTGGGCGAAGGCGCGAAGCGGGTGACGACTGGCCGGTCGGCCCACGCCGCTCCGGTCGGCGCCTCCTCGCCCGGTTTAGTCCCGCTTGCCATCACCCCGCCCTTCCTGTCCTATGCCGCGATGCACGGCGAGCCCGCTCCTGTTCCGCATCCGGGCAATTCGCCAACGGTTGCGAGGGGAACCGATGATCCGGATCGGGCCCTTTCGGGCCCGGAATCCGGCTGGCCGGCCGTCGCTGCATTGCAACCGGCCCAATGGCGCAGGCTCGGCGCCTTGTCCAGCGCAGCAGGCCGGGCCGAGCGGTTTCTCGCGGCAGCCGGATTCGATCGTGCGCCGTGGCTGGCGGTGGCGTTCGGCGGGGGCATCGGCGCGTGGTTCATCCTTACCAATCGCTGGCAGTGGTTGGGGTTCATTGCGCTTTGCCTTGGTGCGGCCTTGATGGCCCTCGCGGTGCTGCGGGGAGACGGGCGCACCCCGTTCCTGCGTCAGGCGGTAGCCGCGCTGGCACTGGTGGCGGCGGGCGGCTGCGCGACGGCATGGGTCAAGTCGGCGCTGGTCGGCACACCTGGGATTACCCGGCCGCTGGTCGGTACGTTCGAGGGGGTCGTGCTTGGCCGGCAGGAGCAGCCCGCCGATGAACGGGTCCGGCTGATGCTGGCGGTGCAGTTGCCCGGCGACGCACGCACTGTACATGTGCGGCTCAATGTCCCGCAGGCCCGCGATGCGCCGCAAGCGCAGGAAGGCGCACTCGTGCGGATCAAGGCGCGGCTGATGCCGCCGGCGGCGCCGATGCTGCCGGGGGCTTACGATTTCGCACGGGCGGCATGGTTTCAGGGGATTGCCGCGACCGGTGCCGCGCTGGCCCCGGTCGAAGTGGTGCGGGCCGGGCCGGGCGAGGGCGGGTTCTTCGGCCGCATCCAGCGCGCGCTGGCCCGGCATATCCATGCCCAGATTGCCGGCTCGCCGGGCGGGATCGCCGCCGCCTTTGCCAGCGGAGACCGTGGCGGGATCGCCCAGGCTGACGAAGACGCGATGCGCGATGCCGGGCTGACGCATCTGCTCTCGGTCAGCGGGCTACATGTCAGCGCGGTGATCGGCGGGGCCTATATCCTCGCGTTGCGGCTGCTGGCGCTATGGCCGTGGCTGGCGCTGAGGGTGCGGCTGCCGTTGTTCGCGGCCGGGCTCGCTGCGGCGGCGGGGATCTTCTACACGCTGCTGACTGGCGCCGAAGTGCCGACGGTGCGCTCGGTGCTCGGCGCGCTGCTGGTGCTGACGGCCGTGGCACTGGGCCGCGAGCCATTGTCGCTCAGGCTGCTTGCGGTCGCCGGCTTCGGGGTGATGCTGGTCTGGCCCGAAGCCGTGATCGGGCCAAGTTTCCAGCTCAGCTTCGGGGCGGTGCTGGCGATCGTCTCGCTCCACGGCTCGGCGCCAATGCGTGCTTTCATGGCCCACCGCGACGAGCCCGGCTGGGCGCGGGTGCTGCGCCATCTGGGCGAAGTGCTGCTGACCGGCTTCATCATCGAACTGGCGCTGCTGCCGATCACGTTGTTCCACTTCCACCGGGCCGGGATTTACGGTGCCCTTGCCAACGTGGTCGCGATTCCGCTGACCACGTTCGTTACGATGCCGCTGATCGCGCTCGCGCTGCTGCTCGATCTTGCCGGGATCGGCGCACCGGTGTGGTGGGCGGTGGGCAAGTCGCTCTCGTTTCTGCTCTGGCTTGCGCATGCGGTCGCGACTCAGCCGGGCGCCGTCACCTTGTTTCCGACGATGGGCGGCGGCGCTTATGCGCTGTTCCTCGCCGGGGGCTTCTGGCTGGCCTTATGGCGCGGACGGGCGCGGCTGTGGGGGCTGGTCCCGGTCGCGGCGGGCACGCTCGGGCTCTTGCTGCTGCGTCCGCCCGACGTGCTGATATCTGGCGATGGCCGGCATGTCGGGTTCACCGGGATCGCCGGCAATGCCCTGCTCGTCCTGCGTGACAGCCGGAGTGATTACGCCCGCCAGAACCTCGCCGAGATCGCCGGGATGGACGGCGCACTGATCCCGCTTGACCAGTGGCCGGGTGCGCGCTGCAACGACGCCCTGTGCCAGATCGATTTTCTGCGCGGGCCGCGCACCTGGCGCTTCCTGATGACTCGCGGGCAGGATCTAGCGGTGTTTGGCGATTTCGTCGCAGCGTGCGCGCGCGCCGATGTGGTGATTGCCGACCGGCGCCTGCCCGACGCCTGCCGCCCGGCGCTGCTCAAGGCGGATCGCCGCCTGCTGGCGCAGACCGGGGGGCTGACGCTCGATCTCGCTTCAGGGCGGATCGATACGGTAGCGGGGCTGCAAGGCGAACACGGCTGGTGGCGAACGAGCGGGCGACCGGCGAACTAGCCCGGCAGCTCAGGCGTCGATCAGGTCAGGGTCTAGCTCGCCCGCACGGTTCTGGATGAACATGAAGCGGTGCTCGGGATTGCGCCCCATCAGCCGGTCGACAAGGTCCTTCACCGCCGCCCGGCCTTCGTACTCGGGGGGCAAGGTGATCCGGATCAGCGAGCGGCTGGCCGGTGCCATCGTGGTTTCGCGCAGCTGGATCGGGTTCATCTCGCCGAGGCCCTTGAAGCGCCCGACGTCAACCTTCTTGCCCTTGAACAGCGTCGCTTCCAGCTCGGCGCGGTGGGCATCGTCGCGGGCGTAGGCCGAAGTCGAGCCGACCGTCAGCCGGTAGAGCGGCGGCTGGGCCAGATAGAGGTGCCCGCGCCGGACGATCTCGGGCATTTCCTGAAAGAAATAGGTCATCAACAAAGTGGCGATGTGCGCACCATCGACATCAGCGTCGGTCATGATGATGATCCGGTCGTACCGCAGGTTATCGGGGTTGCAATCCTTCCGGTTACCACAACCTAATGCGAGGTTGAGGTCTGCAATTTCCTGATTGGCGCGGATCTTGTCAGCGGTGGCGCTGGCGACGTTGAGGATCTTGCCGCGGATTGGCAGAATCGCCTGAGTTTTGCGGTCGCGCGCTTGTTTGGCGCTGCCTCCGGCCGAATCGCCTTCGACGATGAACAGCTCCGTTTCGCCGTCTCCTTCGCCGGAACAGTCGGTCAGCTTGCCGGGCAGGCGCAGCTTGCGGGCGTTCGTCGCGGTCTTGCGCTTGACCTCGCGCTCGGCCTTGCGCCGCAGCCGCTCGTCCATCCGCTCCATCACATGGCCGAGCAGCGCCTTGCCGCGATCGAGGTTGTCGGAGAGGAAATGGTCGAAGTGATCGCGCACCGCGTTCTCGACCAGGCGGGCCGCTTCCGGGCTGGTCAGGCGGTCCTTGGTCTGGCTCTGGAACTGCGGCTCGCGCACGAACACCGAGAGCATCGCCTCGCAGCCCGTCACGATATCCTCGGGCGCAATGTCCTTGGCTTTCTTCTGCCCGATCAGATCGGCAAAAGCGCGAATGCCCTTGGTCAGCGCCGCCCTCAGCCCCTGTTCGTGCGTGCCACCATCGGGGGTGGGGATAGTGTTGCAATAATAGGAATAGGCCCCGTCCGACCACAGCGGCCAGGCAATCGCCCATTCGACCCGGCCCTGATCGAGCCCGGTCTCGTTCGCCGGGAAGTCCTGACTGCCCTTGAACATCTGGGTGGTGACGCATTCGCGGCTGCCCAGCTGTTCGGAAAGGTGATCGGAAAGGCCGCCAGGAAACTGGAACACCGCCTCGGCCGGCACTTCGTCCGTGGCGAGCGATGGTGCGCACTTCCAGCGGATCTCGACCCCTGCGAAAAGATACGCCTTGGAACGCGCCAGCCGGAACAGCCGCGCCGGCTTGAACTTTGCCTCGTCGCCGAAAATCTCGGCGTCAGGGATGAAGGTCACGGTGGTGCCGCGCCGGTTGGGGGCATTGCCGATCCGGGTCAGCGGCCCGGTCGGCAACCCGCGCGAGAACTCTTGCGCATAGAGCTCCTTGTTGCGGGCCACTTCCAGCCGGGTCAGCACCGACAGCGCGTTGACCACGGAAATCCCCACCCCGTGGAGGCCGCCCGAAGTGGCATAGGCTTTCCCTGAGAACTTGCCGCCCGAATGAAGCAGAGTGAGGATCACCTCCAGCGCCGATTTGCCCGGATACTTGGGATGCTCGTCCACCGGGATGCCGCGCCCGTTGTCGGCGATGGTCAGGCGGTTGCCTTCCTCCAGCGTAACCTCGATGCGATTGGCGTGGCCGGCCACGGCCTCGTCCATCGCATTGTCGAGCACTTCGGCGGCAAGGTGGTGAAGCGCGCGCTCGTCGGTCCCACCGATGTACATGCCAGGCCGGCGCCGCACCGGCTCGAGCCCTTCGAGCACTTCGATCGCGGAGCCGTCGTAGGCATCGTCGCCGGCGGCTGGGAGCTTGTCGAACAGGTCATCGGCCATGGCCCAGCCTATAGGGGCCGCGCGAATCCCGGCGCAAGCGGCGGCCGGCGGTTATCGCCAGTTCTGCGCCCGGCTCAGTCCTGGAACTTGGCAGGCGCCGGGCTGACCACCGTCACCCCGCCGGGGCGTACCTCGATCACCTCGAACGCGCGCTGGACCACGCCGCCTTCGCCAAATCGGAACGGCCCGTCGAGCCCGAGGAAGCCGCCGCGATCGCCCAGACGCGCGGTCGGGAACAGCGATCCCGGCTTCCATTCGCGCGCAATGCGCAAGGTCAGCAGCACCGAATCGTAGCCCAGCGTGGCGATGCGATAGGGCTGGGTGCCGAAACGGCCCTTGTAGCTCTCGCTGAACTGGCGGAAGCGGGCATCCGCCACCGCCGAGAACCACGCGCCGGACAGCGCAGGGCTGCCTGCGACAGCGCTGTCCCCGCTCCACAGCTCGGGGCCGAGCAGGCGCGGGGGCATCTTGCCGGCCTTGAGCGCCGGCGCGGCCAGCGCGGCGATCCGGCCACCATCGGCGATCAGCACGGCATCGAACGCACCGGCAGCCTTGAGTCGCCGGGCGGCGCTGACCACCGACGTGTTGCCGCGGGCATAAGTCTGCACGCCGGTAACCGTGCCCCCGACATCGGCCACCGCGGTGCGGAACGCGGCGACTGCGCGCTGGCCGTAATCACCGTCCGGGATCAGTGCGGCAAAACGGCCGGCGCCGTGCGCGCGGGCATAGCTGACCGTGCGCGCGATCGCCTGGCCAGGGATGCTGCCCATCACGAACGTGCCGGGCGATGCCACCGTCACATCGTTGGAGAACGAGATTATCGGCACCCGCGCCGGGCGGGCGATGGCCGCGACTGTTGCCACTTCGTCGCCCATCAGCGGGCCGAGGATCAGCTTGTTGCCGTCGGCAATCGCGCGGGTTGCCGCAGCCGATGGCCCGGCCGAGGTATCGTAGGTGGTGATCCGCAGGTTGGCGGCGTTGGTATCGAGCAGTGCCATCGTCGTCGCGTTGGCAAGACTCTGGCCGACTGCGGCGTTGGGGCCGGAGAGCGGCACGAGCAGTGCAACGCGATGGCGCTGCTGGTCGGCGGGGAGCACCCCGGCGCTCGGCGCTTCGGTCGGCGGCGGCGGTGGGGCCTCGCGAGGAGCTTTGGGAATCACCTGACACCCGGCCAGTAGGCTGGCCGCGCCGAGCACAACGAACCGGCGCCGATCGAACTTGTGACGCAACATCGCTTGCCGCTTCCTCTCAACCTGGTCCATGAGGCTGCGGCATGGCCACGCCTCTGGATCCCGGGCTCTATATAGTTGCTACGCCGATTGGCAACTTGGGCGACATCACCCCGCGCGCGGTGGAGGTACTCCGTGGCGTGGCTGCGATAGCCTGTGAGGATACCCGCGTTACCGGCAAGCTGCTTCACCACCTCGGGATCAAGGCGCGGCTGATCCGTTATGATGACCATGCCAGCGAGGCGACGCGCGATCACCTTCTGGCGATCGCCGCAAACGAGCCGGTGGCGCTGGTCAGCGATGCCGGCACCCCGCTGATTTCCGATCCGGGCTACCGGCTGGTCGGTGAAGCGCGGGCGCGCGGGATCGCGCTGACCAGTCTGCCGGGGCCAAGCGCGGTGGTCGTCGCACTGACCCTCGCTGGTCTCCCCAGCGACCGCTTCGTGTTCGGCGGCTTCCTGCCCGCCAGGGACAAGGCACGGCGCGAAGTTCTGGCCGAATTGGGCTTAGTGCGTGCGACGCTGGTCTTCTACGACACCGCGCCCCGACTGGCCGACAGCCTTGCCGCGATCGGCGCCGAGCTGCCGGGCCGCGCGGTGGCCGTGGCGCGCGAACTGACCAAGAAGTTCGAGGAATGTCGCAGCGGCACCCCGGCCGAGCTTGCCGAGCACTACGCCGCGCACCCGCCCAAGGGCGAGATCGTGCTGCTGATCGGCCCGCCGGGCGAGGCTGAGACACCGGGCGAGACCGAAGTCGACGATCTGCTGCGCGCGGCGCTGCTAGCCGACAAGCCCTCGCAGGCGGCGGCGCAGGTCGCCAAGGCCACCGGGCTGGATCGCAAGGCGCTGTATGCGCGGGCCCTGGAACTCAAATGAAGCGCGAACTGGCCGAAGCGCGGGGCCGGCGCGGCGAGATGCTCGCCGCATGGTATCTGCGCTGCAGCGGCTGGCGGGTGCTGGCGCGGCGGGCGCAGACGCCGCGTGGCGAGATTGACCTGATCGTCCGGCGCGGGCGCACAGTGGCCTTCGTCGAAGTAAAGTGGCGCAAGTCCGCCGCGGACCTGGCGCTGGCAATCGATGAGCGGCGCCTGCGCCGGGTCGCTGCTGCAGCCGAGGCGCTGATCCCGCGCTTTGTCCGCAACGGAGAGGATATCCGGGTTGATGTGCTGCTCATGGCGCCCGGTCGCTGGCCAGTCCATCTAGCCAACGTCTGGCAGCCATGAGCAGTGTCAGGGAACCGGCCTCAGTGGCCCTGGCCGCCGTGATGTTCGCAATCGGTGTTGTGCGTGCCGTGATGATCGCCCTTGTCATCGCAATGCGTGTCGGGTTTGGGGGCTTCGGGATTGGCCATGACGGCCGTTGCCGTGCCAAGCGCAATGCAGATGGCCGCAAGCGGCAGGAAACGTTTTGTCATCGAATTCGTCCTGGCCTGTGATGCCGGAGAATGCCGGCATGATTCTGATTTCCCGGGCAAGGCCGGCCGGACTATAACTGTCGCAGCGGGACGAAATTCGCATTAAGGCGCGGCTAGCAGGCATTCCCTAGGAGCTTTCATGACCCTTCGCGTCGCGGTTCAGATGGACCCGCTCGAAACGATCAACATCGTCGGCGATTCCAGCTTTCACCTGATGCTGGCCGCGCAGGCGCGGGGCCATGCGCTGTGGCACTATGACGTCGCCACGCTGGCTTACGACATGGGCCGGATCACCTGCTGGGCCACCCCGGTCACGGTGCAGAAAGTGCCGGGCGATCACTTTCAGCGGGGCGATCTGCGCAAGATCGATCTCGCCGAGGACATCGACGTGGTGCTGATGCGGCAGGATCCGCCTTTCGATCTGGGCTACATAACCGCTACCCACATCCTCGAGCGGCTCGCCGGCACCACACTGGTCGTCAACGATCCTGCCGCGGTGCGGAACGCCCCGGAAAAGGTGATGGTGCTCGATTTCGCGCGGTTCATGCCGCCCACGCTGGTCGCGCGCCGAATCGAGGACGTGCGCGAGTTTCAGGCGCGGATGATCGCCAAGGGGATGGGCGGTGATCTCGTCATCAAGCCGCTTCACGGCAACGGCGGCAAGGCGGTGTTCCGCATCCCGGCCGATGGCAGCAACCTTGGTGCGCTGATCGAGATGTTCCACAGCGCGTGGGTCGAACCGTTCATGGTCCAGCCGTTCCTGCCCGGCGTAGCCAAGGGCGACAAGCGGATCGTGCTGGTCGACGGGGTCTATGCCGGGGCGATCAACCGCAAGCCGGGCGCGGGCGAATTCCGTTCCAACCTCGCAGTCGGCGGTTCGGCCGAACCCTGCGGGCTGACGCCGCGCGAGGAGGAAATCTGCGCGGCGATGGGTCCGGTGCTCAAGGAACGCGGCCTCGTGTTCGTGGGAATCGACGTAATCGGCGGCGAATGGCTGACTGAAATCAACGTCACCAGCCCCACAGGCATCGTCGCGATCGACCGCTTCAACGGCACTGACACCGGCGGCATGATCTGGGACGCGATCGAGGTCCGCCACGCGGAGATGATCCGCGCGTAACCTGGATTCTCCCCAGTTTCACAAAGTGCAAATAGGGAGAAGCACCGCCCCGACCATTCTGAGCTTGTCTAAGTCCCCCCACACGAAGGCCGGCGCTAAATGACCGACTGGATCGTCAACCTGATCGAACTGGGCGGTTATTGGGGCATCCTGTTCCTGATGGCGCTGGAGAACATCTTTCCGCCGATCCCGTCCGAACTGATCATGGGAGTGGGCGGGATCGCGGTGGCGCGCGGGACCATGAGCTTCTGGCCCTTGCTGCTGGCGGGCACGATCGGTTCGACTCTGGGTAATTACGTCTGGTTCCTCGTCGGAGACCGCTTCGGTTATCGCCGCCTGCAGCCGTTTGTGACGCGCTGGGGCCGCTGGCTGACGATGGAGTGGGAGGACGTCGAAAAGGCCTCGCGCCTCTTTCGCCGGCACGGCCAGTGGGTGGTGTTCGTGATGCGCTTCTCGCCGCTGCTGCGCACGATGATCTCGCTGCCCGCCGGGCTTGCGCACATGAAGCACGGGCGTTTTCTGGCTTTCACTTTCGCCGGGGCGGCGGTGTGGAACGCGCTGTTGATCGAGGGCGGGCGGCAACTGGCTGGAATTACCGGGGCCGAGCGGATCGCCGGAGACGTGGTGATCGTGCTGCTGGTGCTGACGGCGGTCTGGTATCTGTGGCGCGTGGTGACGTGGAAGCCGCGGGGATAGGTTTGGGCTTTGGCCCACGCTCCTTACCGCTCGCGAGGGTGGGCATTCCGGTAAACGTCCAGCAAAGTCGCCGCATCGACCTTGGTATAGATTTGCGTCGAACTCAGGCTGGCGTGGCCGAGCAATTCCTGCAGCGAGCGCAAGTCCGCCCCGGCGCCCAGCAAGTGAGTGGCGAAGCTGTGGCGCAGCGCGTGCGGGGTGGCGCTGGATGGCAGGCCGAGCGTATTGCGGGCGTGGGCCATCGCCTTCTGCACCATCCCTTGTGACAAAGGTCCGCCCTTCGCGCCTCGGAACAATGGAAGGTCGCGGCCCTGCGGCCACGGGCACTTGGCAAGGTAATCGGCCACCGCGTCGCGCACCAGCGGCAGCAGCGGTACGACGCGCTGTTTGTTTCCCTTGCCGGTGACCACGATCGTTTCGCTCAGCGGCAGCGCGGCCCCGGTCAGCGAGAGCGCCTCGGCGATTCGCATGCCTGCACCATACAGCAGCAGCAGCACCGCCCGGTCACGCGCGCCGATCCATTCTTCCTGCGCGACGTCGTGGACAATGGCGGCAAGGTTGACTGCATCGTCGGGGGTGACGGGGCGGGGAATGCCCTTCTTGATGCGCGGTCCGCGCAGGCGCGGCGCGGCGGTGTCGGCCAGTCCGGCCTGCGCCCCGGCGAAAGTCAGGAACGCCTTGATCGCGGAGAGTTCGCGCGCGGCCGAGGTGTTGACCAGCCCGTCCGCCCGCCGCCGTGCCAGATGCTGGCGCAGCGCTGCCGCATCGAGCCGAGCCAGCTCGGCCCACCCGGTTTCGTCCAGATCGTCGAGCAGCCGAGCGGCGGCCGCGACATAGGCGCGCACCGTGTGCGGACTGCGGCGGCGGCCCTGCGCGAGGTGATCGTGCCACGCGGCGAGCAGGTCGGCCCGCTGGCTCATGCCGCGAGCAATGCGGCGGGCACCAATTCGCCAAGCAGCGCATCGAGCACTGCCATCCCGGCACCGGTCACCCCGATCCGCAAGCCTTGCCGCCATGCCAGGCCATGGCCCTGATAGAACGCCAGCCGATCGAAATCGCAGAGCGCTTTCGGGGCCAGGCCGAATCGGGAGCCCAGCGCCGCAATGTCGATCCCCTCGGTCAACCGTAGCCCCATCAGCAGGGCTTCCGAAGCTTGCTCGCGGCTTCCCAGCGCACGTTCCTCGTTCAGGCCGTGGCCGGCGCGGGCGATCGACTCAAGCCAGTTCTCCGGCTTGCGATGCCTCACCGTTGCAAGGCCGTTGCAACGCCCATGCGCCCCCGGTCCAATTCCGCAATAATCGCGGTATTGCCAGTAGGCGAGGTTGTGACGGCTGCGTTCACCGGCCTTGGCATGGTTGCTGATTTCGTAGGCCGGAAGGCCGTGGCTGGCAGTGATTTCGCGGGTGAGGGCGAACAGATCGCCTGCTGCGTCGTCATCCAGCGGGGCCAGCTTGCCCTCGCGGACCAGTGTGGCGAACCGGGTGCCAGGCTCGATAGTCAGTTGATAAAGCGAGAGATGTCCGGTGCCGAAGCCCAGTGCGCGGCGCAGTTCGGCTTCCCAGTCGACAGGAGTTTGATCCGGCCGGGCATAGATCAGATCGAAGCTGACCCGGCTGAAATGCCGCTGCGCCACGTCCAGCGCCTCCAGCCCTTCGGCGGCATCGTGCAGCCGGCCAAGGAAATGCAGCGTCTGATCGTCAAGTGCCTGCAATCCCAGCGAAACCCGGTTGACCCCGGCGCCTGCCAGTGCGGCAAAGTTGGCTGCCTCGACCGAGGAGGGATTGGCCTCAAGCGTGATCTCGATCCCGTCCGCAAACCCCCAGAGCCGCTCGGCCTCGTCCAGCAGCGCAGCTACCGTCTGGGGCGGCATCAGCGACGGGGTGCCGCCGCCGAAGAACACGCTTTCAAGCCGCTCGCCGCCGGCCCGCGCGGCTTCATGGCGCAGATCGGCAATCAGAGCATTCCGCCATAGCGCCTGATCCACCCCCGCGCGGACATGACTGTTGAAGTCGCAGTAAGGGCACTTCTGCAGGCAGAACGGCCAGTGAATGTACAGCGCGCGGGCCATGCCAGCCGTCTTACGCGCCGAACTGGTCCGCTACCAGCTTGGCGAAAGCATCGGCGCGGTGGCTGATCCGGTGCTTTTCTTCGGGTTCGTGCTCGGCAAAAGTGCGGGTATCGCCCAGCGGCACGAACACCGGATCGTAGCCGAAGCCCATTGTCCCGCGCGGCGGCCACGTCAGGGTGCCATTGGCGCGGCCTTCGTAGACCGCAGTCTCCCCGTCGGGCCAGGCAATGGCGAGGACGCAGGAGAACCAGCACGAACGGTCAACGTCCGGGCCAAGCTCTGCCAGCAATCCTTCGACCTTGCCCATCGCCAAGTACCAGTCGCGTCCGGCCGGTCCTTCGAACCACTGCCGCTCAGCCCAGTCGGCGGTGTAGACCCCCGGCCGTCCGCCCAACGCCGTAACGCTCAGCCCGCTGTCGTCGGCGAGCGCCGGCAGCCCCGAAGCCTTCGCCGCCGCTCGCGCCTTGATCAGCGCGTTTTCGGCGAAGGTCTTGCCGGTTTCGGCCGGCTCGGGCAGCCCCAGCGCTCCGGCGGAAAGGCACTGTGCCCCATAGGGCGCGAGCAGGGCGGAGATTTCCTTGAGCTTCCCCGAATTGTGGGTGGCGATCACCAGCGGGCCGGAAAGCTGCGGCATGGCCTGATTCCTTGAGACGATCAGCGCCCGACAGCCGCGGCTTGCCCCGCAAAAATGCGGTCGCAGCCGATCCGGGCGAGGCGCAACAGGCGCAGCAGCGCTTCCTCGTCGTAAGTCGCGCCCTCGGCAGTGGCTTGCACTTCTGCGATCAGCCCACCTTCGAGCAGCACGAAGTTGGCATCGGCATCGGCCGAGCTGTCCTCGATATAGTCTAGATCGAGCACTGGGGTGCCTTTGTAAATCCCGCAGGAAACCGCCGCGACTCGGCCCACCAGCGGGTCTTCCTTGATCAGGCCCTGCGCCATCAGCCCGTCGATCGCGATACGGAGCGCGACCCATGCGCCCGAGATCGAGGCGGTGCGGGTGCCGCCATCGGCCTGGATCACATCGCAATCGAGCACGATCTGGCGTTCGCCGAGCTTCTTGAAATCACACACGGCGCGCAGCGAGCGGCCGATCAGGCGCTGGATTTCCTGCGTGCGGCCCGATTGCTTGCCCTTGGCTGCCTCGCGGCTGCCGCGGGTGTGAGTGGCACGCGGGAGCATCGAATACTCGCCCGTGACCCAGCCTTCGCCCTTGCCGCGCAGGAACGGCGGAACCTTTTCCTCGACGCTGGCGGTGCAGATCACTTTGGTATCGCCAAAGCTCACCAGTACCGATCCCTCGGCGTGCTTGGTGTAGTGCGGCTCGAACGAGAGCGCGCGCATTTCGTCAGGCGCGCGGCCGGAAGGGCGCATGGTCGATTGTCCTGTTTTCGTGGTTGAATGCCGCGCGTTTGGCGCTTCGGGCTTGTCGCTGCAAGCCTGCTCTCTAGATAGGCACCGGAATGACTGTCCCGATCACCGAACTGACCAGCCGCGCGCGCGAGATTTTCCGGCTCGTGGTCGAAGGCTATATCGCCTCGGGCCAGCCGGTCGGCTCGAGGACGCTGGCCGGCGCGCGGACCATAGAAGGCGGTGCGCTCAATCTCTCCCCCGCCTCGATCCGCTCGGTGCTGCACGATCTGGAAGAGCTTGGCCTGCTCGCCGCGCCGCATACCAGCGCCGGGCGGATGCCGACCGAGTTCGGGCTGCGGCTGTTCGTCGATGCGATGATGCAGGTAACCGAGCCTACTGCCGAGGAGCGCGCTGCGATCGCGGCGCGGATGGCCGACGCCGGCCCGATCGAGGCGGCGCTGGCGGCGGCGAGCGCAGTCCTTTCCGACCTTTCGGCCTGCGCCGGGGTGGTGATGGTGCCGCGCCTTGAACCGCGCCTGCACCAGTTCCAGCTGGTCCCACTGGGCGGTGGCCGGGCGTTGGCGGTGTTGGTGGGGGACGACGGCGCGGTGGAGAACCGGGTTATCGATCTTCCGTCAGGATTGCCGCCGTGCGCACTGGAACAGGCTTCCAACTATCTTTCGGCCCGGCTTGGTGGACGGACGCTGGCCGAAGCGATCGCGACGATCCGGGCGGAAATCGCTGCCGGACAGACTGCGCTGGATGCCGCTAGCCGCGCGCTGGTCGAACGCGGACTAGCGTTATGGAGCGAGGACCATGCCCGGCGCCCGGTACTGATCGTGCGCGGGCAGGCCAACCTGCTCGACGATGCGGCGGTGGGCGATCTGGAACGCGTGCGTTCGCTGCTCGACGATCTCGAAAACAAGCAGTCGGTCGCCGAGTTGCTCGACGCGGCGCGCGCAGCCGATTCGACGCGGATTTTTATCGGCGCGGAGAACCGCCTGTTCGCTCTCTCCGGCTCCTCGGTGATCGCGTCCCCCTATCGCGACCGCGATGGCCGGGTGGTCGGAGTGGTCGGGGTAATCGGCCCGACGCGGTTGAATTATGCGCGGGTTGTCCCCATGGTGGGTTTTACCGCCCAATCGCTGGGCAAGCTTATCGGATAGCTGGAAAATCACGAATCATGAATGATGACACCAAGCCGCAGGACGCTCCGGTGGCAGCGGAAGACCTGAACGACACGCCCGGCGAAAAGGCCGCAACGCCGACATCGGAAGATCAACTGGCCAAGCTGCACGAGGAGATCGAGGCGGCGCGGCAAGACGTGCTCTATGCCAAGGCCGAGACGCAGAACGTGCGCCGCCGGCTGGAAAAGGACATTGCCGATAGCCGCGCCTATGCCGCGACCGCTTTCGCGCGCGACATACTTTCGGTGGCCGACAATCTCGCCCGCGCGCTAGAATCGATCCCGGCCGAGTTGCGTGAGGACGACAAGTTCCGGAATCTCGTCGCCGGGATCGAGGCGACCGGGCGCGAGATCGATAAGGTCTTCGCGAGCCACGGGATCAGCCGGATCGCCTCGGTCGGTCTCCCGCTCGATCCCAACCAGCATCAGGCCATGCTGGAGGTGCCATCGAACGATGCCGAGCCGGGCACCGTGCTGCAGGAACTGCAGGCCGGCTACATGATCAAGGAACGGCTACTGCGCCCTGCGATGGTTGCGGTCTCGAAAAAGCCCGACTGAGCCACACTTCGTCGCAGGCCCTGAGGCGCCGGGCCGGCGTTCACCGGGAACTCACGGCTCTTGCGGTTCATTCCTTAGCGGGAGTGGGCAGCAAGGAGCTTTGCCATGAAATCCATCACCTTCCTTCCCGTTCTCGCCGCGCTGGCGTTGGGCGGCTGTGCCAGCAATTATGCCGGAGAGGGTGCGCTGGCCGGCGGTGTCGGCGGCGCAGTGATCGGCGCTGCGACTGGCGGCGATGTCGCCACCGGGGCGGTGATCGGCGCCGCGGCAGGCGGCGCGGTCGGCTCGGCGGTCAAGAAGGACGGCCGCTGCTACCGCTATGACCGCAACGGCGAGCGCAACCGCGTCCGCTGCTGACGTGCCGGTAGCAGCGCCTTGAGCAAGTCCGGCGGCGGATCGCCGGGCACTGGCAGGCCCAGATCGGCGAGCCAGGCATGCGCGACGATCTCCGCCTGCTGCTCAATCCCGTAGCGTTCCAGCGGCCAGCCCGGGCGCAGCACATAATCATAGCGGCAGAACGGGTGGCGCATCAGCGGCAGCCACCAGCGCCCGTTGCGCTGTGCCTGCCAGACGTGGACCATCTCGTGCACGAACAGCGCTGCGCATTGCGGCGTCTCGCCCGCGAAATCGTCGGAATAGCGGAGGGCGCGCGGATGGAAGTGGATGTGGCCGCACGGCGCCATGACGGTGGAGGCCGGCTGCAGCGGAAACCATTTGCGCCGGCGGATCGATACCACCTCAAGATCGATGGCATCGCCGAATACCGTTCTGGAGATTATCTGCTCACCATGCGTAAGCGGCCGGATTCCGCCGGGGGGCAGCGTGGCGTTGCCGATCAGCGCGCGTCACCCGCAGCAAGTAGTTTCAGCGGGGCCGAGAGCTTGTCGCCGTCGGAAAAGACCAGCGTGATCTCGACACTTCCGCCTGGCGCCCAGTCTTCAGGGAGATCGGTAATCATGACGTGCTTGCCGCCAGGTGCGAATTCGAGCGTCTCGCCGGGCTTGACCTCGGGGTTCTCCATCATGTCCATCGAGGCTCGGCCATCGAAGGTCGCGGTCTGGTGCATCATCGCCATTCCGGCGCCGGCAACATCGACTGCGGCAATGACCACCGCCTTGCCCGAAGAATTGCTCAGCCGGAAATAGGCAGCGGCAGGCGAACCCTTGACCGCCGGCAGGACCAGCCGACCATCCGCCAGCGCCAGCCCCGGCTTGGTTTCGGGCGCGGCACTGGCTGTCTCTCCTGCGGGGGTGGGCGCTCCGGCCTGCTGGCAGCCGGCGAGTGCGGGTATAAGCGCGGCAAGAGCAAGAGCGAGAAGGGCGGACTTCATGGCGCGGAGGTCTCCCGAATGCCGGAAACAAGCCAGTACGCGTAGTGTCGCAACGCTCTTGTGCCAAGCAAATCCGCACCTATATCGCCGAACGTCAACGAGCCGCCGGGGGGCTTCGCCTTCATGGGAAGACCGACTGGGAAACCGGGCCGCGCGGTGTCAACAAGCGACGTAAGGAACGGGATATAATGGGTAAAGTCATCGGTATCGACCTTGGCACCACGAACAGCTGCATCGCCGTGATGGACGGCGGCAAGCCCAAGGTTATCGAGAATTCGGAAGGCGCGCGCACCACGCCGTCGATCGTTGCGTTCACCAAGGACGGTGAGCGGCTGATCGGGCAGCCGGCCAAGCGTCAGGCTGTCACCAATCCGGACAACACCATCTTTGCGGTCAAGCGCCTGATCGGCCGCCGCTTTGAAGACCCGCTGACCCAGAAGGACATGGGGCTGGTCCCCTACACCATCGCCAAAGGCAAGAACGGCGACGCGTGGGTTACTGCGGGCGGTACGGATTACAGCCCGTCGCAGATTTCCGCCTTCATCCTGCAGAAGATGAAGGAAACCGCCGAGAGCTATCTGGGCGAAACGGTTACTCAGGCGGTCATCACCGTCCCCGCCTACTTCAACGACGCACAGCGTCAGGCGACCAAGGACGCCGGCCAGATTGCCGGCCTCGAAGTGCTGCGCATCATCAACGAGCCGACTGCGGCCGCACTCGCCTATGGGCTCGACAAGCAGGACGGCAAGACCATTGCGGTTTACGACCTTGGCGGCGGCACCTTCGATATCTCGATCCTCGAGATCGGCGACGGCGTGTTCGAAGTGAAGTCGACCAACGGCGACACCTTCCTTGGCGGTGAAGACTTCGACATCAAGCTGGTCGAATATCTGGCCGATAAGTTCAAGGCCAAGGAAGGGCTTGATCTCAAGACCGACCGGCTTGCGCTGCAGCGGCTCAAGGAAGCTGCCGAAAAGGCCAAGATCGAGCTGTCGAGCGCGCAGACCACCGAGATCAACCTGCCGTTCATCACCGCTCGCATGGAAGGCGGCGCCACCACCCCGCTGCATCTGGTCGAGACGATCACCCGCGCCGATCTGGAACGGCTGGTCAGCGATCTGATTCAGCGGACGATGGAGCCCTGCCGCAAGGCCATTGCCGATGCCGGGCTCAAGGCTTCGGACATTCACGAAGTCGTGCTCGTCGGCGGCATGACCCGCATGCCGAAGGTGCGCGATGCAGTGAAGGAGTTCTTCGGCAAGGAACCGCACACCGGCGTCAACCCGGACGAGGTTGTAGCCATGGGCGCGGCCATCCAGGCCGGCGTGCTGCAGGGCGACGTCAAGGACGTGCTGCTGCTCGATGTCACCCCGCTGTCGCTGGGGATCGAGACGCTGGGCGGGATCATGACCAAGATGATCGACCGCAACACCACCATCCCGACCAAGAAGGGCCAGATCTACTCGACCGCCGAGGACAACCAGCAGGCGGTGACGATCCGGGTGTTCCAGGGCGAACGCGAGATGGCGCAGGACAACAAGCTGCTTGGCCAGTTCGACCTTGTCGGTATTCCGCCGGCGAGGCGCGGGGTTCCGCAGGTCGAGGTCACGTTCGACATCGACGCCAACGGCATTGTCAACGTTTCGGCGAAGGACAAGGGCACCGGCAAGGAACAGCAGATCCGTATCCAGGCTTCGGGCGGGCTGTCCGATGCCGATATCGACCAGATGGTCCGCGACGCCGAGAAGTTCGCCGATGAGGACAAGAAGCGGCGCGAGGCGGCTGAGGCGCGCAACAACGCCGACAGTCTGGTTCACGCCACTGAACGTCAGTTGGCCGACAATGGTGACAAGATCGACGCTGGTCTCAAGGCCGAGATCGAAGCCGCGATTGCCGAGACCAAGACCGCGATCGAAAGCGGCGATATCGAGGCGATGACCGCCAAGACCCAAGCCCTTACCGAAAAGGCCATGAAGATGGGTCAGGCGATCTACGAGAAGGAGCAGGCCGCAGCCGCTTCGCCGGGGGCTGCCGCTGCGGCAGCCGAAGGCGGCGAAGATGTGGTCGATGCCGAGTTCTCGGAAGTCGACGACAACAAGGCTTGATGCTGGGCTAATTTCGATCCGCCGTCCGCGTTTCCGCGCGGGCGGCGGCTTGCTTCAGGGACGGGGCGATGGCAGCCGAGATCGACTTTTACGAACTGCTCGAGGTCGAACGGACCGCCGACGACGCGACTCTCAAGACCGCGTACCGCAAGCTGGCGATGAAGTATCACCCGGACAAAAATCCGGGCTGCGACGTTTCCGAAAACCGCTTCAAGGCCATCAACGAGGCCTATGAGTGCCTCAAGGATCCCCAGAAGCGCGCTGCGTATGATCGCTACGGCCACGCCGCGTTCCAGCAGGGCGGCCCCGGCGCCAGCGGCGGCGAGGCCGGGTTTGGCGATATCGGCGACATCTTCGAGACGATTTTCGGCGGCGCGTTCGGCGGCGGCGGGCGCCAGCAGGCGCGGCGCGGTGCGGACTTGCGCTACGACATGGAAATCGGCCTCGACGAGGCTTTCCACGGCAAGCAGGCGCAGATCGAGATCGAGGTTTCTACCCGGTGCGATCCCTGCGCCGGCTCGGGTGCTTCGCCCGGAACCGGGGCGCGGCGCTGCAACATGTGCGGCGGGCACGGCAAAGTCCGCGCCCAGCAGGGCTTCTTCATGGTCGAGCGGACTTGCCCGACCTGCCACGGTCGCGGCGAGGTGATTGAAAGCCCGTGCCGCGCCTGCCGCGGCGAAGGCCGGGTCGACAAGCCGCAGACGCTCGACGTGCAGATTCCCCCCGGCGTTGATAACGGCACCCGCATCCGCCTTACCGGCAAGGGCGAGGCCGGGCCGTTCGGCGCGCCCTCGGGCGATCTCTACATCTTCGTCCACGTTCGCCGCCACGCGATGTTCGAACGCGACGGGACGACGCTGCTCACCCGCGTGCCGATCAGCATCACAACTGCCGCGCTTGGCGGCGAAATCGCCATCCCCGGGCTTGACGGCGCGCGGCACACGATAGCCATTCCCGCCGGGATCCAGTCGGGCAAGCAGTTGATCCAGCGTGGCGGCGGGATGCCGGTGCTGCAGGGCCGCGGCAAGGGCGATCTGGTGGTCGAAATCCAGGTCGAGACCCCGACCCGCCTGACCGCGCGGCAGAAGGAATTGCTGCGCGAACTGCAGGCCACCGAGACCGGTGAGGAAAGCCCGCAATCGCGCGGCTTTTTTGACCGGATCAAGGACGCGTGGAGCGATCTTACCGAATAAGCGCGCCGCTCAGGCCATCTTGCGCAGCACTTCCGCGCGCAGACCCGGCACCAGCACGGGATCGGCGCGCAGCCGGCCTTCCTCCTCGCTCAGGATCGCCAGAAACGCCTCGCGCTTGAATCGGCGCAGTTCGCCGGGATCGACCAGCTTCCCTTCGGGCAGGGCCGAGACGGCAAGGTCGATCATCCGTTCCGCACCGTGCAGCCGGCCCCACAAGTAATCGTTCTCGCGGTAAGCGCGGCTGAAGAACGCGCCGAAATTATAGAACTCCACCCCGCGCAGCGTGGCGCGCGCGCCGCCGGTGCGGATTGAGCTGCAATCGTCGGGTGAGATCCGGTCGACTTTGACCGGATCGAACTCGGTCAGCCCTTCGCCGCGCAGCAAGGGCAGTGTCACCGTGTCGAAATAGGGAAACCCCAGATAGGCGAGCAGCACCCGGCGGCGCAGCGCCACCGGCATTTCGGCCATCGCCGCAGCCAGCACCGCGTCCGCGGCACTGTCGGCCGCGGGCAACTGGCGGCGCCGCGCCACAAGGTCGAGCACTGCGCCGGGATCTTCGAACACCCGCGCCGCGACCTCGGGAAAATCGGCGCCAAGGTGCGCCAGCGGCTCGCGCTCGAAGTAAAGCGCCAAGGCGCGGTAAACCGCATCGCGCGCGGCATGACGGGCGTCTTCCGAAACCTCGGGGTCGTCTTCCCAATCCTGCGTCAGCCGCCGCGCCAGCAGGCGCAGCCGGCGAATGCGAAACGCCAGATCGTGCGTGCGGAAGAACGCCACGGCCGGCTCGGTGGCGCTGCCGCGCAAGTCCGAAAGCCGGTCGATCCCTTGCGTGCGCAAGTACTGGGAGAGGTGAGCGGAGACCGCATCGGCATTCGCCAAGCGCAGCCCCGGTGCGGCCTGATGGACTAGCGCGGCGATCCCGTCGATCACCCCGGCGAACTTGACCTGCGCATAGCCATGATACGCAAAACCGGCGTGCACGATCGCTTCGGCATTGGCCCGGTTACGCCATGCTGCCAGCCGCTTGACCGTGGGATGATCGAGAAACAGCGTCCACCCGAACAGCTTTTCGACCGCCTCTTCAACTTCGGGGCGCAGCGCCTCGACGATGGCCTGCAGCCGCGCCATTTCGCGCGACTGTGCCGCCAGCGCCTCCAGATTGTCGCGGATCGGCTGTTCGCGCGGGATCGAGGCGAGCGAGCCAAAAATCACCGAAAACCAACCCGGTGCACGCGGATCGTCGCGGGTGAGGCCGCCCACTCGGTCCGGCCGGGGATCGATATAGACGAACCGCCGGTCCACCTCGCGCTGTGCTGGGCGGTCGCGCAGCACGGCCATCGCATCGGCGAACGGCGCGTTGACCAGCACCGATCCGTCAATCAGCGCCACCCCCTCGCTTTCGCCGCGCCGCGCATGTTCGGGCATGATCCGCGCCAGAAATGCAGTCCGGCCTGGCCAGCAAAGCCCGCGTTCGGCGGCGAGCCGGTCGATCTC
>CANGQZ010000022.1 GCA_947455865.1 Sphingomonadaceae bacterium
GGGTCACCGGCAAGGACGTGGAAAACGGCGCGGTCGATACGATCGACCCGGCCCGCTTTGTCGCTCCGGTCTGCGTGATCGACTGCACGAAGGAAGTCGCCGCCAACCCCGATTTCATCCTCTCGATCGAAGTGCTTGAGGCATGGGAAGCGCAGCATGGCCGCATCCCGGCGGGCAGCTGGGTGTTCCTGCGCAGCGACTGGCGCAAGATCGCCGATCCCGCCAATTACACCAACCTTGATGATAACGGCGCCCACTCGCCCGGCCCGGACGCGGCGAGCACACTGTGGATGATCAACGAGCGCGATGTGCTGGGCTTCGGCACCGAATGCGTCGGCACCGATGCCGGCCAGGCGTTCCTGATGGAGCCGATGTACCCCTGCCATCACTACATGCACGGCGCGGGCAAATATGGCCTGCAGTGCATGACGAACCTCGATCAGCTCCCGCCCACGGGCGCGGTGATCGTCGCGCCTCCGCTCAAGATCGAGAACGGTTCGGGCAGCCCGCTGCGCGTGCTGGCGCTCGTTCCCGCCTGAAGGAACGCCGGTGGCCGAACGCTCATTCGCCAAGGAAGTTGAAAAGCTGCGCATCGGCAGCGGCGAGGAATTCGCCGGCGAAGGCATCCTCGCGGTCACCAAGGCGCTGCTGCAATCGGGCATTTCCTATGTCGGCGGCTATCAGGGCTCGCCGATCTCGCACCTGCTAGATGTCCTCGCCGATGCGCAGGAGATCATGGGCGAACTCGGCATTCGCTTCGAGGCTTCCGCGAGCGAGGCCTCGGCCGCGGCGATGCTGGCGGCCAGCGTCAATTATCCTTTGCGCGGGGCAGTGGCGTGGAAATCGGTGGTCGGCACCAATGTCGCCTCCGATGCCCTCTCCAACGTCGCCTCGGGCGGGGTGACCGGCGGGGCCATGATCATCGTCGGTGAGGATTACGGCGAAGGTTCCTCGATCATGCAGGAGCGGACCCACGCTTTCGCGATGAAATCACAGATCTGGCTGCTCGATCCGCGGCCCAATCTGCCCTCGATCGTCAACATGGTTGAAAAGGGCTTCGAGCTGTCCGAAGCTTCCAACACCCCGGTCATGCTCGAACTGCGTGTCCGCTCGTGCCACCTCTATGGCCGGTTCGAGGCCAAGGACAACGTCCGCCCCGCTTTCGGCCTGAAGGACGCGATGGAGCACCCCCACCGCGATACGGACCGGATCGTGCTGCCGCCCGCGAACTTTCTGCACGAGCGCGAGAAGATCGCCCAGCGCTGGCCGGCGGCGGTCAAATTCATCCGCGAAAATCGCCTCAACGAATTCCTCGGCGGCCACACCGGCGATTGCGGGATCATCGTTCAGGGCGGCATGTACAACAACCTGATCCGGGCGCTCGAACTGGTCGGCCTCGCCAACAGCTTCGGCGAGACCGAGATTCCGATCTATGTCCTCAACGTCACCTATCCGCTGATCGACAGCGAAGTCGTCGGGTTCTGCGCCGACAAGAAAGCGGTGTTCCTGATCGAGGAAGGCCAGCCCGAGTTTATCGAGCATTCGCTCAACACCATCCTGCGCCGGGCCGATCTGCAGACCAGGCTGGTCGGCAAGGAAACGCTGCCGCTGGCCGGCGAATATACCGGCAAGGTGATCAGCGACGGGCTCGCGCGGTTCCTGCGCGAACACGCCCCTGCCTTTGCCGCCAAGGCCAACCTGCCCGATCAGAATATCGGCGCGAACCAGATCCCGCTGGCTGATGTGGTCCCGGCGCGGCCCTCGGGCTTCTGCACCGGCTGCCCGGAACGGCCGATCTTCACCGCGATGAAGCTGGTGGAAAAGGAAATCGGCGAGTTCCACGTCTCGGGCGATATCGGCTGCCACATCTTCTCGATCCTGCCGCCGTTCAATCTGGGCAACACCACGATGGGCTATGGCCTCGGCATGGCTGGGGCCTCGGCGTTTCAGGCCGATGCCTCGCAGCGCACCGTTTCGGTGATGGGCGATGGCGGGTTCTGGCATAACGGCCTCACCTCGGGCGTCGGCCACGCGGTGTTCAACCGCAACGACGGAGTGACGATCCTGGTCGACAACGGCTATTCGGCCGCCACCGGCGGGCAGGATATCCTCTCCAGCCGCGCCACCAACCGCACCCGCACCACCAAGCATCCGATGGAAAACGCCATTCGCGGCGTCGGCGGCGAGTGGGTGCGGACTGTGCGCAGCTATGACCTTGATGCGATGACCCGCACCCTCACCGAAGCGATGACCACCGACTTCAAGGGCCCCAAGATCATCATCGCCGAATCCGAGTGCATGCTGAACAAGCAGCGCCGCGTGAAGCCGCTGTTCAACAAGGCAGTCAAAGCCGGTGAGCGCGTGGTCAAGGAACGCTTCGGGGTCGATGCCGATACCTGCAGCGGCGATCATTCGTGCATCCGCCTCTCCGGCTGCCCCACCCTGACGCTGAAGGACAACCCCGATCCGCTGCGCGACGATCCGATCGTGCAGGTGCTCGACGATTGCGTCGGCTGCGGCCACTGCGGCGAAACCGCCCATGCCGCGGTGCTCTGCCCCAGCTTCTACCGCGCCGACATGGTGTTCAACCCAAGCCGGTGGGACCGGCTTCGCCAGCGGCTGCGCGATAGCGTGATCGGCTTCTTCCAGGCCCGCGCCGCCCGCCGCCGCGCCCAGTTCGCGTTCTGATCATGGCGCAGGATGCGGCCCGGCCGCTCAACATCGCGATTATGGCGCTTGGCGGTCAGGGCGGCGGGGTCATGGCCGACTGGACGGTGCGCGCCGGCGAACTGGCGGGCTTCCGCGCGCAGCTCACTTCTGTGCAAGGGGTGGCGCAGCGCACCGGCGCGACGATCTACTACGTCGAACTGTTCCCCGAGACGGCGATCGCGGCCAAGGGCAAGGAGCCCGTGCTGGCGCTAATGCCGGTGCCGGGCGATGTTGATGTGGTGGTCGCTTCCGAACTGATGGAGGCCGGCCGCGCGATCATGCGCGGGTTCGTCACCCCCGAACGCACCATCCTGATCGGCTCGACGCACCGGGTCTATGCGATTGCCGAGAAGATCGCGATGAGCGACGGGCGGGCCGACGGCGGGGCGGTGGCCGAATCGGCGCAGGCGCGGGCCAAGCGCTGGATCGGCTTCGACATGGACCAGACCGCGCGCGAGGGCGGCAGCGTGATCAGCGCGGCGATGTTCGGCGCGCTCGCCGGATCGGGCGCATTGCCGATCCCCCGCGAAGTGTTCGAACAGGTCATCCGCGAGAGCGGCTTTGCGATCGAGCCGAACCTGCGCACCTTCGCGCTTGCCTATAACCGCGCCCGCGATGGTCACCCGTCCAGCGCAGCGGCCGCCCCGGCGGAGCCCGCAGCTTTGCCCGTGCCCCCGGCGGTCACCCCATTGGTCGCGCGGATCGCGGCAGAACTCCCGTTCATTGCCCGCGAATTCGCCACCGAGGGGCTGCGCCGGACGATCGATTATCAGGATCTCGCCTATGGCGCGCTGTACCTTGATCGGCTGCGCGCGGTTGCGGAGTGGGATGCCGCCGCCGGCGGGAGCGGCAAGCGCCACGAACTGGTGCGCGAAGCGGCGCGCCATCTCGCGCTGTGGATGACCTTCGAGGACACCAACCGCGTCGCCGAACTCAAAACCCGCGGCAGCCGGTTCGAACGCTTCCGCAGCGAAATCAACGCCGCGCCCGATCAGATCGTCGCGGTCACCGAATTCATGCACCCCCGGCTGGAAGAAGTGGCCGATTCGCTGCCCCCCGCGCTTGGTCAGTGGGTCAGCCGGCAGCGCTGGCTGGGCCGGTTCTTTGCCAAAGGACGGCAGGTGCGAACCTCAAGCTTACGCGGCTATGCCATGCTGCGCTTGCTCGCGGCGGGCGCGCGGTGGCGACGTTCAACGATCCGCTATGCGCGCGAGAATGCGGCAATCGAAGCATGGCTGGAACGGGTGCGTGCCTGCGCAGCCAGCGATTACGCCGCGGCGGTGGAACTGCTGCGCTGCCAGAAGCTGGTGCGCGGCTACAGCGATACTCACGCCCGCGGCAGCGCCAATTTCGCCCGGATCATGGCCGCCTATGATGCGCGCCAGGGCAAGACCGGCCTCGCCCCGCTGCTCCGCCGGCTGCGCGACGCGGCCCTCGCCGATGAAAAAGGCGCGAAACTGACGGAGATGCTGGAAGAAGCGGCCTGAGCGCCGCGCCAGCTTAGTCCGGAATAACCGCCGTCACCTCGATCTCAATCTCGGCCTCGGCCTCGACCAGCGCCACCACCTGCACCACCGCCATCACCGGGAAATGCTTGCCGACGATCTCGCGGTACGTCGCGCCGATCTCGGCCCCGTACTTCAGGTAATCGTCGCGGCTGGTGATGTACCAGGTCATGCGCACGATATGCTCGGGCCGGGCGCCGCCTTCGGCAAGGATCGCAACGATGTTCTGCAGCGCCTGCCGGAACTGGGCGACCAGCCCGCCGGGGAAGCGGCCGTCTGCGTCCCAGCCAACGCATCCGGCAAGGAACAGCATTTCACCGCGCGCGGCGATCCCGTTCGCGTATCCTTTGGGCCGGGGCCATCCGGCCGGTTGCAGAACCCTCATCAGCAATCTCCCGTGCGCCTTGACAGGGCCGTAGCCCGGGTAGATATTTTAAACTTGAAATATTGTCCAGCCCGGGGAGACGGACTTGTTCAAACCTGCCGAACGCATCGTCTTCCGGCCCGAACCGGGCCGCTGGCCGAGTGCGGAAGAAGCCGCCGGCGCGCGTCTGTTCTCGCCACTCTCCCTCGGCCCGCTCACCCTGTCGCAGCGCACCTGGGTGCCGGCGATGGTACCGTGGCGCGCCACGCCCGAAGGCGAAGTGACGCAGGACGTGATTGACTGGTACGCCCGCTTTGCTGAGGGCCGCCCCGGCGCGATCGTGATCGAGGCGACCGGCATCCGCGATGTTCCTTCCGGCCCGCTGCTGCGGATCGGTGATGACCGCTTCATCCCGGGCCTCGCCCGGCTGGTCGAGGCTGTGCGCGAGGCGAGCGGCGGCGAGACGCGGCTGCTGATCCAGCTGATCGATTTCCTCTCGATTAAGCGCCGACCCGCACGCGGCGCATTCCTTGAACGGTTCCTCATCGTCACCGATCGCCACCGCGCCGCCACCGGGCAGAGCGACGACGCCGCCGTGCGCGCCGCACTGGCGGCCATGCCCGACGAGGACCTCCACGCCGCGCTGACCCCGCGTGAGCGCGAATCGCTGACCCACGGCTTCCGCGAACGCGTAATCGACACTGACCGGCCGCACATTGCCGAACTGCCGCAAGTCCTCCCCACCCTGTTCGCCGATGCCGCCGCACGGGCCGAGGCGGCTGGGTTTGACGGGATCGAACTGCACTATGCCCACGCCTACACGATGGCCTCGTTCCTCTCCGCGCTGAACACGCGCGGCGATGGCTACGGCGGCGCGCGCGAAAACCGGGTGCGGCTGCCGCTGGAGGTTTACCGCGCAGTGCGGGCGCAGGTCTCGCCGAACCTCGCGGTCGGCTGCCGAATGCTGGCCGAAGATTGCGTAGCGGGCGGCAGCACGGTGGCTGATGCCGCGTTCTTTGCCGCCGAATTCGCCCGCGCCGGGATGGACTTCGTCTCGCTCTCGCGCGGAGGCAAGTTCGAGGACGCGCTCCAGCCCAAAGTCGGCGAAGCGGCCTACCCCTATACTGGCCCCAGCGGCTACGAGTGCATGCCCGCCTACATCTCCGACGCGCGCGGGCCCTTCGGCCGCAATCTGGCGGCGGCGGCCACCATCCGCGCCGCGATCCGCGCCGCCGGCCTGGAAACGCCGGTGGTCACCGCCGGCGGGGTCCACAACTTTGCCATGGCCGAGGCGATGCTGGAAAATGGCGAGGCCGACATCGTCGCCTCCGCCCGCCAGTCGCTCGCCGATCCGGACTGGTTCCGCAAGGTCCGCCTCGGGCACGGCGATGCGGTGCGGCTGTGCGAATTTTCGAACTACTGCGAAGGGCTCGACCAGAAGCACAAGCAGGTGACGTGCAAGCTGTGGGACCGCATCGGCGTTACGCGCGACGCTCCGGGCACGTCCGCCGACGGCAAGCGCCGTTTGACCGCGCCGGTTTGGGAAGTGTGAGCTTTTAGCCCGCGCAATGATCCCCGGTCAGACGCCGGAACAGCGGCCCGTGTTCGATCATCGTCCAGTGGCCGCACTTGGCGATCGTGTGGAGTTCGGAGTTCGGCAAGTGCTGGTGGAGGTTCCACGAAACCTGCGGATCGACCACCCTATCGTCGCGGCCGTGGACCAGCAGCGTGGGATGGGTGATCGACTGCAAAGCATGGATCGGCAGGCACTGCGCATCGAGCCAGCGCTGGCGCGGAGCAGGGAACAGGCGGCGGAAGTGGTCGAGCGCGCCGGGGCGTGAGCAGGCCTTCAGCCGCATCGCCACCAGTTCATCGGTGATGAGCGCCTGATTCCAGGCCATCACGCTCATCGCGCGCTTCATGTGGTCGGCGGTCGGCTGAAAATCCCACAGCAGTTCAAGGTTCTCGTTGACCCGCGCGGGCCAGCCGCCCGGCCCCATCAGCACCAGCCGGTCGATCCGCTCGGGGTGTTTCCAAGCCAGACACAGCGCGAGCGAGCCGCCGAAGCTGTTGCCAACGACGTGCGCCTTCTCGATCCCCAAAGCGTCGAGCAGGGCGATGATCTGTTCCACCCACGAATCCATGAAGCGGAATTCGAAATCGGCCGGGGTCTCGGTATAGCCGAAGCCGACCAGATCGGGCGCGATGATGCGGAAACGGTCCTGCATCGCCGGGATGAACGTGCGCCAGTTGGCCCAGCCGCAGACCCCCGCACCCGATCCGTGCAGCACCAGCATGACCGGCCCGGACCCGTGATCGTGATAGTTCGTCCGGTAGCCGCAAGTATCGACAAACTGGCCGATTTCGGGGTTTTCGCTCATGCCGCTTCTCCGCCGGAAGTTATTTTATCGATTTTCAATCGACTTTCAATTTGACCCTAGCGCGACCGGGCAAGAAGCTCAAAATGTTTCTGGACAGGTCGCGCATTTAGTTTAAGCTTCAAATATTGCCTTGGAACGGAGGGCGTTGGCCATGCGCAGCGCGATTGAGGGTCCGGACGCCACCAGGCGGACTTTGCTGAAGTCCGCCGCGATAGGCCTGTTCGCGTTCCAGCTGGGCGGGGTTGACGCGATGCTGTCGCCCGCCGAAGCGCGCCGCCGCGGCGCCCGCCTGAAGATTCTCTCCCCCGCCGAAGCCGCGCAACTCGAAGCGTTCGGGGATGCACTGGTACCCGGCGCGCGCAAGGCCGGGATCGCGCATTATGTCGATGCCAACCTCGCCCGGCCGCACAGCCAGTCGCTGCTGACGGCGCGCTATCTCGATGTGCTGCCGCCGCATGATGCGTTCTACAAGACCGGGCTCGCCGCGCTCGATGGCGCGGCCGCAGCTGCATTCGGAAAGCCGTTCGCCAAAGGCACCGCCGCGCAAACCAACCCGCTGATTGCCGCGATGTTGCCCGGCCAGATCACGCCGTGGGCAGGGCCGCCTGCCCCGCTGTTCTACCTCGCAGTGCGCAGCGATGCCGCCGATCTGGTCTATGGCACCCGCGCCGCCTTCGAACAGCTGAACGTGCCCTACATGGCCCACATCGAACCGCCGAGCGACTGGTGACCGGCAAGGCCGCCTCCTCCACGGACGCAGTGATCGTCGGCGCAGGCGCGGCGGGCAATCTGTTTGCCGCGCATCTGGCCGAGGCGGGCAAGTCGGTGCTGGTGCTCGAACCGGGCCCGGCGTGGACCACCGGGGATCTCTACAGCTCGCTGATCTGGTCGCGCCGGCTGCGCTGGGGCGGCCCGGCGGTGGAATCGACCGGCGGGCATGCCTTCGGCGCGGGCTTCAACAACGGCTGGGGGATCGGCGGGGCGGCGCTGCACCATTACGGTACCTGGCCGCGGCTGATGCCCTCCGATTTCACGATGAAATCGGATCACGGCAAGGGGCTCGACTGGCCGCTCGGCTACGACGATCTGCGGCCCTATTATGACCGGATTCAGGAAGAAGTAGGGGTTTCCGGCGATGCCGAGGCCGAAGTGTGGCGCCCGGCCGGCGCGCCCTATCCCCTCCCCCCGCTGCAGCAGTTCGCGCAGGCCCGCCTGCTTTCGCGCGGGTTCACCGCGCTGGGGATGAAAACCGCACCCAGCCCGATGGCGATCCTATCGCAGGACTACAAAGGCCGTCCCGCCTGCGTCTATGATGGCTGGTGCGACGCCGGGTGCCCGATTGGCGCGCTCGCCAATCCGCTCGTCACCTACCATCCCCGCGCGGTGAAGGCTTGCGCGAAGTTCGTCACCGGCGCCCACGTCACCCGCGTGCTGCCGGGTCGCAATCCGCACGAGGCCGCCGGGGTCGAATATGTCGATGCCTCAGGCGAAACCCGCACTGCGCTCGCCAAAGTGGTGATCATGGCCGCCTCGACCATCGGCAACCCGGCGATCCTCCTGAACAGCGCGGCCGACGGGTGGAGCGGCGGGGCGGGCAATTCGTCGGGCCTCGCCGGGCGCTATTTCATGACGCATTCGATCGCTGCGATCTATGGCTTCTTCGATGGCGAGGAGACTGAAAACTACCTCGGCGTCACCGGCGCGCAGGCCACCAACATGGATCACTATCCCAAGACCGCGCTGGGCGGCGGGGCCTTCGGCAGCCTGCAGTGGCAGCTCGCCCCCACGATGAAGCCCAATGACCTGCTGGGCGTGGCGATGGCACGGGCCGATCTGTTCGGCCCGGCGCTGACCAAGTTCATGGACCGCGCGGTACATCACCTTGCGGTGATGTTCGGCTTCGGCGAAGGCCTGCCGGTGGCCGAAAACCGGGTGGAACTGAGCGGCCGCACCGGCCCGGGCGGCGGCCGAACCCCGCGCGTGGTCCACACCTTCGCACCCGAATCGGTCAAGTTGTGGGAACGCGCGGCCGAGCTCGGGCTGAAGGTGATCAAGGCCGGCGGCGCCAGCGAACCGTGGGCCAATCCGATGGCCAACGCCCACATGATGGGCGGCACGATCATGGGCCGCGATCCGAAATCCTCGGTGACGGACAGCTACGGGCGCAGCCACGATATCGCCAACCTGTTCATCGCCGGGCCGGGGCTTTATCCCACTGCCGGTGCGATGAACCCCAACTTCACCAACCACGCACTCGCCTTGCGCAGCGCCGAACATCTGCTGGCGCACTGGCCGGCATGAACGGACGGAGCGGCCTATCTTTGATTGACTTTTTATTGACTTTCAATATGAGTTTCATTTGCAGGAATGAAAACAACCGCAGCGGAAATCCGCGCGGGGGGAACAACGACAAATACCTCACAGAGCTTTTAAGGGGAGCCACATGAGAACCACCAGACAGACAGTGCTTGCCACGTGTGCCGTGCTTGCGATGGGCTGGGCAATGCCCGCCGCTGCGCAGGATGCGCCGGAGAAGGACAACAACTCGATCCTCGACGGCGACATCGTCGTCACCGCGCAGAAGCGCGAGGAGAACATCCAGAACGTCGGCATCGCGATCAGCGCTTATTCGGGCGAGCAGCTGCGCGCGCTCAACATTCAGTCGAGCCAGGATATCGCCGCGTTCTCGCCAGGCGTCCACATTTCGGGCAGCCTCGCCGGCCAGAACACCCAGTTCACCATCCGCGGCGTGACCCAGAACGATTTCAATGACATCGTCGAGGCACCGAATGCGGTCTATCTGGACGAAGGCTATATTGCCATCGCGCAGGGCCAGTCGTTCGCGGTGTTCGATATCGATCGGGTGGAAGTGCTCAAGGGTCCGCAAGGCACCCTGTTTGGCCGCAACGCCACCGGCGGTCTGATCCACTACATCAGCCACCTGCCCTCGCTCACCAAGTGGGAGGGTTACCTCGACACCCGCTACGGCGTGATGGACAGCCCCTCCAACCCCGGCGTCTTCACCGCCGAAGGCGCGGTTGGCGGCCCGGTCAGCGATACCGTCGGCGTGCGCGTCGCTGGCCGCTGGAACAAGCAGCAGCCCTACCTGCGCAACCTCTACCCGCTGGGCGCGGTCGGTGGCTCGCCGGGGCCAGGTGCGGGTGCGAACCTGGGCGACGACGATACCCTGTCGGGCCGCTTCACTCTGCTGTTCGAACCCTCCAGCGGATCGCAGATCATCTTCTCGGCCAACGGTTCGCGCGCACGGGTCAGCACCGGTCCGTACCAGAACAAGCCGACCATCGCGCAGTACGATGCGAATGGTGAACTCATCAACGTGCTCGATGTCGGCCCGAACGAGACCCGCGCTTCGATCGGCGTCAACGGCGGTCCCAACGTGATCAATGGCGATGCCGGTTCGGACCTCGACAACAATGGCGTCGTTGGTGGTCCGAACGAGATCTACGGCCGCCCGGCCGGTGCCGATTACTTCGGCTGGATTGACCCGGACGGTCCGGGCAACCTGTTCTCGAGCGACTTTGCCTTCAAGGATCAGGGCCATGTCGATACCTGGGGCCTGAACCTGCGCACCAAGTTCGAAATCAACGACAACATCACGCTCTCGACGGTTACCGACTACAAGAACTTCAAGAAGCTGCTGTTCATCGACGTCGATTCCGGTCCTGCCAACCAGCTCGCCAATTATGGCAACGTCAAAGCCGAGAGCATTACCCAAGAAGTTCGCTTCAACGGCAAGACCGACAAACTCGACTGGGTGGCGGGCGTCTATTTCCTCCACATCAACAACCTGTCGAGGAACGGCCTGAAGGCTCCGGTCAACGGTCTCGTCCCGGGCAACCCGATCGATATCGCCACTACCGCGCGTCTCAAGACGGCCAGCTACTCGGCGTTCGGCCAGCTCTCCTACGATCTGACCGACCAGTTCCGCGTGATCCTCGGCGGCCGGGTCATCCGCGAGGAGAAGGACTACTACGACATCCAGCAGCTGTTCTTCTCGCCGGATTCGCGGGCCATCCAGCCGGCCGAGGGCTTGCTGTTCACCATCGGGCCGGTCTATCCGGGCGGCGTACCCTCGGCCTACACCGATCATGCCGGCAAGACCCTGTGGGCCGGCAAGCTGCAGTTCGAATACCGGCCGAACAGCGATGTGCTGATCTATGCCGGCGTGAACCGCGGCACCAAGGCGGGCAGCTACAACGCCGCGCTCAACGGCGGGCTGCCCACCCCGGCCTCGGCGATCAAGTACGGTGACGAAACCCTGTGGTCCTACGAAGGCGGCTTCAAGCTGTCGTTCATGGACAACAAGGTCCGGCTCAATGGCTCGATCTATTACTATGACTACAAGAACGCGCAGGCGTTCCTGTTCACCGGCGTGGCCGGCAACGTCATCAACGCCGATGCCCGCACCATCGGCGGCGAGCTTTCGATCCAGGCGACCCCGTACCCGGGGCTCGACATCGCGGTCGTGGGTTCGCAGCTCGATGCCAAGGTCAAGAACGTGCCGCTGCGCTTCGGCGGCCCGATCCGGAAAGACGTGAAGCCGACTTACGCGCCGGAGACCCAGGTCTCGGGGATCCTGCGCTATGGGTGGGACATGCTGGGCGGCGAGATGGCGGCCAACGCCAACATCTCGTACTCCTCGTCGTTCTACTACAATCTGCGCAACTTCGATGCCGACAAGTTCAACGCCTATGCCAATGTCGATCTTGGCCTGAGCTGGACGTCGTCGAGCAAGCTGCTGCAGCTTGGCGTCAACGTGCAGAACCTGACCAACCACCGCATCGGCCTGCAAGGCTATGATCTGGCCACGCTCTGCGGTTGTAACGAGGTCTCCTACAAGCTGCCGCGCACCTTCGCCGTGCACTCGCGCATCAGCTTCTGATCCACTTGAAACGCCCCGGTCCGGGTTCGGGCCGGGGCGTTTCTTCGTCTGACAAACAGGAACTTATGCCCGTGGCCGCCATCAAACGCATCCTGATGATCGTGCCGGTGCCGGTGCCGGCGGTCGCGCTGCCCAGTTTCGCCGCGCAGATTCCGGCCGGACTGCTCCGCCCCGATATCGCGGTTGATTTCGTCGCCACCCGCAGCGGCGCGAACCTGATCGATTCGCCTTACGAACAGACCCTTGCCGATGCCTGGGTGCTCGATGCCGGCGCCCGCGCCGAGGAGCAGGGCTATGCCGCAGTCTGCGTCAATTCGATGAGCGACAGCGGCCTTGCCGCGCTGCGCTCGCGCCTGTCGATCCCGGTGGTGGGTCCGGGCCGCGCCTCGTTCTTCCTCGCTGCCGATCTCGGCAAGACCTTCTCGGTGCTGACGATGTGGAAGCGCTGGCATCCGCTCTACACCAAACTCGCGCTCGAAACCGGGCTTGGCCATCGCCTCGCCTCGATCCGCGACATCGATACCCGGCCCGATACCGCCGAGCTGCTCGCCGGCAAGGAAGACATCGTCTTCGCCAAGCTGGAAGAGCAGGCGCGCAAGGCGATCGACGAGGACGGCGCTGATGTCATCATCCTCGGCTCCACCACCATGCACCAGTCAGCCACCTGGCTCGCCAGCCGGCTTGAAGTGCCGGTGCTCAACCCCGGGCTGATCGCCTTCAAGCAGTGCGAAACGCTGATCGATCTGGGCATCGCCCAATCGAAGCGGACTTACTTCGCCCCGGAAACCGCCAAGGATGGCCTGCTCGATGCCGTTCCCGCAGTTTTTCCATAAGCGCGACACCGTGCTTGCCTTAGCCGACAGGCGCGGTATCCCGTGGCTGTGTTGAGGGCAGGCATTCCGATATGAAATCAAAGTACTATCGCAGCTGGCACCTCGCCAACGATGAAACCGAGTTCAAGGTGACCGAACTCGAGTTCGCGATGATGCGCGTGCTGGAAGCCTTTTCGCGCTGGGTGGCGGCGGCGGACGAGATGGTCGGTCTGTCCGAACTCAAGCACGGCGAGCACGTGATCCTTCACGTCATTCGCATGCAGAACCGCCCGAAAAGCGGCGCGACCATTGCCCGTCTGCTCAACCGCGACGATCTGCCGAACATCCAGTACAGCCTCAGGAAGCTCGAAAGCTCTGGTTTTATTCAGAAAAACAAGGAAGCCGGGACCAAGAACTATACCTATTCGATCACCGAGCTGGGTGAGCGGATGACCAACGAGTATTCCAAGCTGCGCAGCGAGATCCTGATCCGCCGCTTCCGCAGCCTCGCCGATTTTGACGCACGCGCCGAAGACGCGACCGAGCTACTCTCGGTCATCACCGGAATCTACGAGGAATCCGCACGCACCTCGGTCACCCTCCACCGCGCGAGCGAATAGGCCGGGTCACAGCCCCAGTTCCGCGCGCGGGCGCATCAGCGTATCGATGCAGGCATAGAGGATCTTCTCCAGGCACGGCATCAGATCTGGCACATAAGTCGCGCCCATTCCGCCCAGCCCTTCGGCGATCGGCTCGGGCGAGCCTTCGGCCGGCCACGGCCAGCCGATCCGCGCGGTTGGCACGCCCAGCCGGCGCAGTGCGGCCCCGTCGGTCTGCCCGCCCAGCGGATCGGGGGTGACATAGGGCTTGCCCTCGATTGCTTCCCACCCGCGCCGGCAGGACTGGATGATCCAGTTGGCCGGATCGGTGGTGCCGCCGGGGGTGGAACCATACATTTCCCAGTCGCAGTCGATTTCGGGGAAGCGCTCGGCCAGCCCGGTCATGAACGCCTCGAACTGGGCCTTCACCTCACCCGGGGTGGTGCGCGGGCTGATGCGAACGTCGAAGAAGATTTCGGTCACCGCGCTCGGGAATGCCGGCCGCTCGGGCCAGCCGCCGCGCACCCCGGCGATCCAGCCGTGCGGATAGATATCGCCCGAGCGGTTCTTTTCGGCATAATCGATCAGCCACTGCTCCAGCTCAAGGATAACCGTCGCGGCGGGCACCACTGAGCTGCGGAAGGCCGGAATCCCGCGCGGCACCCCGGCATAGCCCAGCGTGCCCTTAACCTGAATCTTGAACCAGCCCATTCCCGGCTCTTCGTGATAGACCCAGTTCCACGGCTTCATGATCACCGCGAAATCGGGGGCCATGCCACGGTTGAGCAGATGATGGACGCCGTGGCTCATCCCGGCGTTATCACGCTGCGGGATCGTCACCGGCATGCCGCCATCGGCGAAGCCAACGTTAAGCGTGCCCACCAGCGGCACGTCGGCCTCGATCAGCACCGTCGCGACTTCAAGCAGACTGGCAACCATCGCCTTGGGGTTGGACGAGCCGAGCCCGTAAACCCAGTCCCCCACCATCTTGGCCGAGGGCCTTAGATCGGCGAACTGTTCCGGGCCGGCCCACGGAAAATCGCTCTCGTCGCCCTCAAGGTGCGTGTCGATCGGGGCATAGAGCAGCAGAGTCGCCCCGCCGCCCGAGCCGCGCTTTTCGCCCAGCACGTTCGATGAAATCGGGCTCATCGGATCGAGCATTGGCTTGAGCCCGATCTTGCCCATGTGCTCCGCCACGAACTCGGCCGCATTGCGGGTGGCGCCGGTGGGTGAATGGATATCGGTGATATCGAACAGCAGTTGCTTGAGCCGCGCCGGATCGAGCTTGGCCCGGGCCCGCTCGTAAGCGGCGGTCATTGCGGGCGTGAACGGAACAGATGCCGTCGGTTCCATGGTCAATTCTCCCTTGGCGCGGCGAGCGCGATAATGGTTGCGGCGTTGGCGAGCAGCTGCCGGTCAGTCCCGGCGGGCGCGATCAATTGCAGCCCCAGCGGCAGTCCATCGTCCCGCCATGCCGCCGGAAACCCAAGGCACGGCACGCCCAGCGCGGTCCAGATCCGCTGGAACACCGGATCGCCGGTGGCCGCGTGGCCCGGCGGTGCCGCACCGGGCGCGCCTGGCGCGAGCAACAGATCGACCCCGGCGAACACATCGCCCGCCAGCGCCTTGCACTCCTGCTGGAGGGCCAGTGCCGCCTGATAATCGTCCTCGCTCTCGGCTAGCCCGGCATCGATCATGGCGATGAAGGCGGGGCTGACCTGGTCGGCATGATCACGCCGGATCGCGCCCAGTTCAATTCCCGCCTCGCGCCGGTGGATCAGCGCCTGGGCATCGCCCAGCCGCTCGAACGGTTCGGGCAGGGTCCGGAACGTCATGGCGTGGCCGGCCTCAGTCAGCCGTTCGGCAAAGGCGGTGAAAGCGCCGCGCATCTCCTCGCTCGCTGCGGGCCACGCCGGGCTGGGGCACAGCCCGATGGAGAGCGGCGCCTCGGCCGGCGGCGATGTTCCCTCACCCGACAGCACCGCATCGGCAGCGATCAGGATATCGAGGCTGCGCGCGAACAGCCCCAGCGTGTCGAGACTGCGCGATGTGGTCAGCACCCCGTCCAGCGGATAGCGCCCGAAGGTCGGCTTGAAGCCGAATGTTCCGCAAAAACTGGCCGGGCGGATCACCGATCCCGCCGTCTGCGTGCCCAGCGCCAGATCAGCCTGCCCATCGGCCACCAGCGCCGCCGAGCCGCTCGACGAGCCACCGGGGGTAAAGGCCAGATTGCGCGGATTGGCGGTCGGGCCGGGATGATACGTGGCAAACTCGGCCGTCACCGCCTTGCCCAGCACCACTGCGCCCGCCCCGCGCAGCAGCGCCACCGCCGCTGCATCGCGGCTGGCAATGGCATCGGCATAGATCGGCGAGCCGTGCGTGGTCGGCATCCCGGCGACGTCGATCACGTCCTTGACCGCCAGCACCAGCCCCGCCAGCGGCCCTTCCCCGCCGGTGGCTGTGCGATCCAGATAGGCCCAGCCGCGCACATCGCGGTCGCGCGCGTCGATCCGTCTCAGACAGGCGCGGAGCCCCACCTTCATCCTCCCACGAACCGGTGGCCCCACAGCATCGGCGCATCGTAATTGGTCACTTGCCAGTCCGGCCCGATCTCGCGCCCGCCAAAGCCATATTCCATCCAGAAGCCCGAGGGCGTCTGGAGATAGAAGCTCTGGGTGTGGTCGTTCGAATGCTTGCCCGGCTCGATCATCACCGGAATCCCCAGATCGCGCACCAGATCATAGCCATACCCGACGTCGTCGGCGGTCTGCGCCTCGACCATGATGTGCATCAGCGCGCCGGCTGGGGCGCCCGGCCCCTCCTTCATCAGTGCCAGCGTGTGGTGGCGCGGGTTGCAGTGCATGAACACCGCATCGTTATCGTCCCACGCGATATAGTCGGAGATGTTGAAGCCCATCACGTCTTCATAGAACTTCACCGAGGCGGCAAGGTCCGCCACCCAGAACACCACGTGCCCCAGCCCGAGCGTCCCGGTCTTGTACCCGCTGATCCCGCGCCGGGGGGTAAACGCAGTATTGGTCGTCAGCGGGCCGTAATAGATCTCGTTGCGCGTCCCGATCATCGGGCAGATGAAGCTGTAAAGCTGCTTGACCTTGCGCTCGGCACAAAGCTCGGCCGATCCGGGCGTCACCTCGATCTGGCGCGTGCGCAGCGCGGCAACCGTGGCTTCAAGCTTTGCGGTGCTGCCCACTTCCCAGCCGACCGCAGCCACGCCGTCATGGTCCGACGGATAGAGCGAGAAGCGGTGATGATAGCTATCCAGCCGGTAATCGATCGCGCCATCGCGCGGCCGCGGCTCCATCCCGAACACCTGCTCCATCAGCACCGACCATTCGCCGATCTTGCTGACGTTGAGCGCGACATAGCCCAGGCTATCAACCCCCATATTCCCACTCCTGTTCAAGATCAGCTGGCAGAGAATTGTTCCATATGAATATTGTCGGGCGCAAGCCCCAGCTTGAGCAAATGCGCGCGCCCGGCCTCCAGCATGCCCGGCGGGCCGCATAGATAGGCGACCGTGGCGGGATCGAGCGGCCCGTCGGCGCCGATCGCCTGCACCGGATTGCCCACCCGTACGCCTTCGGGCGCCGGCCCGCGATCGACCGAGATCTGCACCGTCAGGCCGGGCAGCCATAGTTCGCGCAGGGCAATCGCCTCGCGGTGAAACAGCCCCTCGGCGCTCTGGCAGCCGAAGCTGAGCAGGATCGGCGGCTTGCGCCCCGGCCGTGCACGCAGCGTATCGAGCATCGCCATCATCGGCGCGAGCCCGGTGCCGCCGGCGATCATCACATGCGGCGCCTTGTTGCCGTCCTGCAGAAAGAACGAGCCATAGGGCCCTGAAATTTCGAGGACATCGTCAACAGCGGCGCTGTCCAGCAGCCACTGCGACATCACCCCGCCGGGCAGTAACCGGATCAGCAGTTCGATCTTCGGCAGCGCCGACGGCGGTGAGGAGACCGAATAGCTGCGCATCTGCTCAGTGCCGGGCACCTTCACCCGGATGAACTGCCCGGGGCGCAGATCGAACCAGCACCCTTCGGCCAGTTCGAGTTCCAGCCGCATCACATCGGCCGCCACCCGCTCCACCACGTTGACGAAGGCATGGCCCTCCGCTGCGCGCTGCTCGCCCACCTTGCTGTCATAGGGCAGCACGAAGCGGCAATCGCTCGTCGCCGCGGTCACGCACAGCAGCCGCCCGCCCTCGGCCCGCTCCGCCGCGAGCAGCGAGGAGCCGCACCCCGGCAGCGTTTCCGCCGCGCCTTCGGCCAGCGTGGCGAAACAGCTCGAACAGCTGCCCGAACGGCACTGGTGCAGCAACGGCAGCCCTGCTGCCAGCCCGGCATCGAGCACGCTCTGGCCGGGTTCCACCGCCAGTTCGTGCGCGATCCCGTCGCTGAAGGTCAGGGTGACCTTGGTCGTCACCGGGGCTTGCGTCTCAGTAGTTGTTAACATCGTCGATCTTCTCGACGAAGTAACCGGGCGCCTTGCCCTGAGCCAGCCGGCGAAGGCGGATGCTGGAGGTCTTGGTCGCGCCGGGCACGCCCTTGCCCGGCTGGGCGATCCCACGGTTCCAGCGCGAGGCCAGCTTGCGCCAGGTGATCGGCGAAACGTCGGTCGCCACCAGCTGCTCGGCGTCCCAGCCGGTGCCGTCGGCGTAGAATTCCTCCATCGCCTCACGCGCATAGAGGTCGCAATCGTTGAACCCGCGCAGGCACAGCGGCAGATAGACCCGGTCGAACCGGTGCTTGAACGCTTCGCGCTCCTTGTCGGTCGGGCAGACGCGGACCATCACTTCCCAGTATTCGTAAGTGTCGTCGGTGATCGGCACGTACCATTCGTACTGGACGATGTGCTCCTCGGGCCAGTTCTCCACCATCAGCACGCCCGGCAGCACAACCGAAGTGCGATAGAAGCGGCCTTTCAGGTTATCGATCTTCAGCCCCAGCGCCTCGTTCTCCAGCACCGGCTTCCACCGGTCGGTGAACAGCCACTGCATCATCCCCTTCGGCCCGTCCTCGTCCTCGATCAGGCTGATCGGTTCCTCGTGATCGGGCAGGATGCCCAGCGGCAGCACCCAATCCAGCGCGTGGACGATGGTGTTGTCCATGTGCACCAGAATGTGGGCGTTATCGAACCCGTTTTCACAGGCGATCCGCCAGTTGCTCTGGCCAGTGCGGTGCATCCCCAGCGCCACGGCGCCCTCGTCCATCAGGCTCGGCGCATCGGGCCACAGCGGGTGGGGAAAGCGCTCGTTGTTGTCGGGAAAACGGATCGGCAGATCGTGCGCCAGCGGCGGCACGTCGTCGAGCGGGAACTCGTCCTCGCGCACGAACACGAATATCATGCCGGCCACTTCCTCCACCGGGTACGAAGTGATCCCGGTGGTCCCCACCAGCGGATCGTGCGGGTTGGCGACGATGGTTGAAAGCTTGCCGTCGTCGAGGTCAAAGGTGAAGCCGTGATACCAGCAGGTGATCGTGCTCTTGTTGAAGCACATCGGCTTGGCCGAAAGCCGCACGCCCCGGTGCAGGCACTGGTCCTTCAGCGCATAGACCTTGCCGTCCACCCGGCGCAGCACGATCGGCACGCCGCAGATCTGGATACCTTCAACCTTGTCTTCGCCCAGCTCTTCGCTGAACAGCGCCGGATACCAGTGGTTGATGAAGCCCCACGCCGCATCCTTGTATGGCTGGTACTGGCTCTGGGTTTTGCTGTCGTTGATGCGCTGGTCGCTGGGGCCAGCGGTCCGCACGGTCGAACGGCGGCGAATGGGCGCTGCATCATTCATGGCATCGGTCCTTTCAGGGATCAGAGCTGGCCGGTCAGGAACCGGGAAACAACGTCGTCGTGTTCTTCGGGGCGTTCCCACTGCGGCCAGTGGGCACAGCCGCGCATGATGTGCTTCTTGGCGCCGGGAATGATCGCTTCCAGCCGGTCCGCCGCGTCTTCGCCATGGATCGGGTTCTTGTCGGTCCACAGCACCAGCGTCGGGCAGGTAATCTTGCGGAAATCGTCCTCGTTCCAATAGAACTCGGCGATATTCGGCGCGAACAGGCGGTTGTAATATTCGATCAGCGCCGTGCGCGTCTCGGGGATCGACCATAGCGCGCGGCGCAGGTCGACCAGTTCGTCGGTCACCCCGCCCAGCGGCATCAGCCACTCCAGCCGCTTGCGCAGCAGTTCGGGCGAAGGGTTCATCAGCGCGTTGAGCGAAGTGGTCCGCAGCGAATCGAGATCGGCATGGCGGTCTTCCACGAACGCGGGATCAAGCTCCATCCCCCACGATGTGTTGAGGATGATCTTCGAAGTGCGCCCCGGATGGTTGATCGCCATGTCGGCCGCGATCCACCCGCCCAGCGATTCGCCCTCGATCACCGCCTTCTCGATGCCCATGTGGTCCATCAGATCGATGATCTGGTCGGTGAACTGGGTCAGCCAGTTCTCGGCGGCGCGCGGCGCGCCGTCCGAAAACACCGGGCGCGAAGACATGCCGTGCCAGATGAAATCGATCGCGTGCGGCTGGCAGACCTGCGCCAGCCGGGTCATGTTGCGCGAATAGGTCTCGGCATGCCCGCCCCCGCCGTGGAGCAGGAACACATGCTCGCCGGTGCCGGGGGCAGAGATGCAGCGGGTGGCGTATTTGCCGGTATCGACGAACCGCGTCTCGCAGCCGAGCAGGTCCACATGGATCGATGTCATAGGTTCTCCCCGGGGCGAGTCAGCCGCTCGTCCGCTTCATGCTCTTGGTGACAGACCTTAAATCGAAAATCAATTGACATTCGATGGCAGGAACGCCGAAATCGTTGACAGCGGCCCGCGGTGGCTGCAGATATAGTTTAACCTTAAAATAACTGGGCCGCCGAGTTTTCGCCACAGGGAGCGCTTCGCATGTCTCACGTTGAAAACCGGATGCGCCGGGCCGATCACTTCAAGCTCGGCACCTTCTCGACCAATTGCTCGGGCGGGATGTCGGTCACCAAGATCCCCGAACGCTGGGATGCCAGCTGGGATAGCAACCTTGCCGTGGCGAGGCTGCTCGACGATGCCGGAATCGATTTCATGCTGCCGATCGCGCGCTGGATCGGCTACGGCGGCGAGACCAATTTCCACGGCCACGTGCTCGAAACGATGACCTGGGCGGCAGGGCTGCTCGCGCTGACCAAGCGCATCTCGGTCATCGCCACCATCCACACTTCGGCCAATCACCCGGCGGTCGTCGCCAAGCAGATCGCCACGATCGATGCCATCGGCCAGGGCCGCGCCGGGCTCAACATCGTCGCCGGCTGGAACAAGCCCGAGTATGAGGCGATGGGCCACACCCTGCCCGACGATCACGAAACCCGCTATGCCTACGCGCAGGAATGGTTCGATATCATTCAGTCGCTGTGGGAGCGCAAAGGCAGCTTCGACATGAAGACGCCGCACTTCGATCTCAAGGGGATCGAGGCGGAACCCAAGCCGGTCAACGGCCGGCCGCCGATCCTCAACGCCGCCGGCTCCGAACTGGGCCGCGAATTCGCCACCCGCAACGCCGATTTCCTGTTCACCTCGGTGATCGATTTTGACCGCTCGCGTGAGGAAATCGCCGAACTCAAGGCGCAGGCCGCCGCCAAGGGCCGCCATGTCGACGTGCTGACCTTCAGCCACGTCGTCTGCCGGCAGACCGAGCAGGAAGCGAAGGACTACCTCCAGTACTTCGCCAAGGACAATGCCGATTGGGTCGCGGTCGATAACCTCGTCCGCCTCCAGATCGCCCACGCGCAAAGCTTCCCGCACGATCTGCTGATGCTGATCCGTGACCGCTTCGCCATGGGCCACGGCGGGGTTCCGCTGATCGGCACCCCCGAACAGGTGGCAGACGGCATCTGCGCGCTGCACGCCATCGGGCTGGGTGGAACGACGCTGTCCTTCGTCGATTACACGAAAGAGTTCCCGTACTTCCGCGACAACGTGCTGCCGATCCTGGAAGCGCGGGGCATCCGCCAGCCGAACTGACGCAGCGCCTTACCAGTCCACCCTGAACCGGGGCGTCCGATTGCGGGCGTCCCGGTCTTTTTTAGCGATTGTATACTTTGCAAACGCAGCGTGACTTAAGTCACGATCTGCTCAGCACGTAGGCTATCCCAAGGCAGACGCCGATAAACAGGCCAATGGCTACGAGGCTCCAGTTAAACGGCTGCTTGGCAGGCGGGGGAGTCCATAAAGGCTTATCGAGTTCATCCAACCCCTTGAGTCGCCTCGGCTTAAGCGGAACTGCTTTGAATGGCTTTTTGAAGCCCGCCATCGTCGCCCCTTACTCCGGCTTCTCCGGCTGCGGTTTGTGCTTAGCCATCTGCCTCAACCTCCGCCCCCGGCGCCTTCTCCGGCATGTAATACCGCTCCATCCGCCGCCGCAGGTCTTCGGGGATCGGCTGGGCGCCCTTGGCGTTGGCGTCGGTGAACAGCAGCGTCTGGTGCACCCGCAGCCGCAGTTCGCCGCGGCAGGAAACGTGGTGGGTCAGGTCGAACGAGCTGGTGCCGAACCGCGTCACCGAAGTCTCGAAAGTCAGCCGGTCGCCCATCATCGAGCGGCCGGTGAAGTCCACATTGAAGTGCACGGTCGGCGTGGCGAGGTTGCGGTGGAACAGCAGGCCGGAAAAGCTCGCCTCCAGCGCATCCTCGAACCAGTCTTCCACCACGCCGTTGATCATCTCGAAATAGCGGGCGTAGAAAACGATCCCGGCCGGGTCGCAATGCGCGAACCGGACGAGGACCTCGCGTTGATAGGCAGGCATCAGGTCGCTCCCGCGCCCGTCAGCAATTGGCGGGCGATGATCAGCTTCTGCACTTCGGAAGCGCCCTCGTAAATACGCAAGGGGCGGATCTCGCGCAGCAGTTGCTCCACGATCTGGCCCGAGACCACGCCCAGCCCGCCGAACAGCTGCACCGCCTTGTCGATCACCACTTGCGCCTGATCGGTGGCGTAAAGCTTGGCCATCGCCGCTTCGCGCGATACGCGGCCCTTCTTCACGTCCTTGGTCCACGCCGCGCGGTAGATCAGCAGCGCCGAGACATCAATGTCGATGGCCATCTCGGCCAGCTGCGCCTGCGCGATCGGCAGATCGGCCAGCGTGCCGCCAAACAGCTTGCGGCCCTTCACGCGGGTGAGCGCCTCATCCAGCGCCCGCCGGGCAAAGCCCAGCGCCGCCGCGCCCACGGTCGGCCGGAAGATATCGAGATTGGCCATCGCCTGCCCGAACCCGGCGCCGGCGGTGCCGATCAGCTGGCTTTTGGGCACAGCCATATCGGTGAACCGCAAGGTCGCCAGCGGATGCGGCGCGGCCACCTGGATACGCTCGGCAATTTCCAGCCCGGGGGTTCCGGCATCGACCACCAGCGCGGAAAGCCCGCGCGTCCCCGGCGCTTCGCCGCTGCGCAGGATGGTCACGTAGAAATCGGCGATCCCGCCGTTGGAGATGTAAGTCTTGGCCCCGTTGACGCGGTAATGATCGCCCCTGTCCTCGGCGGTGGAGGCGGTGGCGGCCACGTCCGATCCGCTGTCGAGCTCGGTCAGCGCGAAGGCCGCGACCATCTCGCCGTGCGCCACCTTGGGCAGATAACGCGCCTTCAGTTCGTCGCTGCCGAAGTTGGAGATCACCCCGCTGCCCAGCCCCTGCATCGCGAACACGAAATCCGCGAGCCCCGAATGGCGCGCCAGCGTCTCGCGGATCAGACACAGCGAGCGGACGTCGAGCGTCTCGAACATCCCGCCGTGGCTGGCCGGCACGCAATAGCGCAGCCAGCCGGCATCGCCCAGCAGCCGGACCAGCCGCGCACAGGCGGCGTCCACGTCATGGTGATCGTCCGCCAGCGGCGCGATGTGCTCGGCCGCCCACGCGTCCAGCTCGCGCGCCAGCGTGCGGTGGTGGTCCTCCAGGAACGGCCAGTCGAGAAAGCTGGTGTCGGCCATATCAGTTACCCTCGAACATCAATTGCCCTCGAACACCGGCTTCTGCTTCGCCACGAAAGCGTTGTAGGCCCGCTCGAAATCCTTGGTCTGCATGCAGATCGCCTGCGCCTGCGCCTCGGCCTCGATCGCCGCGTCCACCCCCATGTCCCATTCGGCATGAAGCTGGGTCTTGGTCATGGCATTGGCGAAATTGGGGCCGGCGGCGATCTGCCCGGCGATCTTCAGCGCCTCGGCCATCAGGCTTTCGCGCACCACGATGCGGTTGAAGTATCCCCACCGCTCGCCCTCGTCAGCGCTCATCGCCCGGCCCAGGAACAGCAGTTCCGAAGCCCGGCCCTGCCCGATGATCCGCGGCAGGATCGCGCAGGCGCCCATGTCGCACCCGGCCAGGCCGACGCGGTTGAACAGGAACGCCACCTTGGCATCGGACGTCGCCAAGCGAAGGTCCGATGCCATCGAGATGATCGCCCCGGCCCCGGCGCACACCCCGTCGACCGCGGCGATGATCGGCTGCGGGCAGTGGCGCATGGCCTTGACCAGATCGCCGGTCATCCGGGTGAAATCGAGCAGCTCGGGCATGTCCATCCGCACCAGCGGGCCGATGATCTCGTGCACGTCGCCGCCCGAGCAGAAATTGTCGCCCGCCCCGGTGATCACCA
>CANGQZ010000023.1 GCA_947455865.1 Sphingomonadaceae bacterium
AGTTGCGGCTGCGCTACAAGGACAGGATCGCGGGGTTCGACTTCACGGATACCCGCCAGACCGCCGATCCGCAGGGCGACGACGGCGCCGGTCTCGGCGCGATGCAGACCGACCTGACCCGGCTGCGCGCCGGGCATGTCGGCGCTCAGTTCTGGTCGGTTTTCGTTTCGGCGAGCATGTCCGACCAGCAGGCGGTGCAGGCCGTGCTTGAACAGATCGATGTGACCAAGCGGCTGATCGCGAAATATCCGCGCGACCTCCAGCTGGCGACCAGCACCGCCGAGGTGAGCGCGGCGATGAAGGCCGGGCGGATCGCCTCCTTGCTGGGGATGGAGGGCGGCTATGCGATCGCCGGGTCACCCGGCGTGCTGCGCCAGTTCCATGCGCTTGGCGTGCGCTACATGACGCTGGCCCACTTCAAGACCACCGCCTGGGCCGACAGCGCCACCGATGCGCCGCGCCATGGCGGCCTTTCCCCGCTGGGCAGGGATCTGGTGCGCGAGATGCAGCGGATCGGGATGCTGGTCGATCTCAGTCACTGCGGCGACGCGACGATGACCGCTGCGCTCGATGTGGCCCGCGCGCCAGTGATGTTCAGCCATTCGGGCGCCCGCGCGCTCGACGATCATGCCCGCAACGTGCCCGATGCGGTGCTGGCGCGGCTCAAGGACAATGGCGGGATCGTGATGGCGGTGTCTCACACCGCCTACGTCAGCCAGGAGGTGCGCGACTGGCTGCTGGCACAGGCGGCCGAAAAAGCGCGTGCCAATCTCCGCTGGATCGATTCGCCCGACCGCGCGAAAGCCGCGCTGGCGGCATGGGAGGCAGCGCATCCCCGGCCCCAAGCCACGATCGCGCAGCTGGCCGACCATATCTATCATATCGTCAAGGTCGCCGGGATCGATCACGTTGGGCTGGGCGGCGATTTCGACGGGATCGACGAAACCACGCAGGGGTTCGAGGACGTCTCGAAGTATCCTGCGCTGTTCACCGAACTGGCGCGGCGCGGCTATTCCGAGGCCGATCTCGCCAAGATCGCCAGCGGCAACATGCTGCGGGTGCTCAAGGCGGCGGAAACCTTCGCCGCCGCGCATCAGGGCGATCCGCCGCTGGAAGTGCCGACGGCGTTCTGACGGTTACGGCGTGACCGGGCTGGCGACAGTCTGAGCCTGTGTCGGAACGGCCCGGTCCGCCTTGTACGCGCCCGTGATCCAGATCGCCGAGAGGGCAAGAATTGCCAGCAGCGTGCCGATTACCAGCACGTAGCTTAGGCTCTTGTCCTTGTCCCCGCCGCTGGCTTCTTCGGTATCAAGGTGCACTTCATCGCCTTCGCGTTCCATCGCCTGCTCCGGTTCGGCCCGGGTTGGCCGACTCTGAGCTTCAACGCAGGAGCGCGAGCCAAAGTTCCGCGCTCAATCGCGCAGCAACTCGTTGATCCCGGTCTTGGCGCGCGTCTGGGCGTCAACCGTCTTGACGATCGCCGCACAGTAGAGCGACGGACCGGGCGTGCCGTCGGGCAGCGGCTTGCCCGGCAGCGCGCCGGGAACGACGACCGCATAGGGCGGGACCCGGCCGACGTGGACCTCGCCCGTCGCGCGATCGACGATCTTGGTCGAGGCGCCGAGATAGACCCCCATCGAGAGCACCGCCCCGGTGCCGACGATCACCCCTTCGGCCACTTCTGCGCGGGCGCCGATGAAGCAGTTATCCTCGATCACCACCGGGTTTGCCTGCAGCGGCTCGAGCACCCCGCCGATCCCGGCACCGCCCGAGATATGGACATTGCGGCCGATCTGCGCACAAGAGCCGACCGTCGCCCAGGTATCGATCATCGCCCCCTCGCCCACGTAAGCGCCGATATTGACGAAGCTGGGCATCAGCACCGCGCCCTTCGAAATGTGCGCGCCGCGCCGCACCACCGCGCCGGGAACGACGCGGAAGCCGCCGGCGCGAAAGGCGGCGGCATCCCAGCCGGTGAACTTCAGCGGCACTTTGTCAAACGCCGGAGCGCCAGCCGAGCCATAGTCCATCACGCCGTTATCGGTCAGTCGGAACGAGAGCAGCACCGCCTTCTTGAGCCACTGGTTGACCTGCCAGCCGCCATTGCCATCAGGCTCGGCGACGCGCGCCGCGCCGCTATCGAGCATGGCCAGCGCGGCATCGACGCTGATGCGCACTGCGGTGCTGGCCGGGGTTACGGTATCGCGGGCTTCCCACGCGGCTTCGATCCGGGCTTCGAGTTCAGACATGATCGCATTCTCCGGCTGGCACTTCCCGGCGCGACTAAAGCGTGCGGGCGCGGCGGGCAAGGGCGGCTTGCGTGCGCGCGCGCGGCTTGCCAAGAGAGCCCCAAGGGAGAGACGCCAATGGATATCGCCGGACTGTTTTCGCTAGAGGGGCGCGTGGCGCTGGTCACCGGCGGTTATCGCGGGATCGGGCGGATGATCACCGAAGGCCTGCTGAGCGCAGGCTGCTCGCGGGTTTACGTGACCGGACGCAAGGCCGAACCGCTGGAAGCCGCCGCCGCCGAACTGGGCGAGCGCTTGTCCGTCGTCAGAACATTCGGCACAGATCGCGGCGTAAATTAGCGGAGGGCGGGCCTCGTCTGGGGTTGGGTTTTAGGCGGCGAGCTTACGGTGTTGCAAGCGCCGATGTTCGATGGTCTGTCGCTTGATCCTTTCGCGCTGTTTGATGATGGCGGCGGCCCTGCCGAAGTAGGCATCGGCGGGCGTCACGTTTTCCAGGCTCTCGTGGTAACGCTGGTGATTGTAGTGCTCGACGAACGCCTCGATCTGGGCCTCAAGGTCGCCGGGCAGGAAGTAGTTTTCAAGCAGGATGCGGTTTTTCAGGGTCTGGTGCCAGCGCTCGATCTTGCCCTGGGTTTGTGCAGCACCGTGGCGCTGTCGCAGCCCGAGGCTTTGAGGGCGAGGTCCAGCGTGTCGGTGACATCCTCGGCCCGCATGTTGGTGCACAGCTTCCAGGCGATGATGTAGCGCGAGAAGTCGTCGAGCACGGTCGACAGGTACATCCAGCCCCAGCCGATGATCTTGAAGTAGGTAAAATCGGTCTGCCACATCTCGTTCACTCGCGTAGTTTTGGTGTGGAACTGATCGGCGGCCTTGATCACGACATAGGCCGGGCTGGTGATCAGATCACGTGCCTTCAGCAGGCGATAAACCGTGGCTTCAGACACAAAGTATTGGCGTTCATCGGTAAATCGCACCGCCAATTCGCGCGGTGACAGCTCGGACTGCTCCAGTGCCATCTCGACAATCTGATCCTGCACCTCGGACGCGATGCGGTTCCACACCCGACCCGGTGCCGATGGCCGATCTTCCAGCGCCTCGAGGCCGCCTTCAAGGTAGCGGTCATACCAGCGGTAGAATGTCCGGCGCGCGATGCCGATCTGGTCCAGCGTGCGCTTGGCGGGCAGATGCGATTGCTCGACGATCCTGATGATCTCCAGCTTTTCAGATGCGGGATACCTCATTCGTCGTCGCCCCCATCCGCGATCATGCTTTTTTTAAGCAGGCGGTTTTCGAGCGTCAGGTCGGCAACGCATTCCTTCAGCGCGCGGGCTTCGCGGCGCAGATCCTGCACCTCGCCAGTGGTCGCGGCGCGGGCGGTGTCGCCGGCCAAACGGCGCTTGCCCGCTTCCATGAATTCCTTCGACCATGTGTAATATAGGCTCTGCGCGATGCCTTCTTTGCGACACAGCTCGGCGATGCTGTCCTCACCGCGCAGGCCATCCAGCACGATGCGGATCTTGTCCTCGGCAGAGAAATGGCGCCGGGTCTGCCGCCGGATGTCCTTCACCACCCGCTCAGCAGGGGCCTTCACCGGCAATTTTTTCAAGGAGGGTTGGGGCTTCATCTTCGTTCCTTCGTCACTACGACGAAGCCCCAACCCTCCTTAAATCACAACCTCAAATCTGTGCCATTGGTGCTGACGGGGGACAAGGCCATGAAAATTTAAGCTTCGCCGGTCAGCATCGGCGCAGCGCGTGCGGAACGCCGCACAGCCGGCCAGCGGCGCGGTTATGATATGTCCGTGCGAAAGGGAATAATGCGAAAAAGCTTTGAAATTCGCGCGCGCAAGGTGCTCGGCGGGCGGCCGGACCGGCTCCCGCGCTGGCGAGAACCGGTCGCGGAATGAGCTCAGCGCGCCGGGGTCAACTCAAGGTCGCCCGTGATCGCGGCATCGTCGGCGATCCATGCGCGCAGCAGGTCCATGTATTCGAACGGGCCGCCGCCGTAATTGCTCAGCCAGATCGAATCCCGGCGGTTCTTGCCCTCGTTGTTGTAATAGCCGGGTGTGCACTCGCGCAGGAAGGTATCGTCCTTGACCGCTTTCTGTTCGAGCACCTCGAGCCAGCGGTCCTCGGCCTGCTCGGTCGCCTCGAAATTGACCCCGCGATCAAGGCTCCACTTGACCAGCGCCGCGAGATGCTCGGCCTGGCGGCGGTTCATGAAGGTCAGGTTCCAGGTGATCCCGGCCTGCTTGAGCCCGCTGATCACCCCCATGTTGGGGAAATTGTGCGAGAGGATGCCGTGCAGGGTTCGGCGCCCTTGGGCCCAGTAGTCCGACAGCGTGAGCCCGCCGACGCCCTTCATGTCGAACCCGGCGGTGCGGTCCGGCGGGGAGGCCACTTCGAAGCCGCTGGCGTAGATGATGCAGTCGACCTCGTATTCCTCGCCGCCGAACACGATGCCGGTCTCGGTGATGCGGTCGAGGCCGCGCCCCTTGGTGTCGATCAGCTTGACGTTGGGGCGGTTGTAAGTCTCGAAGTAGCCATCGACGAACAGCGGCCGTTTGCACATCCAGTTGAAGTAGGGCTTGAGCGCCTCGGCAGTCTGCGGATCTTTGACGATGCCGGCAATTCGCTGGCGCATCGCCTCCATCTTCTCGAAGTCGGCCTCCTGGCGCAGCCTGGCCATCTCCTCGGGGGTGCTGCCCTTGTACATGGCCTCGGTCATCTTCGCCCAGTTGCGGGTCCAGCCGTCCTGGACCAGATCCTCGGTCTGGGGGATCGAATTGACGAAACCCTCGAAATTGAGCGCGCGCTTTTCCCACCAGCCCGGCTGTAGGCTGTTCCACCATGCGGGATCGGTGATCTCGTTCTCACGGTCGTCGACCGCTGCGGGAGTACGCTGGACCACGTAGAGCTGCTTGCACCACTCGCCCAGGTACGGGATCGCCTGGACCGCGCTGGCACCGGTGCCGATGATCGCGACGCGCTTGTCCTTCAGGCCGGTCAGACCGCCGGTGGTATCGCCCTTGGTATAGTCATAGTCCCAGCGCGAGGTGTGGAAGGTGTGGCCCTTGAACGTGCGCGCGCCGGGAATGCCGGGCAGCTTGGGCCGGCTGAGCACGCCGGTTGCCATGAACACGAACCGCGCGCGCAATTGGTCGCCGCGATCGGTGGTGACGATCCAGCGGCCGCTGGCCGCTTCCCAGTCGGCGCCGCTGACCCCGGTCTGGAGCAGGGTCCGGTCATAGATGCCGGAGCCGCGCGCGATGCGCCGGGCATGATCGAGGATGTAGGGCGCGCGGGCATAGCGCTCCGCAGGCATCTCCCCGATGTCCTCGATCAGCGGGAGGTAGGAGTAGGCCTCCACGTCGCAGCGGCAGCCGGGATAGCGATTCCAGTACCAGGTGCCGCCGACATCGCTGCCCTTTTCGATGACGCGGAAGCTGGAAACTCCTTCGCGGACCAGACCATTGGCCGCGAGCAGTCCGGAAAATCCACCGCCGACGATGACCACATCGACATCCTCGCTGAGCGCGGCGCGCTCGATCGGCTGCTCGACGTACGGATCGTCGACCTCACCGATGAACGGGTTTTCCATCTCGACGTACTGGTCGTTGCCTTCGGCCCGCAGCCGCTTGTCTCGTTCGGCCAGATACTTGGCGTGGAGGGCATCGAAATCCTGCGCGATGGTGGCAGTGTCGGTCATGGCTTCTCTCCGAAGGGCTTATGCGGCGTCGGCGGGGCTGACGATGCCGGTGGCGATCAGTTCATCGATCTTGTGTTCTTCGTAACCCAGTTCGCCGAGCACGGTTCGGCTGTGTTCGCCCAGCATCGGCGGACGGGAGCGCAAGGCGGGGCGTTCGCCATTGGCCCGCAGCGGGGTGGCGACGGTGCGAAAAGCCCCGTCATGCAGGACCATCCCCGATGCCTCGGTGTGGGGATGCGCCGACAATTCGCCAAGATTCTGGACCGGCGAACAGGGAATGTTGCGGGCGTCCAGTTCCGCCAGCCATTGCGCCCGCGTGCGCCCGGCCAGAATCTCCGCCACGATCGGCAGCAGGGCGGCGCGCTCGGTGACCCGCGCGGCATTGGTGGCGAAGCGCGGATCGGCGGCCAGTTCGGGCCGGCCGACCAGATCGCAAAACGCCTGCCAGAACCCGTCGTTGGCGATGCCCAGGATGATCGGCGCATCGGCGGTGGCGAAGGCCTGATAGGGGCACAGCGATTCGTGGCCCGAACCCGGCCGTTCCGGCTCGGTCCCGCGCAGCCAGTAGTTCTGCAGGAAATAGCCGAGGAAGCCGACTGCGGAATCGAACAGCGAAACCTCTATCCTGCTCCCCCGCCCCGTCCGGCCGCGCTGCATCAGCCCGCCCATGATGCCGATCACGGCGTGATAGCCAGTCGCCTGATCGATCGGCGAGAATGGTGAGCGCGCGGGCGGCCCGCCCGGCTCGCCGGTGAGCGAGAGCATGCCGGTGAAGGCTTGGGCGATCAGGTCATAGCCCTTGCCCTCCTTCATCGGCCCTTGCGTCCCATAGCCCGAGATGCTGGCGTAGACGATCCGCGGGCTGATCCGGGCGACGCTGCCCCAGCCGATTCCAAGCCGCTGCGCGACGCCCGGGCCGAAGCTTTCGATCACCACATCGGCATCGCGCACGAGCCGGTGCGCGATCGCCAGCCCTTCCGGGCGCTTGAGATCGAGCGCGAGGCTGCGCTTGTTGCGGTTGACGGCTGTAAAGATCGCGCCCACGCCGTTATCGAACGGGGGCCAGCCGCGCGTGTCGTCGCCTGCGAGCGGCTCGACCTTGATCACGTCCGCGCCGAGGTCGGCGAGGTACTGGGTGCAGAGGGGGCCGGCGAGAACCTTGGTGAAATCCAGCACGCGGATGCCGGCAAGCGGTTGAAATCCGTCTGCCAGGAAGTCATCGAAGGCTGCGCGTTCGCCATTTTCCATACCGCCAATTTCTATGGTCTAATAATTGACTTGTCCATATGCCGGAGTTAGGATTTCGCATGACCACAGCTGTCCCGCCCAATGCTGCAGCCTCGCAGGCAGACACGATGCTCGAGGGTCTTGGGCGCATCAAGGTCCCGAAATCGAGCGACGTTCTGGCTGACCGGCTGCGGCAGGAAATCCTGAGCGATGCCTACAAGCCGGGCGTCTCGCTCCCCACCGAGCGGGAACTGGTATCGGCCACCGGGCTCAGCCGCGGATCGGTGCGCGAGGCGCTGCGCACCCTGGAAGCGCAGGGCCTCGTCCACACCCGCGCGGGCCGCTATGGCGGCACGACCGTTTCCCAGCCGACGACCGACTATCTGGCCAGCCATATCAACATCTATGCCCGCGGCCGCAGCATTCCGGTCCGGGCGCTGGTCGAGGTGCGACTGGCGCTGGAGCCGATGGTCGCCGCGCTCGCGGCGGAGCGCCGCACCGACGAGGATCTGGCACGGCTGCACGCGATTGCCGAGCGGATCGAGCATACCGCCGATTACGATATCGGTGCGTTCCTGGAAGAGAACGTAAACTGGCATGACGCCATCGCCGTCGCCAGCCACAATGATCTGCTCCACGCTTTCGCCACTTCGGTCAGCGGCCTGATGTTCGAGGCTTCGCTGCTCGAGGAGTTCGCCTCGACAGAAGTGCGCCAGCGGGTCTGCTACGCGCACGCCAAGATCCTCGAAGCGATCGAGGCCGGCGACGCCGAACTGGCGCGGCGCCGGGTGGAGCGCGACGTGAAGGCCTATGCCGTCATTCTCGAAGCCGCGTTGGCAGCGGCGATCGTCGGCGAAGAACCGACGGAATAATCCATGGCGGCGCCGGCGCGCGAGCAGCGATATCGGGAACCCGGCCTGCGCGCCGAAGTGCATTGGGACCGGGTTTACCCCTGCTATGTCGAGCGTCCGACGGACCTGCTGGCGCGGCTGGACGAAGTGGCCGGCGCCCGCCCCCAAGCCATCGCCGTGGTCGAGGGTGATGTCCGGCTGAGCTACGCCGAGCTTTACCGCCAGGCCGGATCGCTGGCCGCGCTGCTGGCTGCTGGCGGCGTCTCCCCCGGCGACCGGGTGGCAGTGCTCCTTGCCAACGGCATCGACGCGGTCCGCGCGATCGCGGCCATCCTGCGGGTGGGCGCGGTGCTGGTGGCGATCGGCACCCGTTCGCGCGCCGCGGAACTGGACTTTATCTGCAGCGATTGCGAGCCGGCCGCGATCATCCACGGTCCCGAATTCGGCGAAGTCGTCACCGGGGCCCGGTCCGCGCCCCTGCTGCGCTACGATGTTTCCGGGGCGGCGTGGCGGGCTGCGGTGGACCGTCCGGGGGCAGCGCCCCCCGCGCCGGTGATCACAGAAGAATCGCTGTTCGCCATCCTCTACACCTCGGGCACCACCGGCAAGCCCAAGGGGGCGATGCTGACCCATCTCGGCGCGATCCATTCGTGCCTGCACTGGCGCGATGCCTTTGCCCTCGGCGACAGCGAGCGCACGCTGGTCTGCGTGCCGTGGGCGCATGTGAGCGGGCTGTGCGGCGCGGTGATGCCGTTCCTGTTCCTTGGCGGCACGCTGGTGATGCTGCCCGAGTTCAAGCGCCGCGCAGCACTTGAACTGGCCGCGCGCGAGCGGATCACCCACGTGCTGATGGTGCCGGCGATGTACGGGCTGTGCCTGCTGGAACCCGATCTGGCGGAGTTTGACCTGACGGCCTGGCGCATCGCCGCCTATGGCGGCGCGCCGATGCCGGAGCCGACCATCGCCCGGTTTGCCGCGGCCTTCCCGTGGCTCGCGATGTGCAACGCCTATGGCGCGACCGAGACGACTTCGCCGACGACGATCATGCCCCCCGGCGAAGGCACGGCGCGCGCCGACAGCATCGGCCGCGTGGTGCGCTGCGGCGATATCCGGGTGATGGACGAAGCGGGCCGCGAAGTGCCCCCCGGCAGCGACGGCGAACTCTGGATTTCCGGCCCGATGGTCGTGCCGGGCTACTGGCGCAATCCGGCGGCGACCGCCGCCGCCTTTGCGGGTGGCTACTGGAAATCCGGCGACATCGGCAGCATCGACGCCAAGGGCTATGTCCGCATCGCCGACCGCAAGAAGGACATGATCATCCGTGGCGGGTTCAAGGTCTATCCGGCCGAAGTCGAAAGCGTGCTGGCCGGGCTGGACGGCGTGATCGAGGCGGCGGTCGTCGGCCGCAGCGATCCGATGCTGGGCGAAGCGGTGGTCGCGTTCGTGCGCGGCGAAATCGATGCGCTCACGCCGTCGCAGGTGCGCGACTGGTGTGCCGAGCGCCTGTCTGACTACAAGGTCCCCGCCGATGTGCTGATCGAGCCGTCCGCGCTGCCGCGCAATGCCAACGGCAAGATCCAGAAGGCCGAACTGCGCGAGCGCGCGGCCGCGCTGGGGCGCGCCGCACAATGACCGCCGCAGCGATTGCCCCGCACACGCCGGTTCTGGTCGGCATCGGCATCGCCTGCCGGCGCGAGGACGATCCGGCGCGGGCGCTCGAACCGATCGACCTGATGCTGGAGGCGGTGCGCGCCGCCGGCGCGGATTGCGGCGCGCCGGCGCTGCTGGGCGAACTTGGCAGCATCGCGGTGCCGCGCGGCCGCTGGCGCTATCGCAACCCCGCCGGGGAGATTCGGCGTGCAATTGGCGCAGCCAGCGCGACCACCGTGGTATCGAGCGTGGGGGTGCTGCAGCAGACGCTGATCGCCGATGCCTGCGCGGCGATTGCGCAAGGACGGATCGCCAGCGCGCTCGTCGCCGGTTCGGACGCTGGGTACCGCCTGCTGCGTTCGAAGATCGCCGGCGTGCGCGCAGAGGACCGCGATCAGGACGACGATCCCGACGTGCGGCTGGAACCCAAGGCGGAACTGCGCGATCCGGCGGAGATCGCTGCCGGGCTGCAGATGCCGGTGGGGCTCTATGCGCTGCTGGAAAGCGCCCGCCGCGCCAAGGCCGGGCTGAGCATCGATGCGCACCGCGACCTCCTGGCCGAGCGCTATGCCCGCTTCGCCGCCATTGCCGCGGACAATCCCGATGCCTGGGACCGGCGCGGGGCCACCGCGCAGGACATCCGCAACGAAGGTCCGCGCAATCCGATGCAGGCCTTCCCCTACACCCGCGCGCATTGCTCGACCTGGAACGTCGATCAGGCGGCGGCGCTGCTGCTGTGCTCGGCGGAACGGGCGGAGCAGCTCGGGATCGAGCGGGCGCGCTGGGTGTTTCCGCTCGCCAGCGCCGAAGCGAACCACATGCTGGCGGTTTCGGCGCGGGCCGACCTGTGCGGCTCGCCGGGTGCCTATGCGGCGGCAGCCGCGGTATACGCGGCCAGCGGGCTGACCCCCGCGGAAGTCGATCTGGTCGATCTCTACAGCTGCTTTCCGATCGCGGTCGAAGTCTTCGCCGAGGCCGCCGGGCTCGATTTCAGCATCCCGCTGACGATCACCGGTGGCATGCCCTTCGCCGGCGGCCCCTATAACAACTACTTCTTTCAGGCGACCGCCCGCGCCGCGCAGCTGCTGCGCGAGGGCGCGGGGCGGACCGCGCTGCTCTCGTGCGTTTCGGGCATCATGACCAAGCAGGCCTTCGCATTGTGGTCGGTCGATCCGCCGCGCAATGGTTTCGCCCGGCTGGATGTCACCGCAGAGGCGGCGGCGGCGGCAAGCGAAGTGCCGGTGGTGCAGGACTACACCGGCGGCGGCCGCGTCGCGGGGTGCACCGTGGTTCACGCCCGGGGCAAGACGCCCAGAGCCGTGGTGCTGATCGACACGGACGACGGGGCGCGGGCGCTCGCGGTTTCGGAAGAGGGGGAGACCATCGCGGCGATGCAACAGGAAGAATGGGTCGGCCGCCGGGTCAGTGTCGTCGCCGGATGGCTTGCCGCATGACCGGCGGGGTGGAAACCGCCGACGACGTCTGCGCCCTGCCGCTGGTGCGGCGGATGGCGGCGCTGCTAGATCGCGACCCGGCCCTGCTGGCCGAGGGCGATCCCCTGCCGCGCGGCTGGCACGTCGCGCTGTTCAATCCGCCGACCCCGCAATCCCAGCTGCGCCCCGACGGTGCCGCGCACCTGGGCGTGACACTGCCCGATCTGGGCTTGCCGCGCCTTATGATGGGCGGCCGCCGGATGGAATTCCTCGGCGATATCCCGATCGGCGCACACGTCCGGCGGACCAGCCGGGCCGGAGCGGTAACGCACAAGGAAGGGCGCTCGGGGCGTTTTGCGCTGGTCGATGTCGAGCACCGGATCTGCCTTGCTGGCGAGGACGCGCCGCTGCTGGTCGAAACCAACAGCTATGTCCTGCGGGAAGCCCCGAACGAGCCAGCCAGCGCGGCGGACGCGCCTTCGCCCGAGCCGAAACCGGTGCCGGCCGAGGACGCCGTGCGCGTGTTCGTGCCCGATGCGACCACCCTGTTCCGCTATTCGGCGATCACCGACAACCCCCACCGGATCCACTACGACCTGCCTTATGCCCACGCGGAAGGCTATCCCGCGCTGGTCGTCAACGGCACCGTCCCGACCATGTTCCTGCTCGAACTGTTCCGCGCCCACGCCGGCGGCGAGCCCGCCGGACTGCACAGCCGCAACCTCGCCCCGATCCTCTGCGGCCAGCCGTTGACCCTCGCGCTGTCGCGCGATGAGGCGGCATGGCGGATGCGCGCCTACGGTCCCGCGGGCGAGGTCGCCCTCGAAGCAAAGGTCTGGCAATGAACACGCCCCCTTCCGAACAGACCCCCGCCCTCTGGGAAGGCGCGCTGGACGAAGCGCGCGAACTGATCGGGGTGGAACTGCGCCGCACCGGCCAGCAGTGGAACACCGAGGCCGCCCCCGATGCGGTGCGGCATTTCTGCTGGGGCATCGGCGATGACAATCCGCTGTTCACCGACGCCGCGTATGGCAAGGCCTCGCACTATGGCAGCGCGCTGGCGCCCGGCTGTTTCCTCTACACCATCGACACGACGGTGGTCGCCCCCAAGCTGCGCGGCATCCAGTGGCTCTACGGCGGCACCGACTTCGAATGGTACGAGCCGATCCGCCACCGCGACAGCTTAACGGTCAGCGCCAGGCTGCTCGATGCGGTCGAAAAGGCCGGGGGCAAGGCGGCCAAGTTCATCATCCAGACCGGCGAGACCCGCTATACCAACCAGCACGGCCAGCTGGTCTGCGTCGCCCATGGCCACACCGCGCGGACGGCGCGCTCGAAGGCCAGCGGCGGGCTGAGCTATGCCCCGCGCGAAACCCACAGCTATTCGCCCGAGGAGCTGGAGGCGATCGGCCATGCCATCGAAACCGAGGAACTGCGCGGGGCCGCGCCCCGTTTCTGGGAAGACGTTGAGGTGGGCAGTTCGATCCAGCCGATGCTGAAGGGCCCGCTCAACATCACCGACATGATCTGCTGGTATTCGGGCGGCGGGCACAGTTACCAGTCGCACCGCCGCGCGCACATGCACCGGCTGCGCCACCCGGCCGACGCCTTCGTCAACCGCGAGACGGGCGCGCAGGACAGCGCCGCGCGCGGCCATGCCGAAGCCAAGATGGCCCGCGAAGTGGGCATGCCGGGCGGCTATGACGTCGGCCCGCAGCGCATTTCGTGGATGGGCCAGCACATGACCAACTGGATGGGCGACCATGGTTTTCTCCGCCGGCTGAGCGTGTCGGTGCGCCGGCCCAACATCTTCGGCGACGTTTCGTGGTGTCGTGCCGATATCGCCGACAAGCGGATCGAGGACGGGGCGCATGTCGTCGATCTGGCGCTGCGGGTGGAAAACCAGCTGGGCGAGGTGACCGCCAAGGGCACCGCTACGGTCATCCTGCCGGCCCGCTCGCAGTTTGCCTGAACGGCGGCGGGCCTGAGCGGCGGCGGGGCACCGCCGGCCCGGACTAGCCTTCGGGCGGGATCAGCCGCATTTCTGGAAAGATGCCCTCGTCGCCGCGGGCGATCTCGGCGGCGATCTGGGTCTTGCAGCCGGGACAGCAATAGCGCCGCAGGACCATCGCATCGTCGAGAAACTGCGCCGGATCGGGCGCGCCGGGCAGCGCGGTGACCTTTTCCTCGACATAGAGCGTGCCGGTCTTGAAGCTCTGGTCGTAGGCGCTCAGCCGCTCGCCGCAATTGGCGCATTCCAGCACACGTTCGCCGCCGCGATCGGCCGCCTGGACGTATTCGTGGACCAGCCGGGGGGCCTCGCCGGTGGCTGGCACCGGCGCACCGTTGTGGCCGTCCCACGGGGTGTGCGGCCAACGGGCGCGGGCGTCGCGCATGGCTTGGCGCCGCGCATCCGTCGCCGCTGCGTCCACCCCGCCGTGCTCATCAAGCACCACGCCGTAGACATCGCCCAGCGCCGCCGCCGAGATCGCGCCGAGGCCGAAATCGCGCGCGACCAGCGGCGCATCACGCTCGATCGGATCGCCATAACCGCCGCCGCCGCCGATGCGGACTTCGAACACGTCGCCGGTGCCGAGATCGGTGCCGTTGGACTTGCCGCTGAGGTTGATCGTCTCGTCGGCGTCGAGATCGGCGATGTCGCCGGGGAGCGCGCCGCGCCCGAACCACGCCGTCAGATCGGTCCCGCGGCGGATGCGGTAATGGCCGGCAGGCGAGGGCAGCCCGCCGAACAGGCCCTGCCCGTTCTGGGTGGTCGCGCCCTGTCCGCCGGTGTTGGTGACGATCGACATCGACCGCGCGCGATAGGGGGTGATGGCGGTGCGCAGGCCGTTGCCACCGCGCCACTTGCCCGCCCCGCCGCTATCGGCGTCGTCCTTGCGGTAGAGGTAGACCATCGGATACCACTGCTCGAGCTGCTCGACGTTGAGGATCATCGAGAGCGGGCTGTAGGTCGGCCCGCTGGTATCGACCCCGTCGCCGAACGAGCGCGCGCCCGAACCGCAGGCGAAGCTGTCGAGGATGGCCTGCCCGAAGAACTGGTCGCGGTCGTTGGTCCCGACCAGCACCGGCAGGGCGAAATCGGCGGTCGGCGCGACGAGGTCGCCCTTGATCTCGGGCGCGGTCGCCATCATCCGCGACAGGATCGCCTGGACCGCATTCATCATCGTGACCGCGTGGAGGATGCCGCCGCTGGTTGCGCCGGGATGGTTGACGCAGGTGAGCGTGCCGGGGGTGGGATCGTAATCGATCTGCCGCTCGCTTCCGCCATAGGCGAACAGCTGCTCGAACAGCATCGAGATCGAGATGATCCCGGTGATCGATCCGCTCCAGGTGCAATAGGGGATGCCGTTGGTGCCCAGCGTCTGGGCATCGGTGCCGGCGTTGTCGATCTTCAGCCGGTCACCCCGCTTGGTCACGGTCAGCTGGGTGCGCTGGGCATTGCGGATGCCCGGCAGCGGCTCGTCGACATAGCGCGTCTCGGACCATACCCCGTCGGGAATCAATGCCAGCTTGCGGCGGAAATTGGCCTGCGCCTGATCGAGCATCGCGCGCATCGCGGCCTTCACCGTCGCCGCGCCGAAGCGGGTGCACAGTTCGCGCACCTGATCGCGGGCAAAGACGACGCCGGCGATCTGCGCCCGCAGATCCAGCGCGACCATGTCGGGCAGGCGCGACTGGCGCAAGTAGAGCGCCTCCAGATCCTTGCGCATCTCGCCCTTCGCGACGAGCTTGAACGGCGGCAGCACTACCGGATCGGAATAGACGTCCTCGGCGTTCTGCGGCCAGCCGCCCGGAACGATCCCGCCCAGATCGTACTGGTGCCCGGCGTTGGCGACCCAGCCGAACAGCTTGCCATCGATGAACACCGGGGCCGCGAACATCACGTCCATCTGGTGGCAGGCGGCGATCCACGGATCGTTGCAGCAGTAGATGTCGCCGTCGTCGATCCCGGGCCGGTCGCCGTAGTTCTCCAGGATGTAGCGGATGCCGAGCGGTGCGCCGGCATTGAGAAACTGCACATAGGGCGCGTTGAGCACCACTTCGGCATCCTCGGTCAGGATCGACATGTTGAAATCGAGCGTCGCCAGCACCGGCGATCCGGAGATGCGGGTGATCGTATCGCCGTGCGCGATGTTGATCGTCCACAGCTTCTGGCGGATCACCTCGAAATCGACCGGATCGATAGCGTCCAGCGCTTCGGTATGCATGGTCACGCCCGGCGCGATCCGGCGCTTCCAGCCCGGCCCGGGGCGATAGCTCTGGACCCGGCCGTTCCACTGCTTCTCGAAATCGGTCGCGGTGGTGGCCATGTCAGGCGTCCTTGATGGGGTTGAGGTCGATCACCACGCTCCCCGCGACGATCCCGACCGAAGAACGCTCGTCGACGACGACGGTGGTATCGGGAAATTCGAGGATGGCCGGCCCGGCAACCCCATGGCCGGGGGGCAGGCGGGCCCCGTCGTAGATCGCCGTCAGGACGGTGCCGCTGCGCCCGTGGACCTCGCGGTGGCCCTTGGGTGTGGCGGCATCGCCGGCCTCGCCCGCGCCGATCGCGGCCATGTCGACATCGGCCAGCGCCGCCGTGCCGCGAACTTCAAGGCTGGTCAGCTGGAAGCCGGCGGCGGCATAGCCCGCGCCCTTGCCGTAGAGCCGCTCGTATTCGCGCTCGAACGTCGTCACCATCCGCGCGACCGCGGCCGCATCGTAGACGCCGCCCTCGACCTCGATTGGCACCTGGTTGACCTGCAGCGCATAGCGCAGCTCGGCGTGGTGGCTGAGCCGGATCGCGTCGGCGGGGACGCCCTGCGCCACCAGCCGATCTGTCACCCGCTGTTCGAGCGAGCGCCAGTGCGCGTTGATCGGCGCCGCGTCGAACGGGCTGGCCATGCTGACCGCGTCGCTCAGCGCGATCAGCGCGTCGGAGGCGGTGATGCCGAAGGCGGACCACCCGGCGGCCAGATCGCTGAGCGGGATCACCGCCTTGGCCATCCCCAGCTCGCGCGCGATCGCGGCGGCATGGACCCCGCCGCCACCGCCGAAGCCATAGAGAATGAAATCGCGCGGATCATAGCCCTGCTGGGTCAGCGTCAGCCAGATCGCATCGGCCATCTGGCTGTTGACGATGCGCATCGCCGCCGCCGCCGTCTGGCGGCCATCCATGCCGAACTGCGCGCCCAGCGCCGCCAGCGCACGCTCGGCCGCGTCGCGGTCCAGCTTCAGCCGGCCGCCGAAGAAGTAATCGGGATCGAGATAGCCGAGCACCGCGGCGGCATCGGTCACGGTCGGTTCGCGCCCGCCGCGCCCGAAGCAGATCGGCCCCGGCCGGGCCCCGGCGCTTTCCGGACCGACCTTGAGCACGCCTTCCGCGGCGCGAATGATGCTGCCGCCGCCCGAGCCGACCGAGCGGACGTCGAGGGTGGGGACGAAATATTCGTACTGCCCGTGGCTCGCGGTCGGCCGGCGCAGCGGCCTTGCCTGATAGATCGTGCCGATATCGAGCGTGGTCCCGCCGATATCTGCCGTTACCACGTTGCTGGTCCCGCCCGGCTGCGCCGCGCGCGCCAGGTTGGCGGCACCGATCAGGCCGGCGACCGGGCCGGAGCCGATCGTCAGCACCGGCAGCGCGGCGGCATGGTCGGCATCGATCAGCCCGCCGGTGCACGACATGATCTGGAGATCGCCGCGATAGCCGTGCGCCGCCAGATCGCCGCCGAGCGCATCGAGGTAGGAGCGCATCGGCGGCCCGATCAGCGAGTTGACGATGGTGGCAATGGTCCGCTCGTACTCGCCGGTGCGGGCGCTGACTTCGGACGAGATCGACACGAACATCGCCGGCGCGACTTCGCGCACCAGTTCGCGCAGGCGCTGTTCGTGCGCCGGATTGGCGGTCGACCAGACGAGCGAGATCGCGATGGCATCGACGCCCTCGTCGATCAGGCGGCGGATCGCGGCGCGGGCCTGATCCTCGTTCAGTTCGACCAGCACCGCCCCGTCGAACGTGATCCGCTCATCGATCGCCGCGCACAAATGCTTGGGAACGAGCGGGGCCGGCTTAGTCTGCCGGGCGACATGCGCGATGTAGTGCGAGGGCATCCACTTGAGCCGCGCCCCGGCGCGCATGTGGAAAATCGTATCGGTATGGCCGCGCGTGGCGAGCAGGCCGACGCGGGCGACCTTGTTCTCGACCAGTGCGTTGGTGCCGACGGTGCAGCCATGGTAGATTCGCGCATCGCCGAGCATGTCGGGCAGCGCCGCGCCATGCATGTCCGCCGCGGCGCCCAGCGCATCAACGAAGCCGGTCTGGAAATCGGGCGGGGTGGACAAGGCCTTGCCGATCCTGACGACAACCCCGCTCGCGGCCGCCCGGTCCAGTACTACGCAATCGGTAAAAGTCCCGCCGATGTCGACTCCGACGATATATCGCACGTCTGTCTCTCCCGGCGGGACACCCTGCCCGGCCGCTCCCGCCGATGGTGGCGGGGCGCGGCCGGGCTCAGTGCATCAGTTCTTGACGCTGAAGGTAATGCCGTACGTCGCCGGCATGCCGGTGAACCGCACGGTCGTATCGAGGTAGTGCGCTGCGTTGGTCACGAAGTACTTGTTGAACACGTTCTTGCCCCAGATCATCACCTTGTAGCGGTGATCGGCAAATTCATAGCCGGCGCGGGCATCGACCACGGCATAGGCCGGGATCACGAACGGCAGGCCGATGCTGGTATCGTGACGGTCGGCCTTCAGGGTGCGGAACTGGATCGTGCGGCCGTTGAGTGTCGAGACCGACGAGGACTGCCCGCGCAGATCGGCGCCGAGGAACATCGAGCCCTCGCCCAGATCGAAGCGGTAATCGGCGTTGAGGCTGTAAGACCACTTCGGCGTGAACGGCAGTTCGCTGCCGGTGAAGTCGCACGGTCCGGGCGCATTGTTGACGGTGCAGCTGTTGCCATAGGCCGTCGGCCCGACGAACGCCACGCCGTTCTTGGTCCGCACCTTGGAGTCGAGGTAGGTCACCGAACCGCCCAGGGTCAGGCCATGCGTCGGCCTGACGGTCAGTTCGGCTTCGGCACCCAGCACCTTCGATTTCGGCACGTTGATCAGGATGTCGAGCACGTCGAAGATCGGATCGACGGTTTTGCCGCGGATCTGCTTGTTGGTGTAGTCATAATAGAAGGCCGCGCCGTTGAACTGGATCTTGCGATCCGCCAGCGAGAGCTTGAAGCCCGCCTCGTACGACAGCACCGATTCCTGCACCACCGGGAAATAGGCCCGGTAATCCGCGCTGGTGAGCGTCGGGAAGCTGCCCGCCTTGTACCCGCGCGAGACGTTCGCATAGAGCAGCGAACCTTCGTTGAGCTTGTAGTCCAGACCCGCGCGCCACGAGAAATTGTCCTCTGTCAGCGTGTTGAGGATGTGATCGCCGGGATAGCCCTGGGCATTGAGCACGTAGCAGTCGTTGAGGCCGATCGGCGTGAACGGGATCGGATTGCCGTCGCTGTCGAAAGCGGTGAAGTTCGTGGCAATGACGTTGAACAGCCCGGAGACGAGGCCGTCACCGTTGCCGCGCGTGCACATGTCGGCGCGGTTGCGCGAGTGGGTGTAACGGCCGCCCAGCTTCAGGGTCAGTGCGTTGGCCAATTCGTACTCGCCGTTGCCGAAGAACGCGTAGTTGACGATATCCTGCGTCACTTCGGCGCCGGTGGTGTTGATGTACAGCGTGCCGGGCGCGGATGATGAGCCGTTGGCGAACGTCAGCGTCTGCAGTTCGTGGGTGTGGCTGCTTTCGTAATTGCCGCCGATGACCCAGCGCAGCGGTCCCTTGCCCGCGTTGGCCAGGCGCAGTTCCTGGTTGAACGAGTGGATCTGGGCGAAGCTCGGGCCGATGTTGGCCACGGCCTGCGCGGTGCCGTCCTTGTCGCTGTAGAGGTTCTGGCGGAAATCGAGGTACGAGGTGATCGAAGTCAGCGTCGCCACGCTGCCCAGATCGATGTCGGCCCGCAGCGCGCCCTGAATGAACTTGCGGTCGCTGCGCGGCGAGAGGTCCGGAGTGACCTTCTGATCGATGGAGATATCCGGATCAGTCGCATTGAGCGGATCGTGGAAGGTCACATAGTTGGCGACCGTGGTCCAGTCGGCCGAACGCGGATCCCGCGTGCCGAACGGCGAATTGGCGGTGGCCGGCTGCACCGCGGCCGGGTTCTGCGCGCGGATCGCGATCAGCTGGGCCGCCTGCGGTTCGCTCTTGTCCTGCCACGCGGTCACGGTCGCGCGCAGGCGCACCGCCGGGGTGGGGTTGAGGGTGAAGGTCAGGCGCCCGGCGAGGTACTTCTGCGCGCCGTTCCTGTCTTCCGGACGGGTCAGGCTGCGCTGCCAGCCTTCGCTGTTCGAGCCCGAAAGGGCCAGCCGCACGCCGGCATTCTCGCCGATCGGCCCGCTGAGGAAGGCATTGCCGGTGATCGCATTGAACCGGCCAAAGCTCATGTCCGCGCCGTACTGGAAGGCGTCGGTCGGCTTGGCGGCGATGTAGTTGATCGCGCCGCCGGTGGCGTTCTGGCCGAACAGGGTGCCCTGCGGACCCTTCAGCGCCTCGATCCGATCAAGATCGAACGCCGCGCGCAAGGTGAGCACCGGGAACGGCAGCGGAACTTCATCAGTGTAGACGCTGACCGAGGGGTAAACGCCAAGGCTTTCCTCGTTGAAGCCGATGCCGCGCAGGGTGTAGATCGGCGTGTTCGTGCCGCTTTCGGCGAACTTCAGCCCGGGCACCGCCGCGGCGATATCCTGCACCGAGGTGATGCGCCGTTCGGTGAGCGCTTCGCCGCCGATCGCGGTGACCGACAGGCCCACGTCGTTGAGGTTCTGCTCGCGCTTGTTGGCGGTGACGACGATGTCCTGGATGCCGCCATCGGCAGCCGCCGCCTGGGGCGAGGCTGTCGCCGGATTGTCCTGCGCCTGCGCGCCCGACGCCAGCCCGACCGCCAAGGCGATCACAGCAGCGCCATAGAACGAGTGCTTAACCCCTTTCATGAATCTCTCCCTTCATAAGCTTATGCCCCTTCATTCTACAAAAAATCCTATTAGTCAATTGTAGGACCACAGCCCTATTAGACAATTGCGTTATGGCCGCGAGCTGCGCCTTCCGAGCCACAGGCTGCTACGGTAGGACAATTGACTCTTTGGCGGCGCGGGTTAGATTACCGGTCGTCCGCGCTGATCGGCGAGGGCAGGAGAGGCTGGCCGGGCATGGCGCGGGCAACGCGCCGAACGGCCGCGCACGGGCGTTTCGCCCCGCGCAAACTCGGCCTGCCTGCGCCGACGCCGCCTGCAGAAGGAGTTTCATCATGACCCAGTCGCCATCGGTCCGGCCGAACGAAGTCGATGCCGTGATCGTCGGAGCCGGTTTTTCCGGGCTCTACATGCTGCACCGACTGCGCGAACTGGGCTATTCCACGCGGGTGTTCGATGCCGCCGATGGCGTCGGCGGAACCTGGTACTGGAACCGCTATCCGGGCGCGCGCTGCGATTCGGAAAGCCACTACTACTGCTATTCGTTCTCCGAGGAGGTCCGCAAGGAGTGGAAGTGGAGCTGCCGCTATCCGGCGCAGCCCGAAATCCTCGACTACCTCAATTTCGTGGCCGACCGGCTGGACCTCAAGAAGGACATCGATTTCGGCACCCGGGTAACCTCGGGCCGCTATGACGAGACGGCGCAGGGCTGGGTGATCGAGACCGATCGCGGCGAAACGGTGCGGGCGCGGTTTCTCATCACCGGCGTGGGCAACACCTCCACTCCCAATACGCCCAAGCTTCCCGGGCTCGAGACGTTCGCCGGCAAAGTCTATCACACCGCGGTCTGGCCGCACGAGAAGGTCGATTTCACCGGCCAGCGGGTCGCCGTGATCGGCACCGGCTCGAGCGGCATCCAGAGCATTCCGCTGATCGCCGAGGAAGCCAGCCAGCTCACCGTGTTCCAGCGCACCGCGAACTACAGCGTGCCGGCCCGCAATTTCGATCTGACCGACGAAATGCGGCGCGAGCAGCTGGACAACTTCGAGGAACTGCGCCGCCTGACGCTGGCATCGCCGATCGCGATGGCGTTCCCGGTGCCCGACACCTCGGCGCTCGCGGTTTCGGCCGAAGTGCGCAAGGCCAAGCTGGACGAGTTGTGGGAAGTCGGCGGCTTCCGGTTCATGTTCACCAGCTACAACGACATCGTGGTCGATCTGCAGGCCAACGCCACCGTCGCCAACTATATCGAGGGCAAGATCCGCGAAACGGTGAAGGACCCGGCCGCCGCGGATGTCCTGTGCGAATTCAACCATCCGGTGGGGACCAAGCGCCCGCCGCTCGACACCAACTATTACGAGACTTTCAACCGCGACAACGTTTCCATCGTCAGCGTCCGCACCAATCCGATCAAGGAAGTGACGGCGGACGGCATCACGACGGCGAACGGCGATCACCACCGCTTCGATGCCATCGTCTTCGCCACCGGCTTCGACACGATCACCGGCACGCTGCTCAAGCTGAACCTCCACGGCCGGGGCGGCCAATCGCTGGCCGACAAGTGGAAGGACGGTCCGCGAGCCTATCTGGGGCTCTGCTCCGCGGGCTTCCCCAACCTGTTCATGCTGACCGGGCCGGGCGGGCCGAGCACGCTCACCAACTTCCCGGTGTGCATCGAGCAGAACGTGGACTGGGTCACGAACGCCATCGAGCACATGCGCGAAACCGGCGCGACCGAAATCGAAGCCGCTGCGGAAGCCGAGACGGAATGGGTGCAGATGGTGGTCGACGAAGCTGACAAGACGCTGCTGACCTCGGTCGACTCGTGGTACATGAACTCGAACATTCCGGGCAAGCCGCGGGTGTTCACCGCCTATATCAGCGGCATGCCGGCCTTTGCCGAAACCTGCGAGGATGTTTCGAGGAACGGCTACAAGGGCTTCACGCTCCGTACCCGCCAGCCGGTGGAAGCGGCCTGATCCGGCTGCTGCGCGGGGTCGAAACCGGCCCCGCGCCGCGCCGCAGCCCGGCGATAGCGCTCAGGCGATGACGCCAGCCGCGCTCAGCCGCTCGAATTCCTCTGCCGAGAGCCCGAGCATGCCGCGCAGGACGCGTTCGTTGTGCTCGCCGATACCCGGCCCGCGCGTGCCCATCGCGATGTCGATCCCGCTGACGCTCCACGGCGCGCGGAACAGCACTTCAGGGCCGAGCCCGGGGATTTCCACCCGGTCCGCCATCGCCCGCGCCGCGATCTGGCGGTCGGCCCACAGCGCATCGATGTCGTTTACCGGGGTGGCCGGGATGCCCGCCGCGCGCAGTTCTGCCGCCAGACGATCGCGGTCCTGCGCCGCGGTCCACGCGCCCAGCATCCGGCCCAGCTCGGCGCGGCCCGCGATCCGGCCCGCGGCCTCGGCGTAACGGGGTTCCTGCGCCCAGGGCTCGCCCGGAGCGATGGCGCAGAGCGCGGCCCAGTCACGGTCGTCGCGCACCGCCAGCGTCAGCCAGTGGTCGTCGCCGGCTGCCGGATAGATCCCGTGCGGGGCCATCGCCGGATGGTGATTGCCGGCGGGGGGCGGCTGCTGCCCGGCCATCTGCGCCTGCAGCACATAAGGCGTCAGCGTGGCGAACAGCGCCTCGGTCTGCGACAGATCGACATAGCAGCCGCGCCCGGTGGCCTCGCGCTGCTCAAGCGCGGCGAACAGCGCGACCAGCGCGTGGGCCGCCGCGTTGGGATCGCCGATCGCGAAGTTGAGCGCGCCCGTCGGCACCTCGCCGGGATAGCCGACGAGCGATTCGAGCCCGGCAAAGCTCGACATGGTCGGCGCGTAAGTGCGCATGTCGGCCGCGGGGCCGAACTGGCCCGCCCCCGACATGGCGATCATCACCAGTCGCGGGTTGGCCGCGCTCAGGGTGTCGTAGCCGATGCCCGAACGCTCGACCGAACCCGCCGACATGTTCTCCAGGACGACGTCGCTGTCCGCCGCCAGACGCTTGAGCAGATCGACGCCGGCAGGTTCCTTGAGGTTCAGCGTGATCCCCAGCTTGCCCTTGTTGATCTGGTGGAACATCGGCGACATGTCCATCGTCTGGCCTTCGATCCGCTGCCCGTCGCGGATGATCACCCCCGACAGGCGCGAATTGTCGGGCCGTGCCCGGTGTTCGACCTTGATCACCTCGGCACCCAGCTGCGCCAGGATGCTGCCCACCTGCGGCGCGGACCACACCCAGCCGAGATCGAGCACCCGCAGCCCCGCCAGCGGACCGGGATTCGCCGCTTCGCGCGGGCCGCCTGATCGGGCCAGCAGCTGCGGGGCAAGGTCCGGCCCCTGCGCAGTGCCGCGCGCATCGACCACGCGGAAAGGCAGGCCGGGGCCGAGCAGGGTCCGGCCGCCAATCGTCCACGGATGCAGGAAATCACGGTGCGCCAGTTGCGGCGTGGTCAGCACGTCGGCCAGATCGCGCAGCGGCGCGATGGTCAGGCGAAAGCGGTCGGCGATTTCCTCGATCTGCGCCTTCGTCCGCTCGCGCAGCCACGGGATGATCAGCGCGTCGACTTCCTCGGGATATTGCTGCCCCATCGCGCGCAGTTTCTGATAGCGCGGCTCCTGCGACCATGCCGGCGTGCCCATCGCCTCGACGAAGCGTTCCCACTCCGCCCGGGTCCGCCCCGACAGGCAAACCGCGCCATCGGCGCAGGGCAGGATGACGAACGGATAGGCCCCGCCCGAATCC
>CANGQZ010000024.1 GCA_947455865.1 Sphingomonadaceae bacterium
ACACACCGAGTCTGTGGCAGAAGCCAGTATCCGACTGAAGTCGGAGGGGTTCCTCCCTAGCAGAGGACTCTAAATTGCCCGGCGCAGTCTCCCGCCCGAGACGCGCGGGAGATCACGATGCACGCCCCTATCCTTGCCCCTGCCGCCGTGCTGGTGTGCTGGTCGCTGGTCATGCTGATCTGGCTGGTGCGCGCGCGCCAGCAGGCGATGGCAGCGGCGGGCATGAACCTTGGCGCATCGGGCCCTGGCGGCCGCGGGCAGGATCTGCAGGGCAAGCTGCCCGATGCGGCGATGTGGCCCAGCCACAATTACACCCACCTGATGGAGCAGCCGACGCTGTTCTACGCGGCGGTGATGATCCTCGCGATTGCCGGGCCGCATCCCGGCACCGTGCTCGGCATGATTGATGTGGCGCTGGCCTGGGGCTACGCCCTGCTGCGCATCGCCCACTCGCTGTGGCAAGCAAAGGTCAACCGCATCCCGGAGCGGATCATGCTGTTCCGGGCCGCCTCCTTTTGCCTGATCGGATTGGCGCTGAGCGCGCTGTGGGTAACACTGAGCGCCGGGTGAGCGGCGCACCGGGAGAAAAGCAATGCTGGGAGCGGTTGGAATGGAAATCCTGAGGCCGGTGGCAGTGCTGGCCGGGTGGACGATGGTGATGTGGTTGTGGATGTACGCCACGCGCATCCCGGCGATGCAGCAGGCGAAGGTCGATATCGCCGGCAAGGTCGGCGGCACCGGCAAGGACCTCGATGCGGTACTGCCGCCGCAGGTCCAGTGGATCTCGCACAATTACAACCACCTCCACGAAGCGCCGACTGTGTTCTACGCGGTGGCGCTAACGCTCGCGTTTCTGGGTCAAGGCGGCGGCTGGGCGCTGATCGCTGCGTGGCTCTATGTCGGCCTGAGGATCGCCCACTCGCTCCAGCAGGGGCTGTCAAATCGGGTGGTGGTGCGTTTCGGCCTGTTCGCACTGTCCAGTTTCGCGCTGATGGTGCTGGTGGCGATGACGATCATCGCGGTGTTCAGCGCCTGACGAACAGGCTCGCAAGCTCGACATGGGTTGACCAGCGAAACTGGCCCACCGGGCGCAGTTCGGCCAGGCGATAACCGGCGGCCGCCAGCAGCGCCCCGTCGCGCGCCCAGCTTGATGGGTTGCAGCTGATATAAACGATCCGCTCGACGGTACTGAGCGCCAGCCGCTCGATCTGCTCGCGCGCGCCGGCGCGGGGCGGATCGAGCAAAACGGCGGCAAAGCGGTTGAGCTCGTCGGGCATCAACGGATTGCGGAACAGATCGCGGTGCAGCGCCGCGAGCGGGGTTTGCAGCCGGGCAGCAACCGCCTTGCATGCCAGATGCGCCTCGCGCGCAGCCTCGACCGCGAGCACTTTGGTGCCGGGCCCGGCCAGCGCAAAGGCAAAGGTGCCGAGCCCGGCAAAGAGATCGGCCACGGCGGGGGCACCGCCCAGCCACGCCTGCGCGGCGGCGATCAGCGCCGCCTCGCCATCGGCGGTGGCCTGCAGGAACGCGCCCGGCGGCAGCGGCACGCTCACCCCGGCAAGCGCGACCGTCACTGGCTCGGGCTCCCACAGCGCTTCGGGGCCATAGCCCTGATCAAGGGTCAGCCGAGCAAGGCCGTGCTCGCGGGCGAAGCCCAGCATCGTTTCGGTGGCGGCGCGGCCCTCAACCGCAAGGCCTTTCACGGCCACGTCCGGCCCCTGTTCGGCCTGCGCCAGCTCAATCTCGACCGCGATGCGTCCGCCCTGCCGCGCCAGCATCCGCCGCAGCGGGCCAATCAGTGCGGCAAGCTCCGGCACCAGCAGCGGGCATTCCGCCAGATCGACCAGTTTGTGCGAGCGGCCCTCGCGGTAACCCAGCGCAATCCGCCCACCGGTGCTCACGGCGTGGAGACTCGCGCGTCGGCGCGAGAACGGCGGGGAAATGTGCGGCGGCAGGATCCGGTCGGGGACAAGGCCCTGTGAAGCGGCGGCATTGGCGACCCGCTCGGCGACGAAATCGGCCAGGCTGGCATCGTCGAGATGCTGCAGCTGGCACCCGCCGCAAGTGCCAAAGTGGCGGCACGGCGGGGCGGCGTGGTGCGGTCCGGGCTGGATCGTGCCATCGGCCAGCACAGTATCGCCCGGCGCCGCGCCGGCGAAAAACCGGCCAGAGGCAGTGACCCCGTCGCCCTTGGCGGCAACGCGCAGGATGGTTTCGGGTTCGCTCACAGGCATTCTGCCAGCGCCGCGGCGACGTGGCCTGCAAGCCCGGCGGCGGTGAACGCCGGTCCGGCCAGCCGCGCGGCCTCGCCGTGCAGCCACACCCCCTCGCAGGCGGCGACGAACGACTCGGCCCCGGCGGCGAGGCGGCTGGCGACGATCCCGGCAAGGACATCGCCGGTCCCCGCCGTGGCAAGCCAGCTGGAGGCGCGGTGCGCCATGGCGCTGCGGCCATCGGGCGCGGCCACGATCGTGTCCGGCCCTTTGGCGATGATCGTCATCCGCGAGGCGGCGGCAAGCGCGCGGGTGCGCTCCAGCCGGGTTCCTTCGCCGGACAGGCCGAAGCTGGTTTCGAGCGCCGCGAATTCACCGACATGCGGGGTGGCGACGGCCTGCGCATGAACCTCGCCGGGGTGGAGCAGCGCCAGCGCGTCGGCATCAAGCACTACCGGCGCGCCCGCCGCCAGCGCCACCGCCAGCCGCCAGCGCGCGGTCTCATCCCGCCCGAGCCCCGGCCCGACCAGCAGCGCCGCGATCCGCCGGTCGGCCAATGCTTCGGATACCGGGCTGGCATCGACCACCAGATCGGGCGTGACCGGGCCGGCGATATCGGCAAGCAGGCGGACATAGCCTGCCCCGGCGTGCATCGCAGCGAGACAGGCGAGCTGCGCCGCGCCGGGCATCGCCCCGCCGATCACCGCCAGCAGCCCGCGGGTATACTTGTGTGCATCCGCCGCCGGCGGCGCGAGGCGCGGCCGCGCGATCACCCCCGGCGCGCACGCCGCCGCCGCGCAGCCGATATCGACCAGCCGCAGCGCGCCCATCGTGGCAGCGGCGGGCATCAGGAAATGCGCCGGCTTCCATGCGCCGAGCGCAACGGTGAGCAGGTAATCGGGCAGGCCGGGGTTGAGCGGAGCACCGCTATCGGCCGATATCCCGCTGGGCAGATCAATCGCGATCCGGCGCGGATGGCGCTCGGCCAGACCGCCCAGCAGCAGCGCGTGCGCGGGATCGAGCGGCCGGGTCAATCCGCTGCCGAACAGGCAATCGACCAGCACTTCGCCGTAAGCCTCGGCATCGGTCGAAAGCACTGGGCCATGATAGAGCGCGCGGGCGTTTTTCGCCGCGATCGTGGCAGGTTCGGCAGCCGCGATCACTTGCACCGTGCCGCCGCGCGTGCGGATCGCCTCGGCGATCACGTAGCCATCGCCGCCATTGTTGCCCGGCCCGCACAGCACTGTCACCGGCAAATGCCCGCCGACCCGCCAGACCCATTCGGCCGCGCCGCGCCCGGCGATCTGCATCAGCGCATCGACATCGCTGCCGCCCGCGATCAGCGCCGCCTCGGCTGCGCGCATCGCCGCGACGGTGAGGACCTGTTCAACCGGTTGCGACATTGCCGGCCGGGGCTGTAGGGACGGGCGCCTTCACCTTGATCGGAAAGCGGTAGCGATCGGCCCCGACGCGCACTTCGAGCAGCCCCCCGGCAATCTCCTGCTGGGCCAGATCCGCCCCGTCGGCGGCGGAAAGGCCGCGGCCGTCCTTGAGCATCGTGAAACGCCGGAATCCGCCTTCGGGGTGGCGCACGATCACCAGCGCTTCATCCGCCGCAGTGGCGCGTTCAACCGCACAGACCGGCGCGAACTGTGCCCCCTCGCCCAACGCGCAGGCGATGTGTTCGGGGCCGTCGGCCACCGGCGGGGGCGCACCTTGCGAGCAAGCGGCGAGGACTAGCGGCAGGATCGGGGCAAACGCGGCTTTCGCCATCCATCAGACCCGTTTCAACTGCGTAACATCGCGCACAGCGCCGCGTGCGGCGCTGGTGGTCATTGCCGCATAGGCCTGCAGCGCGGTCGAAACCTGGCGCGGGCGTGGCTTGGCCGGTTCCCATCCCTTGGCGTCCTGCTCCGCGCGGCGGCGGCCAAGCTCGTCGTCGCTCACCGCAAGGTGGATCGTGCGCGCAGGGATGTCTATCTCGATCCGGTCGCCGGTCTGGACAAGGCCGATCGCGCCCCCTTCCGCCGCCTCGGGCGAAACGTGGCCGATCGATAGCCCCGAAGTGCCGCCCGAAAAGCGTCCGTCGGTCACGAGCGCGCAGGCCGCGCCGAGGCCCTTCGATTTGATGTAGCTGGTGGGATAGAGCATTTCCTGCATGCCCGGCCCGCCCTTCGGCCCTTCATAGCGGATCACGACCACGTCGCCCGCCTTGACCTGCCCGGTGAGGATGCCCGTCACTGCCGCGTCCTGGCTTTCGAACACGACCGCCGGCCCGGCGAACACGTGGATGCTCTCGTCCACCCCGGCGGTCTTCACGATGCAGCCATCGCGCGCGATATTGCCGGAGAGCACCGCCAGCCCGCCATCCTTGCTGAAAGCATGCTCGGCCGAGCGGATAACGCCGCTCTCGCGGTCAAGATCGAGCTCGGTCCAGCGGCGGCTCTGGCTGAACGCCACTTGCGTCGACACGCCGCCGGGCGCGGCCTTGAAGAACTCCTGCACGGAAGGCGAAGTGGTGCGGGAAATATCCCACTGCGCGATGGCCTCGCCCAGCGTGCGGCTGTGGACGGTTGGCAGATCGGTGTGGAGCAGCCCGGCCCGCTCCAGCTGGCCGAGGATTGCGAAGATCCCGCCAGCGCGGTGGACGTCTTCCATGTGCACGTCAGCCTTGGCCGGGGCGACCTTGCTCAGGCACGGCACCCGGCGCGACAGGCGGTCGATATCGGTCATCGTGAAATCGACCCCGGCCTCATGCGCGGCGGCGAGGAGATGGAGCACGGTGTTGGTCGATCCGCCCATCGCGATATCAAGGCTCATCGCGTTTTCGAACGCGGCGAAGCTGGCGATATTGCGCGGCAGCGCGCTCGCATCGTCATGCTCGTAATAGCGCTTGCACAGATCGACCGCGACGCGCCCGGCTTCGAGGAACAGCCGCTGCCGGTCCGCATGGGTCGCCAGCGTCGAGCCGTTGCCCGGCAGCGACAGCCCCAGCGCCTCGGTCAGGCAGTTCATCGAGTTGGCGGTGAACATTCCGCTGCACGAACCGCAGGTCGGGCAGGCCGAACGCTCGATCGCGGTCACTTCCTCGTCGGAATACTTGTCGTCGGCGGCGGCGACCATCGCGTCGACCAGATCGAGCGCGACTTCCTTGCCCTTGAGCACCACCTTGCCCGCTTCCATCGGCCCGCCCGAGACGAACACGCAGGGGATGTTGATCCGCAGCGCCGCCATCAGCATCCCCGGCGTGATCTTGTCGCAGTTGGAGATGCAGACCATCGCATCGGCGCAGTGGGCGTTGACCATGTACTCGACGCTGTCGGCGATGAGATCGCGGCTGGGCAGCGAATAGAGCATCCCGTCATGCCCCATCGCGATCCCGTCATCGACGGCGATGGTGTTGAATTCCTTGGCAACTCCGCCCGCCGCTTCAATCTCGCGGGCGACCATCTGGCCCAGGTCCTTCAGGTGGACGTGGCCCGGCACGAACTGGGTGAAAGAATTGACCACGGCGATGATCGGCTTGCCGAAATCGCTGTCCTTCATCCCGGTCGCGCGCCACAATCCGCGCGCACCCGCCATGTTGCGGCCGTGAGTGGTGGTGCGCGAACGATAGGCAGGCATGGCGGGCTCCGGTGAAAGATCAGGCTATGCGGGCCTCTACGCGATTGGCGCGGACGGCGCCAGAGCGGGCCGCACGGCCCACCCCTTACAACGCCGATGCAACCACTCTGCACACCCGCAACAACCGCTCCGCCCAGCGCGTCTGCCCCGCCGCATCGGCGATCTCGTCCTGCCGCAGCTCGATCCCGAGATAGCGCCGCCCCGGCCCCTCGGCGTGGCGGTTCATGGAGTAGTTTAGCAGCTTGCCCGAATAGGGCAGCTGATCGCCCACCACCACGCCCTCGGCCTCCAGCAACGGAATCGCGATCCGCGCGGCGTGGTCATCGTCGTTGTAAAGCACTCCCACCTGCCACGGCCGCCGTTCGTCCGGATGGCTGGCAAGGCGCGGGGTGAAGCTGTGGAGCGAAAGGATCAACCCCGGCTCGCATTCCGTCAGCGTCCGCTCCAGCGCCGCGTGATAGGGCGCGTGAAACCGCGCCAGCCGGGCGAGATGGCCGGCATGGTCGATGGCGTTGCCGGGGATGGCGTGACCGTCGCTCGCCACCGGGATGGTGCCGGGTGCATGTTCGTCGCGGTTGACGTCGCAGACCAGCCGGCTGAACGCGCATTGGAACGCGGCGAACCCCGGCTCGCGGGCGAGCAATGCCCCGACTTCGGCGACACCAAGATCGATGGCGATGTGCTGTGTCAGCAGTTGTGGCGCGATGCCCAGATCGATGTCGGGCGGAACGTGGTTCGAGGCATGGTCGGAGATGACCAGCACGCCCCCGGCAGCAGGGGTGCCGAGCAGGCGGAAGGTCTCGCTCATCGCAGCGCCCCGGCGAGCGTCCACCACGCCGGATCAAGCCCGGCCCGCGCCGCATCGCGCGCGGCGGCATCATCGTAGAGCGCAAAGCACGTCGCCCCCGAGCCGGACATGCGCACCAGCCAAGCCCCGGTCTCGCGCAGCGCCGCCAGCACCTCGGCAATCGCCGGGCACAAACTTACCGCCGGCGCTTCCAGATCGTTGCGCCCGGCGAGCGCAATCTCCCGCGCCGTCCCTTGGGGCAGTGCTCCCCGGTCTATCCCGTCCCACGCGGCGAACACCGGCCCGGTGGCCAGCGGCAGACGCGGATTGGCGAGCAGCACCGGCGTTCCCGCCAGATCCGCCGGCCCGGGCTCCAGCTCGGTCCCGGTCCCCCGGCCCAGACAAGTCTCGCTCAGCACGCAGGCCGGAACATCGGCGCCCAACTTGGCGGCGCGCGCCGCCCAGTCATCCGGCAGTCCATGGCTGCGCTCGACCAGCCGGAAGATCGCCCCCGCATCGGCCGATCCTCCGCCCAGCCCTGCCGCCACCGGCAGGTTCTTTTCCAGCGTAACCTCCAGCCCCTCGGCGCGGGGCAGCGCGGCGAGCGCCTTCATCGCGATATTGGCGAAGGGATCGCCGATCGCGCCGGCGAATTCGCCAAGGGTGCGCAGCGTATCCTGCTCGGCGGAGACAGCGGAGAGCCGGTCCCCCGCGTCAACGAAGGCGAACAGCGTCTCCAGCTCGTGATACCCGTCACCCCGCCGCCGCCGGACATGCAGCGCAAGGTTGATCTTCGCGTAGGCGGTCTCGTGGATCACAATTCCTCCCCTCCCCGTGCCGGGGAGGAACTTGCCTACATATTCGGATAGTTCGGCCCGCCGCCGCCCTCCGGCGTCACCCATTCGATGTTCTGGGTCGGGTCCTTGATGTCGCAGGTCTTGCAGTGGACGCAGTTCTGCGCGTTGATCTGCAGGCGCAGGCCCGCGCCGTCCGGATCGACATATTCATAGACCCCCGCGGGGCAATAGCGCGCCTCGGGCCCGGCATAGAGCGGCAGGTTGATCCGCGTCGGCACCGTCGGGTCGGTCAGCCGCAAGTGGCACGGCTGGTCTTCCTCGTGGTTGGTGAACGAATAGGCCACGCTGGTCAGGCGGTCGAAGCTGATCACCCCGTCGGGCTTGGGATAGGCGATCGGCTGGTAAAGATCAGCACGCAGGGTGGACGAGGCATCGGTGTGATGCTTCATCGCCGGGGCCACGCCGAAGCCGAACAGCGTGCGCAGCCACATGTCCGCGCCGGCCAGCACGGTGCCGATCTCGCCGCCGAACTTGGCGACCAGCGGCTCGGCGTTCTGGACCAGCTTGAGCTCCTTGGCGATCCAGCTGTCGCGCACCGCGGCGTCATACTCGCTCAGAGAATCGTGTTCCCGGCCCGCAGCCACCGCGGCGGCAATGCTGTCAGCCGCGAGCATCCCGCTCTTCATCGCGGTGTGGCTGCCCTTGATCCGGGGGACGTTGACGAACCCGGCCGAGCAGCCGGCGAGCACGCCGCCGGGGAAATCGAGCTTCGGCACCGATTGCCAGCCGCCCTCGTTGATCGCGCGCGCGCCATAGGAAACCCGCTTGCCGCCTTCGAGGATCGCGCGGATCGCCGGGTGCTGCTTCCAGCGCTGGAATTCCTCGAACGGGTAGACCCACGGGTTCTTGTAATCGAGCGCGGTGACGAAGCCGAGCGCGACCTGATTGCCCGCCTGATGATACAGGAACCCGCCGCCCCAGCTGTCGCTTTCCGACAATGGCCAGCCCTGGGTGTGGATCACCCGGCCGGGAACGTGCTTGGCCGGATCGATATCCCACAGTTCCTTGATGCCGATGCCGTAGACTTGCGGCTGGCAATCCGCCTCAAGGTCGAACTTCGCCTTGAGCCGCTTGGTCAGGTGGCCGCGTGCGCCCTCGCAGAACACGGTATACTTGGCGAGGAGGTTCATCCCCGGCTGGTAATCGCCCTTGGGCTGGCCTTCGCGGTCAACGCCCATGTCACCGGTCTGGACGCCGATGACCGCGCCATTGTCATCATAGAGCACTTCGGCGGCGGGGAAGCCGGGGAAGATTTCGACGCCCAGTTCCTCGGCCTTGCCCGCCAGCCAGCGGCAGAGGTTGCCGAGCGATCCGGTGTAATTGCCGTGGTTGGAAAGGAACGGCGGCATGATTAGGTGCGGCATCGCGAAATGCCCGCCCTTAGAGAGATACCAGTGCCAGTTGTCGGTAACCGGGGTATCGGCCAGCGGGCAGCCGTCTTCGCGCCAGGTGGGCAGCAGCTCGTCAAGCGCCTTGGGATCGACCGTCGCGCCCGACAGGATGTGCGCCCCGATTTCGGAGCCTTTTTCGAGAATGCACACGGTGAGATCGGCGTTCAGCTGTTTCAGCCGGATCGCAGTGGCAAGTCCGGCGGGCCCTCCGCCAACGACAACCACATCGTAGGGCATCGATTCCCGTTCGCTCATGGCAATCCCGTCCTGCTAATAAACCTGTTTACCGCTTTGCGCCTTGATTGCATCGGCGTGACACGTCAAGTCCTCACCACGATGAACGGCGCAGTGCAACCCCTTCTTGCGGACCAGTTCGTCGCCGCCCTCGCATGGTGGCGCGACGCTGGGGTCGATAGCGATTTCAGCGATGCGCCGGTGCAGTGGCTGGCGGACGAGGCGGCGGATGCGCCGGTTGTCGCCGCCGAAGCGGCAGCGCCGGCCCGCACCGCTGCGCCCGCTGCGCCCCCGGCCGAGCCGATCGGCGGACCGCGCGCGCAATGGCCGGCAACGCTCGTCGAATTTGCCGGATGGTGGCTCAGCGAACCGCAGCTCGATGGCGGGGCCGTGCACGGCAGGGTTGCGCCGCGCGGCCACGCAGGGGCCGAATTGATGGTGGTTGTGGCCCAGCCAGAGGCGGGCGACAGCGAACACTTGCTCAGCGGACCCGAAGGCCGCTTGCTCGACGGGTTCCTTGCGGCGGCCTGCATTGCGCCCGAACAGGTCTACTGCGCCGCCGCCCTGCCGCGCCACACCCCCCTGCCGGACTGGGTCGGGCTGGCCAGTGGCGGACTTGGCGATGTACTGGCGCATCACATCGCGCTGGTTGCTCCACAGCGCCTGCTGGTGTTCGGAACCACCATCCTGCCGCTTCTCGGCAACGTTCCGACGCAAAGCGCTAAAGATTTACCAAGCTTTTACCATGACGGTATGACCATACCCATGCTGGGGGCATTCGAGATAGGAGCCATGCTGGGACGGCCAAGGGCCAAGGCCCGGTTCTGGCAGCGCTGGTTGGATTGGACGGGAAACCAAAACGCGTGACGGGGTTTAACGCAAGATTGCTGGCGAAACCGGGGCTGTTTGCGGCCACGGCAGCGCTGGCCTGCGCGCTGGCACCCGCGCCCGCCGCCGCCAACAGTGCCGCAGTCGATTATTTCCGCAACCGCGCCGATCGTACGGCGGTCCCTGCGCTGCTGACCCAGGATGAGCGGGCCTATTACAAGGACCTGTTCGCCGCGATTGAACATCAGGACTGGGCCAAAGTGCAGGCGCTGTTCCAGCAAAGGGCCGATGGCCCGCTGCATCAGGTGGCGCGCGCCGAATATTACCTCGATCCCAAGAGCCCCAAAGTCGAACTCGCCGCGCTGAACCAGTGGCTGGCGCAAGGTGCGGCGCTGCCTGAGGCTGAACAGATCGCCGCGCTGGCGGTGAAGCGCGGGGCGAGTGCGCTGCCTGCGTTGCCACTGGCCCAGCCGCTGGTGGCGCTGCCGACCAGCCCCAAGCGGCTGCGCCCGCGCGAAACCGCCGATGGAACGATGCCGGCCGGCGTCGCAAGCGGCATTCTGGAACGGATCAAGGGTGACGACCCGGCGGGCGCCAAGCTGCTGCTGGACGGGATCGACGCCAATCTCAGCCTCCCGGCGCGGGCCGAATGGCGCGCGAAGATCGCGTGGTCGTTCTACATCGAGAACGATGATGCGAATGCCTACACGCTCGCCCAGTCGGTGGCCGAAGGTTATGGCCCGTGGGTTGGCGAAGGCTGGTGGACCGCAGGCCTCGCTGCATGGCGGCTCGACGATTGTCAGGGCGCGGCCGAAGCCTTCGCCCGCGCCGCTGCCTCGGCCAGCAACGACGAGCTCAAGTCCGCCGCCTATTACTGGCAAAGCCGGGCGCACGTCCGCTGCCGCCAGCCGGACAAGGCCTCCGCCCCGCTCAAGCTCGCCGCCGCGCGCGACGAGACCTTTTACGGGATGCTCGCGGCCGAGCAGCTTGGCCTCAAGCTCCCCGAGACCCACGCCACGCCCGATTTTACGCTGAACGACTGGCAAGCGCTGCGCGACAACCAGACGGTGCGTTCGGCGGTGGCGCTGGCCGAGATCGGCGAGGATGGTCTCGCCGATGAAGTGCTGCGCTATCAGGCGCGAATCGGCAGTCCGGCGCAATACCAGCCGCTTTCGCGCCTCGCCCGCGATATCGGGCTGCCTTCGACCCAGCTGTGGCTGGCCTACAACGCTCCGCGCGGGGCGGCGGCGATGCCAGCGGCGCGCTTCCCCACCCCGAAGTGGACGCCCGCGACCGGGTGGAAGGTCGATCCGGCGCTGGTCTATGCCCATACACTGCAGGAATCGGTGTTTCGCACCGCGGTGACCAGCCCGGCCGGCGCGCGCGGACTGATGCAGATCATGCCCGCAGCGGCGCGCGATCATGCCGCCGCGCTGGGGGTCTCAACCGCCGATGTCACCCGCCCCGAGATCAACCTCGCCTTCGGCCAGCGCCACCTCCAGATGCTGCGCGATGCCGCCGGCACCCAAGGCCTGCTGCCCAAGGTGATCGCCGCCTACAACGCCGGGCTGCTGCCGGTGACGCGCTGGAACAACGAAATCCGTGACAAGGGCGATCCGCTGCTGTGGATCGAATCGGTGCCCTACTGGGAAACCCGCGGCTATGTGAACGTGGTGCTCAAGAACTACTGGATGTACGAGCGGCAGGCCGGCGGGCCTTCCGAAAGCCGGATCGCGTTGGCGCAGGCCATGTGGCCGACCTTCCCCAACTTGACCGGCAGCAACGCTGTGCGGATGGCCGCGAACGGAGTTTTGCTCAGTGCCCGTTGATCCCAAGCGTACGTTCAAGCCGATCGGGATTGCAGTGCTGACCGTATCCGACACCCGCACCAGCGCGGACGACACCTCGGGCGATATCCTGTGCGAGCGGGTGCGCAAGGCGGGGCACAATCTCGTCGCGCGCGCGATCGAGACCGACGACGTCCCCCGGATCGTCAGCCGGCTGCGCAACTGGCTCGATGATCGCCAGGTCGATGCGGTCGTCATCACCGGCGGGACCGGGCTGACCGGGCGCGACGTGACGCCCGAAGCGCTCGACATGATCAAGGACAAGGACATTCCCGGCTTCGGCGAACTGTTCCGCTGGATCAGCTACAAGTCGATCGGGACCAGCACCGTGCAATCGCGCGCCTGCGCCGTCACCGCGCGCGGCAAGTACATCTTCGCCCTGCCCGGATCGAACGGCGCGGTGAAAGACGGCTGGGACGGGATCCTCGCCGAGCAGCTCGACAGCCGCAACACGCCCTGCAACTTCGTCGAACTGATGCCGCGGCTGCGCGAGATTTAAGAACCTACTTCTTCGGCGCGGGGTGAGCGTCGAAGAAGGCGTGGGCCTGGCCCAGCATCGTCTGCCACCAATCGACCACATCGGCGAAATTGACCTGGTTGAGCCCGCCGACGGTGGTGACATCGTAGGAGATCGACAGGCTCTTGTCCGAATCGTCATAAGACATCGTGGTGAAGCGCTTGTCCTTGTTCCACGCGTTCGCCAGATCGGCCGAGTTGCCGCCATCGTCGCTGAACGTCACCGAAAAGCTCAGCGAATTGCAGTTCACGTTCTTCTCGCAGCCATAGAAAAACAGCGAGTAGTCATAACCGGCGGCGGACGAGCTGATCTTCGGGTTGCCGGTGCTGTCGCTCTTGCCGAGCACCGCCTTGTAACCTTGTGCCTGCAGGCTGCTGACGATCCCCGCCGGGTTTGAGGCGCAGACCATCGTGGCCGGACAGTCCGCTGCCTGCGCAGCGCTGCTGAAGGTTGTCGCCGCAAGCGCTGCTATCGCCAGAAGTGCCGTGCCGTTCATCTTGAGCCCCCGCCCTGTTGCCGGTCAGATCATGGCGCGCTCCGGGCGATTGTCAATGTGTTCCTTATATGTTCTAATTCCGCGATGACCAAGGCCACTTCGCCCCTCAGTCCGCCCCCGATTCGCGGGCGCGGCGCACAAAACGCGGCGGTGCCGCAGCGCTTCGGGCTGGCCGCGCGCGAGGCCGATGGGGATTGGCTTGATGAGCGGGCGATTGTGGATGGAAGCGGGGATCACCCTGTGGAAAACCTGCAGACGACCGTGACCGAGGAACGCGCCAAATCGATCCTCACTTTCAACCGCTCGCCCGACATTCCCTTCGATCGCTCGCTCAACGCCTATCGCGGGTGTGAGCATGGCTGCATCTATTGCTTCGCCCGGCCGACCCATGCCTATCACGATCTCTCCCCCGGGCTCGATTTCGAAACCAAGCTGTTCGCCAAGCCAGATGCGGCGCGCCTGCTGCGTGAAACGCTGGCCAAGCGTTCATACCGCTGCGCGCCGATCGCGATGGGCACCAACACCGATCCCTACCAGCCGATCGAGGGCCGCTACCGGATCACCCGACAAGTGCTGGAGGTCTGCCTGGAAGCGCGCCAGCCGGTAACGATCACCACCAAGTCCGACCGGGTGCTGCGCGATATCGATCTGCTGACCGAGATGGCGAAAGAGCGGCTGGTGGCCGTCGGCATTTCGGTGACCAGCCTCGATCCGGGGCTCTCAGGTCTGCTCGAACCGCGCGCGGCGGCCCCGGCCAAGCGGCTGGCGGCGCTGGGCCAGCTTGCCGCAGCGGGCGTCCCGGCGCACGTCTCGATCGCGCCGGTGATCCCGGCCGTCACCGACCTGTTCATCGAAAACATCCTGAGCGAGGCGGCGGGGCGCGGGGTAACCTCCGCAAGCTGGATCATGCTGCGCCTGCCGCACGAAGTGGCGCCGCTGTTTCGCGAATGGCTGGGCCTCCATTTCCCGGACCGGGCGGACAAGGTCATGGCCATCGTCCGCTCGGTGCGCGGGGGGCGCGACAACGATCCTTCGTTCTTCACGCGGATGCGGCCGGAAGGCACCTGGGCCGAACTGTTCCGCGCGCGGTTCCGGCTGACCTGCCAGCGGCTGGGCCTGAACGCGGTACGGCAGGAACTGGACTGTTCGCGGTTCCATCCGCTTGAGGCCGGCGCGCAGATGCGGCTGCTTTAGCCGCCGGGCGCGATGACGATATCCTCCGGCGCCGCGCCGCGCCGCGAACGCTCCAGCGCGGCAACCAGCCCCGCTTCAAGGTGCCGGGTGAAGCGCACCGGATCGAACAGCGGCGTCTCGACGCGGCCACTCAGGCGTGCACGCAGCGCCGCGCGCGCTGCGCTATCCTGGCCCAGCACAATGGCGCGGGCCTCGTATTCGTCCCAGTTCGCGCAGATCAGTTCCGGCACCCCGGCGGCGGTGACGAGGCTGGCGGCGACCCGGCTGGCAAACGAACGGCCCGGCACGGTCAGCAGCGGCACCCCGGCGCGCAGCGCATCGCTGGCGGTGGTGTGCGCGTTGTAAGGCGCGGTATCGAGGAACAGATCGGCCTGCTGCAGCCGGGCATGGTGCTCGTCCAGCGGCAGGTTAAGCGCAAACACCAGCCGCGCCGGATCCACCCTGTGCGCTGCTGCTTTGCGCGCCAGATTGGCCCGCACCGGCGCATCGCGACCCCACAGCCACAGCACGCTCCCAGGCACCGCTGCCAGAATCCGCATCCACCGCGCGAACAGTTCGGGCGTGATCTTGTAGGCCTGATTGAAACAGCAGAACACCGCGCCGCCCTCGGGCAGGCCGAGTTCGGCACGCGGCGGAGGCGGGGCCAGCGGCGCGATCCGCCGATTGGGCTGGTAGCTATCCGGCAGCACGATCAGCTTTTCGGCAAACCAATCCCGCTCCGCCGGCGGGACGACCACCGGATCGACCACCGCATAATCGAAGTAAGGCGCGGGACACGATCCGGGGTAGCCGAGCCAGCCGATCTGCACCGGCGCGGCACGGTGCGCAAAGATATCCGGGCGGGACCCGCCGACGAGGCCCATCAGATCGACTGCCACATCGATCCGGTGCTCGCGCGCCAGCGCGGCGACGGCATCATCGCTCAGCGCGGTCACATCGATAAAGCGGTCAGCCGCGGCCACCGCGCGGGTCCGCCAGATGTCGTCGCTCGCTTGCCCGAAGGAAAAGCAGGTGATCTCGAACCGCGCGCGATCATGCGCCTCAAGCGCCTCGATCATCAGGTACATCGTGGCGTGGCCGTGAAAATCGGCGGAAAAATAGCCGAGCCGGATGCGCGCGCCGGCCGGATAAGCCGGGATCGGCGCGGCGGGCGGGGTGCAGGCGCGCGCCAGATAGCCGGCAGCCGTGCGATAATGCAGCGCGGGATCGTCACTCAGCGCCAGCAAGGTGAACGGCATCACATCCACCGTCCCCGCCGCGACCGGGGCGAGTGTTGCCGCGTGATCGGTCCAGTCGGCCATGTGGCGGCGCACCTTCAGCAGCTCGCCGGCGGCATAGCCCAGAGCCGGATTGCGGGCGAGCGCTGCTTCAAGGCTCGCCGCCGCATCCTCGAACCGGCGCAGTTCGCGCAGCACGCTGCCGCGGTTGGCATAAGCATCGGGATAAGTCGGATCGCCGGCAATGGCGCGATCATATGCGGCAAGCGCTTCTTCCCGGCGGCCCAGCGCGTGCAGCGCCAGCCCGGCGATGTTGTGCGCGCCGGCATGGCGCGGCTCGAGCATCACCGCGCGGCGCGCGGCTTCAAGCGCGGCGGCGGGCGGGCCGAGCCGCCACAACATCCGCGCCGCGCCGTAATGTGCCGGCACCAGATCGGCGATGTCGGCGAGCGCGGCGCGGTAGCCGGCCAGCGCCTCGGCGTTGCGCCCTACTTCGGCAAGCGCCTCGGCGCGATTGAAGGCCAGCGCAGGCCCGCCAACGCCAAGCAGCGCGGCGCGATCATAAGCGGCAACGGCTTCGCCGTGGCGGCTCAGTTTGCTCAGGACGTCGCCCCGGCCAAGGTGGCTTTCGGCGGCCCCGGGCGCACAGGCCAGCGCGCGGTCATAGGCGATCAGCGCCTCGGGCAGGCGGCCCAGTTCGGCCAGCGCGATGCCGCGGAGATCGTGGGCGCGGGCATGGCCGGGATCGACCGCAACGGCGCGGTCAAACGCCACGAGCGCGCCGCCAATGTCGGCGCGCTGGGCGGCGGCGAGGCCTGCGGCAATATGCGGTTCGGCGGCGGACACGCGCGCTCTATTTGGCGAGATTTGTGACGCTGGCGAGACAATAACGGCGGGGCCGCGCGTCTCAGGCCACCAGCCGCAAGTGCCCCGGGCCGCGCTTGGCCGAAAGCATCACCGCGCTGATCCCCTCGATCGCCGCCACCCGGTCGGCCAGTTCGCCATCGAGCCGGAAATCGCGGCCCAGCCGGACCAGCGGGGCCTGCCCCGCAGCGGTGCGCAGCCGGACCACCACCTCGCCCTTGCCCGGCGCGCCGGGCTGGAGCAGCGCGGCGAGTTCAGCGAGCGCCTCGGCGCGGTCCAGCTCAAGCCGCAGTTCCATCCGCGCCGCATCGCGCACTTCGGCCAGCGGACGCGCCCCGCGCACGGTAACCCGCGGCGGTTCATCAACGCTGGGGCTGTCCAGCTCAACGTTAAGCAGCACGCAGGTGCCCTCCTTCGCCCATAGGACGAAGCTGTCGACCAGCGCCTCTTCGAAGCACGAGGCGGAGAATTGCCCGGTGCTGTCGGAGAAATCGGCCATCACGAAATCGTTGCCGCGCTTGGTCTTGCGGCGCTGGACGCCCTCGACCATCGCCGCCATCACCGCCGCCTGCCGGCCGCCTCCGGCAACCCCGCCGGCAAGCAGGCTGGCGTGGGTGCGCGCACCGTTGGCGACGGCAATCGCCCGCCATTGCTCAACCGGGTGGGCGGCGAAGTAGAAGCCGAAGTTCTCGCGCTCTTTCGCCATCTGCTCGGTCCGGCTCCACGACGCAGCCTCGACCAGCCGCATGGCCGGACGGGCGTGATCGTCGCCGCCAAACAGCCCGGCCTGCCCGCTGGTCCGGGTGCGCTCGGCCTCTTCCGCCACCGCCAGCAGCATATCGGCGTTGGCGAGCACTTTGGCGCGGTTAGGCTCGAGGCTGTCGAGCGCGCCGGCGGCGGCGAGGCCTTCCAGTTGGCGGCGGTTCATCGTGCCGTGCGGGACGCGGCGGAACAGGTCTTCAAGATCGGCGAAGCGGCCGTTCGCCTCGCGCTCGGCGACGATCGCGTCCATCGCCTTTTCGCCGACATTGCGAATGCCGGCGAGGGCATAGCGCACGGCATAGCCCTCATCGGTCTGCTCGACGGTGAATTCAGCCTCGGACGCGTTCATGTCCGGCCCGTGGAGCGCGATTCCCGCCCGGCGCATGTCGTCAACAAAAACGCTCAGCTTGTCCGACTGGTGCATGTCGAAGCACATCGAGGCGGCGTAGAATTCGTGCGGATAGTGCGCCTTGAACCACGCGGTCTGATAAGCGAGCAGGGCATAGGCGGCGGCGTGTGACTTGTTGAAACCATAGCCGGCGAACTTGTCGATTAAGTCGAACAGCTCGCCCGCCTTCTTCGCCTCGATCCCGGATTCGCTGAGGCAGCCGGCGATGAACCGCGCCCGCTGCGCGTCCATCTCCTTCTGGTCCTTCTTGCCCATCGCGCGGCGCAGCAGGTCGGCATCGCCCAGCGAATAGCCTGCCAGCAGTTGCGCCGCCTGCATCACCTGTTCCTGATAGACGAAGATCCCATACGTCTCGGCCAGAATGCCGGCGAGCTTGGGGTGCGGGTATTCGATCGACTCCTGCCCATTCTTGCGCCGGCCGAACAGCGGGATGTTGTCCATCGGCCCGGGCCGATAAAGCGAAACCAGCGCGATGATATCGCCGAACGCGGTCGGCTTCACCGCCGCCAGCGTGCGGCGCATCCCTTCGGATTCCAGCTGGAACACCCCCACCGTGTCGCCCGACTGCAGCTGCGCATAAACCGCCGGATCATCCCACGCGAGCGTGCCGAGATCGATGGTGATCCCGCGCCGGGCCAGAAGGTCGACCGCCTTGCGCAGCACCGAAAGCGTCTTGAGACCGAGGAAGTCGAACTTGATGAGCCCGGTATCCTCGACATATTTCATGTCGAACTGGGTCACCGGCATGTCCGAGCGCGGATCGCGGTACAGCGGGATCAGCTGCTCCAGCGGCCGGTCGCCGATCACCACCCCCGCGGCGTGGGTGGAGGAATTGCGCGGCAACCCTTCGAGCTGCACCGCCAGATCGATCAGCCGGCGGACCTCGTCGTTGGTATCGTATTCGCGCTTGAGTTCGGAAACGCCGTTAAGCGCGCGCGGCAGGGTCCACGGCTCGGTCGGGTGGTTCGGCACCAGCTTGCACAGCCGGTCGACCTGCCCATAGCTCATTTGCAGGATGCGGCCGGTATCGCGCAGCACCGCGCGCGCCTTCAATTTGCCGAACGTGATGATTTGCGCGACGTGATCGGCGCCGTATTTGCCCTGAACGTAGCGGATCACCTCGCCCCGCCGGGTTTCGCAGAAATCGATGTCGAAGTCCGGCATCGAGACGCGTTCGGGGTTGAGGAAGCGTTCGAACAGCAGGCCAAGCCGCAAGGGATCGAGATCGGTGATGGTCAGCGCCCACGCCACCACGCTCCCCGCGCCCGATCCGCGGCCCGGCCCGACCGGGATGTCGTTATCCTTGGCCCACTTGATGAAATCGGCAACGATCAGGAAGTAGCCGGCAAAGCCCATCCGGTTGATGATCGCGGTCTCGAAATCGAGCCGCTCAAAATAGGCTTGCCGCGCTTCGTCCGCCATTGCCCCATAGGGTTCGAGGCGGGCGATCAGGCCTGCCCGAGCATCCTCCACCAGCATCCGCGCCTCGCCCTCGCGGTCCCCGACGAGGCTGGGGAGCAGCGGCTTGCGCTTGGGCGGCGCATAGGCGCAGCGCTGCGCCACCACCAGCGTATTGGCGGTCGCCTCGGGCAGATCGGCGAAAAGTTCGGCCATCGTCGCGGCGGGCTTGACCCACGCTTCGGCTGAGGAGCGCGGGCGGTCGGCGGCGTCGATATGCGTGGCGTTGGCAATGCACAGCATCGCATCGTGCGCGGCGTGAAACGCGCTTTCGGCGTACATCGCCGGGTTTGTGGCCACCAGCGGCAGATTGCGCGCATAAGCCAGATCGATGAGCGCCGCCTCGGCCGCCTCTTCCACCGCATCGCCGCGCCGGGCGAGCTCGATATACAGCCGGCCGGGAAACAGCGCTTCCAGCCGGGCGCAAAGTTCAGTGGCAAGGCTGGTGCGACCTTCCGCCAGCAGCCGCGCCAGCCCCCCCTCGCCCGCGGCCGAAAGCGCGATCAGGCCATCGGTGGACCCAGCCAGATCGGCGAGGCTGACGTGCGGATCGCGTTCCAGCGGGCGGGCGAGGTGCGCGCGGCTGACCAGACGGCAGAGGTTGAGCCAGCCGGCCTCATCCTGCGCATAAAGCGCCAGCCAGTCGATCTCCGCGCTGTCCTCGCGCGCCGCCGCCAGCAGCGTGCCGATCAGCGGCTGGATCCCGGCATCGCGGCAGGCGGCGGCAAAGGCGGGGACGCTGTACAGCCCGTTGCGATCGCACACCGCAATCGCCGGAAAGCCCCGCTCCTTTGCCAGCCGGGCGATCGCCTTGGGCTCGATCGCGCCTTCGAGCATCGAATAGCTGGAGAGAATCCGCAAGGGGACGAAGGGGGCGAAGCCGGGCATACGGCCAAGGTAGCGAAGGGCGGCCCGGCACCCAAGAGCCGCGGCGCAGCGGCTGTTGAAAAGCCCGGGATTGCCGCCGGGCTAAAGCAGCGCCTCGATGTCCGCCGCCAGCTTTTCGGGCTTGTGGGTAGGGCCATAACGGCGGACCACCCGGCCATCCCGGCCGATCAGGAACTTGGTGAAGTTCCACTTGATCGAACGGGTGTGCATAAGCCCCGGCGCTTCCGCCTTGAGCCAGCGGTAAAACGCACTGGCGTTGCGGCCGTTGACCGCGATCTTGGCCATCAGCGGGAAACTGACCCCGAAGTTGATCTTGCAGAAACTGTCGATCTCCTCGGCGGTGCCTGGCTCCTGATGGCCAAACTGGTCGCAGGGAAAGGCGATCACTTCGAAGCCGCGATCGCGATAACGGCGCCACAGCGCCTCCAGCCCGTCATACTGCGGGGTGAATCCGCATTTGCTGGCGGTATTGACGATCAGCAGCACCTTGCCCAGCCGGTCCGCAAGGCTGATCTCGGCGCCGCCCGGTTGCTGGACGGAAAAATCAGCGATGGTTTGCGGCTGGCTCATCCGCATCAGATTACACGTAAGCCGCGCGGTCTGACCAGACCCCCCAGCTCAGGCCAGATGCCCGTCGGTCAGACGCCCCAGCCGGTCCATCGCGCGCGCCAGCCGCTCGTTGTGCGTGGCGATCAGCGCGGCGCTGCCCTCCTCGCGCACCAGGCTGAGGAACTGGCCGAGCACCTTGTCGGCGGTCGCCTCGTCAAGGTTGCCGGTGGGCTCGTCGGCCAGCACCACCGCCGGCTTGTTCGCCAGCGCCCGCGCCACCGCCACCCGCTGCTGCTCGCCGCCGGAAAGCTGGCTGGGGCGGTGATCAAGCCGCGCGCCAAGGCCCAGGCAATCGAGCAGTTCGCCCGCCCGCGTGGTCGCTTCTGCGCGCGAGCGGCCAAGGATCAGCTGCGGCAGGATCACATTTTCGCGCGCGGTGAAATCGGGCAGCAAGTGGTGGAACTGGTAGACGAAGCCGAGGTGATCGCGGCGCAGCGTGGTTCGGCCCCCGGCATCGAGCGTGGAAGCATCGATCCCGGCAATCTCGATCCGCCCGCCAAACCCGCCTTCAAGCAGGCCGATCGCCTGCAGCATGGTCGATTTGCCCGAGCCCGAGGGGCCAAGCAGCGCAACGATCTCACCCGGGCGGATTTCCAGATCGACCCCCTTGAGCACATCGATCCGCTCGCCGCCCTGCTCGAAGCTGCGGGTAACGCCGGCAAGGCGGACGACAGGGGCGGTTTCCGTCACTGGCTCACTCATACCGCAGCACCTGCACCGGATCGGTGCTCGCCGCCTTCCACGCCGGATAAAGCGTCGCAAGGAACGAGAGTACCAGCGCCATCAGGCTGATCGTCACGATCTCCACCGGATCGCTGCGGCTGGGCAGTTCGGACAGGAACCGGATCGAAGGGTCCCACAGGTTCTGGCCGGTAACGAACTGCACCGCGTTGACCACGTCCTGCCGGAAATAGAGGAACACGAACCCTAGCAGGAGCCCGAACGCCACGCCCAGCGCGCCGATCAGGAACCCGGCGGTGACGAAGATTTTGAGCAGGCTCTGCCGGGTCGCCCCCATCGTGCGCAGGATTGCAATGTCGCGGGTCTTCGCCCGCACGAGCATGATCAGCGAGGAGAGGATGTTGAACACTGCCACCAGCACGATGATCGAAAGCACGGTGAACATCGCCACCCGTTCGACCGAGAGCGCCTCGAACAGCGCGGCGTTGATCGTCTTCCAGTCGGTCACCACCGCCCGCCCGGCGAGCTTGCGGGCAACTGGCGCGAGAATTTCGGCGGCGCGGTCGGGGTTGTCGGTCTTGACCTCGATCATCCCGATCGCATCGCCGCTGAGCAGCAGCGTCTGGGCATCGGCGATCGGCATGACCACGAACGAATTATCGTAGTCGTAAACCCCCACCTCGAAAATCGCACCGATAGTGTAGCCGATCTGGCGCGGCACGGTGCCGAACGGGGTCGATCGGCCCTGCGGATTGATGATGGTGATGGTATCGCCCACCCGCGCGCCAAGATTTTCGGCCAGCCGCGCGCCCAGCGCGACATTGGTCGAGCCGGGCTGAAGGCTCGCAAGGTTACCTTCCTTGAGCTGCGGTTTCAGCCGGGCGATATCCTCGGCGGTGTTCCCGCGCACAAGGATGCCTTCAACCCGGCCGTTAAAGCTGGCCAGCAGCGGCTGTTCGATCAGCGGCGCGGCGCGGACCACGCCGGGGGTGGCCTTTACATCGGCGAGAACCTGCTGCCAGTTATCCAGCCGGCCGCCATAGGCCTG
>CANGQZ010000025.1 GCA_947455865.1 Sphingomonadaceae bacterium
CTCGATTATTGGCGCCATATTGCGGGCGCCTTTTGATTACCATATGGTCAGTATATCGAAGATTTGCGTCAGACGGTCAACGGCGCTCTGCGATCCTGATCCGGCGGATTGGCGCATTGCCCGAACAGTATGAACGCAGCGGGCGATGGCAGTTACCGAATCTGAAGTACGCAGACGGAGAGGGTGAAAATGATCAAGATGGTTGTCGAAGTCTGGCGCAAGCCGGGTATGACCGATGAGCAGTTCTATCGCCGGTGGCTGGTCGATCATGGCAACCTCGTCCGCCGGCACGCGAAGGCAATGGGCTTCCTGCGCTATGTGCAGAGCCACAAGCAGCCGTCCCCGGAGATCGAGGCCTTTGCCGCCGGGCGGGGATGGAAGCCGGCGCCCGATGGCCTGACCGAGGTCTGGTGGGAAAGCGAGGACGCGATGCGTGCCGCCCTCGCCTCGCCCGAAGGCCAGGCGGCAAGCGCCGAACTGGCCGAGGACGAGCGGGCCTTCATCGATTCCCCCAGCATCAGCGCCTATCTCGCGGTCGAGCATGAGATCTTCAATTTCATCGACAATGAGGTGACACGATGAGCAACAGGCGTTGGCTGATTTCGCCCGGCAAGGGGACGTCTGGCCTGCGCGTCGAGCAGGCCGATGTTCCGCGTCCCGGCCCGGGGCAGGCGCTGGTGCGGATGCGCGCATGGTCGCTCAATTTCCGCGATCTGCTGATGATCGATGGAACCTATCCGGTCGGCCACTTGCGCGATATCGCTCCTCTGTCGGACGGGGCCGGGGAGATCGTCGAACTGGGCGAAGGCTGCACCCGCTTTGCGGTGGGAGACCGGGTCTGTCCGATCTTCATGCAAAGCTGGATCGGCGGCGACATGACCGATGGCGATGCGGGAAGCGCTCTCGGCGGCGCGATCGATGGGGTGATGGCCGATCATGTCGTGCTGGACGAGCGCGGCCTTGTGCGGATGCCCGCGCACATGGACTTCGCCGAAGCGGCAACCCTGCCCTGCGCGGCGGTGACCGCGTGGAACGCCCTATACGCCCGCGAACCGATAAATTCCGGGTCAACCGTGCTGACCCTCGGCACCGGCGGTGTGGCGATCTGGACACTGCAACTGGCGCGCGCCGCCGGGGCCAGGGTGATCATCACATCATCGAACGATGGCAAGCTCGCGCGCGCTGCGGAACTTGGGGCGGACCATGGGATCAACTACGCCACCAATCCCGAATGGGGCACCGCCGCCCGCGCCTTCACCGGCGGGCGCGGGGTCGACAAGATCGTCGACAGCGCAGGTTCGGCGGCAATGGGCCAGAACCTGGCCGCGCTGCGGCGCTGCGGAGAAATCGCGATGGTCGGCGTGCTCTCGCTCGGGCAGATCGATCCCGTCGGCATCCTGATCGGCGGCGCGCTGGTGCGCGGCATCATGGTCGGCTCGCGCAACGAGTTCGAGGACATGGTGCGGGCGCTCGAGTTCCACCGGATTGCGCCGGTAATCGATCGTCGTTTCGGTGCCAGCGAAGCCAGTGCCGCCTTCACGCACCTGCGCTCGGCTGCCCATTTCGGCAAGGTGGTGATCGAAGCTGATTAAATGGCCCGCCCGCAACCGCGCTGATTACGGGTGCGAGCGCGGCCATGAATTACATGAAGCGTTCCGCGTTCGCCACGTACTGGATCGATTCAGCGGGACGCTTCACCAGTGCTTCCCAGGCTGCAGGATCTGCAGCCACACCCTCTTCCATGGCCAGCTTTGTCGGCCAGTAAAGCTCGCGGACGCCGATGGCGAACGCGCCATCCGGATGCAGCTCTGCTACCGGCCGGCACCGCACGTGACGCAGCGCGCCGATGCGGCGGCCCAGCTCATAGTCGTCGGGCCCGTCCCACTGCTGCGTCCCGTCGCGGAGGACGTACTGCAGCAGCTTCACGCTGGTCGGCCGGCGATCTAGCCGAAAGAGCTTGTCGGCATAATCGCTGTCTTCTTCCGACCAGCTGACGCCCGCGTGGATGACTTCTTCGTCGGCCCACAGGAAGCGCAGATTCTCCAGGTCCACGAACAACGGCTCATCCGGCTTTACGTGAATCACGTAGTTGGGTTCGGTTCCAAACGACCGCGCGTCGTCAATGCTGTCGACCCAGACTTCTGCCGTCGCCTCGAAATGGGTTTGCTCCGGCCCCAGCAGGTCCGAATGGATCTGGTGGCTCTGGATATAGGCGCGCATGATCGAGATCGTCCGGCCCATGGTGCCGTGCGGGTGGCGATAATGGTCATGAAACCACTCGGGGGTCACCGACTTGAGCCGCGGAATCGCGCCGAACATCTTGATCTGGCCCATTATTGCCTCTCTAAGAAACCGGCCCGCGACAGCAATCGCCGGCCCCGGGGTGGATTGGTCACATTCCGGCCGGATCAAGCTAGGCCGAACACCGGTAGAATGTTCCGCTCGACGATTTTCCAGCCTTCGGGGCGGGCGGCGAAAGTATCGACAAGATCGGCCACCGTCCGCACCTGCGGACTGAAGTCGCCGATCGCGGTCCGGAACAGGGTCATCAGGCTGCGCACGACGACGCGGCCGTCCTCCGCCGGCTCGACCACGAAATTGGTCAGCACGTGACGCGATACCGCGGCGCTATCATCCTGCCGCGCCTGCATCGCGGCGGCGATGTCCGGACCGGTAATCGTCCCGGGTCTGGGCGCGCCCGGGCCGAATGTCAGCGAACCGTCCGGAGCGAAGAACGCTGCCACTTCGGCCGCACGACCGTTGTCGATCAGCCAGAAGGTTTTCACCGTGGCAGCGATCAACGCGTCGTATTGCGTAGCCATGTGGAACATATCCCGCTTAGCGCAGCTTCACGCCTTCGAGGCCGACCTTGCCGATGTCCGGCCGGCGCTTGAGTTCGGCCTCGACCTCGCCGGCCTCCAGCCGGGCCAGCAACTCGTCCGGATCGAATTCCACGCCGATCGGGTTTTCGGCAAAGGCAGGCGAGAAGAAGAAGGCAGTGGCGTCGGCGATGTCATCGTAGTTGTCGACCTGAAGCTCAATCTGGTTGCCGTCCGGATCGGCGTAGTAGAGCGAGGTGGTTGGCCCGTGGTTGATCGGGAAGATCGGCTTGATGCCCAGATCGCGCAGCCGCTTGTAGGTCGCCATCAGGTCCTGCAGCGAAGCGTAAGTGAACGCTGCGTGGTGAAAGCCGGTAATGCCTTCGGGCTGGGGTGCGAGGTCGGGCATGTTGACGAAAGCGACCCGGTGATGCTCTTCGTCGTAGCTCAGGAAAGCAAGGATCTCGTTTTGGAACGCCGGCTCCGCCCCCAGCACAGTGCGGTACCATTCGACCATCTCGGCCAGACGCGAGGTGCGCAACACGAAGTGCGCCAGCCTCAGGGGCGGAATAGCCCGCGACGTATCAAGAACCTGCGGAGCGATCGCGGTGTTTGACATGGGCTAATTCCTTGGGGTCTGCTCAATGATCAGGCAACGAGGTGAAATCAGGCGGCAAGCGGACCCTCGCCATAGAGCGCCCCTCGGACCATCTCGGTATCCATGAATTCGATCACCTCGACAAACTTGTCGCCGCGCACGCGGGTAACGAAGGCGTAGTGCGGCTGGTCATAGGGGCCGTAAGGGCCCTGCCCGGTGCCCGATGCCAACATCACCACCCGGTCGCCATCGACAACCGGATCTTCGAACTTGAGCGTGGGCGGAACCACAAACGCCCCAAGCGCCGGAAACAGGCGCTCCTCAAGGTCCTTCATACCGTTGTATTCGCCAGAAATCGGCGTCTTGCCAATCAGCACATAGCGCGCATCATCCGCCAGCAACGAGAACGCCTCGGGAAACCGCAGCGCTTCTATATGCTCGATAAAGGTCCGGGCCAGCCGCTCGGCGTCACGCATTCCAGGTCTCCCATTTCGCAGCATCAATTGTTGATCGTTCGGTCAGGAAAACACAAATGTGCGCGACTGGCAAGAGCGGCAACTGCGGTTACGATGCGCGCATTGCGGGGTCCGTTCAGGGCGCTTTGACGAAGACCAGTTCGAAAAGAAAGGCGATGTTGCGGAGGATTTCGGTCTCGGAAAAGACGTCCCGTCCGGTCAGCGCCCGATATTCCATAGCGACGGTGAACGGCGTCCCGCCAGCGCCGATCAACATGTAATAAAGACGCGCCGGATCGCACTGGCGCACCGCGCCTTCGTCCTGTCCAGCGCGGATCAGGTCCCGCACCATCCCGAAGTGCTCGCGCAGGAAGTTCTCGATCACCCAGTCGAGCCGGCTGGTGAACTGGTTGCTTTCCATCGTCAGGATGCGGTGCATCTGGGGATGGGCCGCAGACATGCGGATGAATTGCTCGATGAAGGTGCGCAGCCCTTCCGCGGCCGAGCCGCATTGGGAAAGGTGGGCCTTCATGGCCTCGGTGTAAGCCTCGAGTGTCGCGCCGACTGTCGCGATCCACAGCTGTTCCTTCGACCGAAAATGGTAGAGCACCAGAGTGTGGGTGACCTCGGCGCGTTCCGCCACCGCGCGCGTCGAAGTTCCCTCGAAGCCGAATGCGCCGAAACAATCGAGCGCCGCGCTCAGGATCCTCGTGCGGACTTCGTTGCCGCGCTTGCTGGCCCGGCGCTGCGGACGGACCGGGGCCTTCTGGTCTGAGGTGACGGGGTGGGCTTCCGTGCCGCCCAAGCGCACTGCTGAGCGCCCGCTACCGATGCGGCGGCGAGCGGCCTCAGGTTCCCGTTTCCCGCTTTCCAGAACCGTTTCGCCCATGGATCACCCCCTTCGGCGAGACATGCCGTCAGCACGGCTTAGCGAAGCCGGCTTCAATTTGCACATGGCAATCGGGAGCGCGCGTTTGGTCGGCGGCGTCAGGCAACTATCGGGTTTTCAATCGCCCCAATTGCCTCGATCTCGCAGCGCATGACGTCGCCGGGGACAAGAAACGCCGGGGGTTGTCGCGCTGCGCCAACCCCTTCAGGCGTGCCGGTGGAGAGAATGTCGCCCGGCTCGAGTGTGAAGGCGGTTGAGAGGTAGGCGATCTGCTCGGGAATCCGATGGATCAGTTGCTCGGTATTGCTGGATTGGCGGACCTCGCCATTGATCAGGCAGCGCAGATCAAGCGCATGGGGATCGGGGATCTCGTCCGCTGTCACAATCCACGGTCCAATCGGGCCGTGGGTGTCGAACGACTTGCCCATCGTCATCGTCTGGCTGTGCATCTGCCAGTCGCGCGCCGAAACATCGTTGACGACGAGATAGCCGAAGACGTGATCCATCGCGTGCTCCACCGTCACGGACTTGGCGGGAGCGCCGATGACCAGCCCGAGCTCGACTTCGTAATCCAGCTTTTCGGTAACGCCCTTTGAAACCGGATCGTACGGACCGTTCACGCAGCTGGTCTGCTTGTTGAACCAGACTTGTGCGTCCGGCACGGCAATGCCCAGCGCGCGGGCCTCCTCAAGATGGCGCCGGTAATTCATGCCAATGGCAAGGAACTTGCGCGGGCGCAGTGGCGCCAGCAGACGGACCTCAGACAGCGGGCGTCGCGGCGCATCGGCAAGCGCCGCTGCGATCCTGGCGAGAAGCTCAGGTCCGGCCTCGATCAGCGCGATCATCTCGGTGATGTCGATGCCCATGCCGCTCAGCGGCGCGATGGCATCGTCGAACACGACGCCCAGTCCGGTGGTCCCCCCGTCAGCAAAGCGCGCAAGTTTCATCTCAATTCTCCCAAGGGCGATCAGATCGGCGTTTCCGGGGCGAGGCCGAGCAGCATGCGGCCATAGGTCTCGCTGGCGCTTTCGATGTCAAGGAAGCCGTGGACGTGCAGCATGCTGAGATCGCGAAAGAAGCGCTGAAGCGGCGAGGTGCTGCGGAATGCGTTGGCACCCGCACCCTCGATCAGGTCGGTGATCCCTTTCCAGCAGAAATCGGTGATCAGCGCGACGCGGTTCTTGATCGCGGCCCGGCGCAGCGGATCGCGCAGCATTTCCGGATCGGCATTGTTGATCAGGGCGATGTAGTCCTCGAGCATCCCCTCCGCGAGTGCCGCGCCAGCCTGACTGCGCCCGGTGCGGATCTGCGCGGTTTGCTTGGTCGCCACCTTGGTGCCGGTGAAGGTGTGCTGGCGCTCCTGCGTCAGGCGGAGGAACTCGTCCGCGGCGCCGCGATAGGCGCCGACCACGACCGGCACGACCTCGCCCAGAATGAAAGGCAGGATCGGCAGCGAATAAATCGGATTGGTATGCAGGCTCGCACCCGGGGAGCGGCCTTCGAGCACGTCCATCGTTCGCGCCGTGCGGTAATCGGGCACGAACACGTTCTCCAGCGCGACGTCATTGCTGGAGGTGGCCTTCATCCCGGCGACGTCCCAGTTGGGGATGACCGTGGCCTCTCCCGCCGGGACGAGGAACACCCGCAGTTCGGGCGCACCGCCTTCGCCCTGCGGCGGAACCACCCCGCTGCACAGGATCCATTCCGCCCCCTCGCTCCCCGAGTTCCAGGCGCTACGCCCGGAGACCCGGAAGCCTTCGCCTTCCGGCACCAGCTGGAAACTGGGGGCGATCGTGCCAGGCGTCAGCGCCCACGGCTTGTCGGCGAAAATTTCGTCCTGCAGCCGCTGGGGAAACAGGGCGTGGATGTAATTGTGCCCGATCATAAACGAGATGACCCAGGCGCTCGAGGTGCAACCCGGCGCCATCGCGGCGACGACGCGTGCCATCGTCCCATAGTCCAACTCGTGGCCGCCATAGCGACGCGGCACCATGATCTGCATGAACCCGGCATCACAGCAGGCCTTGATCACATCGCGGCTCACCGCGCCGGTGCGCTCCCCGTTCAGCGATTGCGAGGCGACGAGCGGCGCCAGATCCTCGGCGCGACCGATTAGTTCCTTGCTGAGGGCGGCGGTCATCGTTTTTGCTCTCCCATCGTAGTTGCCCCGTGCGGTTCCCACACCCGGCACGGCTAAAGGGATAGCACGAAATAGACATATGTCTATATAATCGGTGGCGCAGATGATCGGTTTCGCGCTAACAACCCCGAGATGAGCGATCACGATATGCACAGGGTCAAGGCGGCTACGCGTGAGCGAGGCCGTCCCCGCGCGGGGGCCAGCACCGATCTTTCGCGCGAGACGATTCTGGCCCGGGCGCTCTCGCTGTTCGCCGAAATCGGTTTTCAGGGCTTTTCGGTCCGCGCGCTGGCCCGCGACCTCGGGGTCAGCCATGGACTGATGAACATCCGATTTGGCACCAAGGAAGAGCTTTGGCGCGCGGCGGTCGAGTGGGGTCTGGCCCAGCTGGCCGAGCGGCTCGATCGCACGCCGCGCGCTGGGCCAATCGAGGATCGCTTCCGTCAAGCGGTCGTCGCCACGCTGCTGGCGATCGATGCAGTTCCAGCGCTGCTGCAATTGGTCAATCACGAAGCCGCCACCGAGAGTGCCCGACTGACCTTCCTGACCGACACGATTATCAAGGATCGCTATGCTGTGCTTGAGGACGTCGTGCGTGAGGGAACCGCCGCCGGAGCCTTCCGCAATGTGCCCCCGAACCTCGTATTTCTGATGGTCGCGCACGGCGGAGGAGCAGCCTTCGCGCTTCGGCCGCTAAGCGAACGGCTGGGTCTGCTCGATGACGGCAACGAAAGCGAGACAATGGCGCTGTCCCTGCAGATCGCCGAATTTGCCCTGCGCGCGATCCGCGCTTGACCGTGTGACCTGATCTAATCTTGATCTGATGCCGGGAAACTCCAGCCGGTGCGATCCCTTTGACCGCACCGAAGCATTGCCAGCCGCGTGGGCCGCGATTGCCTGAAATTCCAGATCAGGCAATCGCGACCGAAGGAGGTTTACCGGTCAATCCCGGCAAATCCAACAGCAGCTAACGGCTGCCCTTACTGGAAGACATAGCTCGGGAAGCCGGCCGTCCGCTCCTTCGCGAGGTCCTCGAGGAACATCGGCAGGCCGCCATAATGCAGCAGCGGTGAGGCGGGCTTGCCTTCCTTGTTCGCGCCCTGAAACCACGAGCGCAGGCGCTTGCCTTCGCGAAACAGCGTGACCTCGGTGAGCTCGTGCATCAGCTTTACGTAGCGCTCGACGGCCTCCGGCTTCACTTCGACCGACTTGACCCCCTTGCTGCGCATGATGGACAAACTCTCCGCCAGATACACCGCGATCGCTTCGAGCGTGGGCACGAAATTGGCGATCGGGATCTGCGGTCCGCCGATCATGAAGAAGTTCGGGAACCCGTCCATCGCCACCGACTGGTAAGTCACGGCGCCTTCGCTCCAGCGCTCCGCGATCGACTCCCCGCTGGTGCTGCGGATATCGATCCGGCTGAGTGCGCCGGTAAAGGCATCATAGCCGAGAGCGAAGATGATGACATCGAGGTCATGGCTCGTCCCATCGGCCAGCTGCAGGCCGTCCGGCGTAATCCGTTCGATCGCGTTCGAGCTGACGTCGATGAGTTTTACGTTATCGCGGTTGAAGGCCTCGTAATACTGGTGGCCGAGCGGGACGCGCTTCACCCCGATCGGGTTATCGCTTTTCGGACAGAGAATCTCGCCAACTGCGGGATCGTTCACCTGCATCCTGATCTTGCGGCGAACGAAGTCGGAGACGAAAGTGTTGGCCTCCATGTTGGTCATCAGATCGGCGAACGAGGTTACCATCAGGCCCATGCTGCCCACTTCCCAGGCCGCCTCGCAGATCCGCTCGCGCTCTTCCGGCGGCACCTCGTCAAATTTCCGGACGGCCGGGGGAAACGCCCAGCCACCGGGATTTTCGCGGACCATGTCCCACAGCGCTTCGTAATTATCCTTGGTCGAACGGCTAGTCATCGCGTCGATCGGATAATTGCGGGCGGGAAGGACATAGTTCGGCGTTCTCTGGAAAACGACCAGTTCCTTGGCGACCCCGGCGACAAGCGGGATAAGCTGCACGGCCGTAGCCCCGGTGCCGATCACGCCCACGCGCTTGCCGTGGAAATCGGGCTGCTCTTCGGGCCAGCGCGCCGTCAGGTGCCATTCGCCCTTGAAGGTATCGAGCCCCGGAATGTCAGGATCCATCGGGATCGAGAGCACTCCGGTCGCGCCCAGCAGGAACTGGCAGGTATAGCTGCGCCCGCCTTCAAGCATGACGGTCCAGCGGCAGCTGTCCTTGTCGAATCGGGCAGCCTCGACCCGGGTGTTGAGGTCCATGTCTTTGCGCAAGTCATAGCGATCCGCGACATGGCACAGATACTTGAGGACTTCCGGCTGGGCGGGAAAACGCTCATGCCAGTCCCACTCTTCAAGCAATTCAGGATCGGTCGAATAGCAGAAGATCCGGCTTTCCGAATCGACCCGAAGGCCCGGATACCGGTTCCAGAACCAGGTTCCTCCCACTTCCGAAGCCGCATCGACAACCCGGACATTGAAGCCCCGCCCGCGCAATTCCTTGAGAGCGGCCAGGCCGCCAAAGCCGGCACCGATGATGATGATATCGAAATCGGTGGCATTATCTGTGCTCGTCATCGGCTTCCTGCTCCTGGACCACACCGCTGACGGGTGTGCTGCCTATAGTAGTTCGGTTCAACGGTTCCGAGAGTATAGTGCGCTCGGTGCGGTCAGTCTAATCGCAACTTCACTCGGATTGAGAGTGCTTTCCGGAACGATGTCCTGGCGCTGGCGAGCGCCCACAATTCAGCCAGGCCAGCAGCGCGGCGGATCCTGCCGAAAGACGGAACTGTCGCCGGGGCTGCGTCCACCGGCTGATTTGCAATCTCGATCGCCGCGATTTGACCTGACAATCTGCCGATGAGAAGCATTGTGGCGCAGGACGGACAGTCCGGTGCCTGAAGGAGGACATATGAGCGAGCCAGCTACGGCCGATCGCGCCCCGCCGATCTTGTTGCGCGAGGACTCCCATGGGGTTGTAACGCTGCGCCTGAACCGCCCTGATCAGCTCAACGCGCTATCGGAAGCGATGCTTTCCGCGCTGGAACAGCAGCTCGACGATATCGCGAAAGACAGTTCAATCCGCTGCGTCGTCATTGCGGGCAGCGGAAAGGCCTTTTGCGCCGGTCACGATTTGCGCGAAATGCGTCAGTCGTCGGAACTCGACTATTATCAAACACTGTTCGCGCGCTGCAGCCAGGTTATGCAAGCGCTTCAGGCACTGCCCGTTCCGGTCATCGCCCAGGTTCAGGGGCTTGCGACCGCGGCCGGATGCCAGCTCGTGGCCACGTGTGATCTGGCGATCGCGGCTGATACAGCCCGTTTCGCGGTTTCGGGGATCAACGTCGGACTATTCTGCTCGACACCTGCCGTCGCCCTCTCACGCAATGTCTCGCCCAAACGGGCCTTCGACATGCTGGTCACGGCCGATTTCATTGATGCCGAAACTGCCGCGCAATGGGGGCTGATCAACCTTGCCGTTCCTGCAGATCAGCTTGAAGTCGCCGTAAGCCGGAAAGTTGCGCAGATCGTCGAAAAGAGCCCGACCGCGATCCGCTACGGCAAGGCGATGTTTTACCAACAGCGCACCAAGGCGCTGCCGCAGGCCTACGAATATGCGGCAGACGTTATGGCGCGCAACATGATGGAACAAGACGCGGGCGAAGGAATTGACGCCTTTCTCGAAAAGCGTCGGCCGCAATGGACCCAAATCTAGCATCCGCTACCCAAGAGATTTATGCGCCTCGCGCGGAGGTGGTTGGGGCCAGGCAGCAATTCCCCAACGTCGCGCAGGCCGAGAGTGAAGCGGAAATACAGCCACACCGCGTGACGGATCACGCCGGGCGGGAAGCGTTGCCGCGTGCACGAAGTCTGTGTCCTCGCCCCCTCCTCGCGGGGACGAGTTATTGTTAGACTGACACCTCAGTTTTGACGCATAGGCTTGCAAGCGAGTATCTGATCAGGATTGGCGATAACGCCGCGCGTGTGCGTTTTTAGAGAAAATTTTGTCCGTTAAACCCTTTAGAAAATCGGAAAAATCATGAACATCGAGAACGATTTCAGGATGCTAATCGGCGGCGAGTTGGTGACCGGATCGGCCACGTTTGACGTGCTGAACCCAGCCACCACCGAAGTGATCGCCAAGGCTCCGGATGCCACTGCGGCAGACCTCGACGCGGCCGTGGCTGCCGCTCGTGCTGCATTCCCGGCATGGGCTGCAACGCCGATCGAACAGCGCAAGGCCAAGCTGAATGAGCTCGCCGACGTGATCATGGCCAATGCGGATGCCCTGAAGCGTCTGCTGACCAGCGAACAGGGCAAGCCGCACGGCGATGCAGAAGCAGAGATCGGCGGGGCGGCGGTGTGGCTTCAGAGCGCAGCCTTGCTCGACCTGCCGGTGACGGTGAACGAAGACTCGCCCGAGCGCTACAGCGAAACCCGCCACGTTCCGGTGGGCGTGGTGGGCGCCATTGCCCCCTGGAACTTCCCGATGATCCTGGCGATGTTCAAGCTGGCGCCGGCGTTGCTGGCCGGTAACACGGTGGTACTCAAGCCTTCGCCGTTCACGCCGCTGGCCACGCTGAAATTTGCGGAACTGGCGCAGGAAATTCTGCCCGCAGGGGTCTTGAACGTGATCAGCGGGGGCGATCACCTTGGCCCGCTGATGACCGCACACCCCGGCTTCGACAAGATCAGCTTCACCGGATCCAGCCAGACCGGGCGACGCGTGATGGCTTCGGCCGCACCGACACTGAAGCGTGTGACGCTGGAACTGGGCGGTAACGATCCGGCCATCGTGATGGCCGATGTCGATGTCGAAAAGGTAGCCGAGCAGCTGTTCTGGGCTGCCTTCGGCAACAACGGCCAGATCTGCATCGCCACCAAGCGGATGTATGTGCATAAGGACGTCTACGAGCCCCTGAAGCAGGCGCTCGTTGCCTATGCGGCAACGGTCAAGATCGGCGACGGTGCCGAACAGGGCACCCGGCTTGGGCCGATCAACAATCGCCCGCAGTATGAGCGGGTGCTTGGCCTGATCCAGGATGCCAAGGACAAGGGCTACGAGTTCGTGATCGGCGGCGAGAAGTCTGATCTGCCGGGCTATTTTGTGCCGGTAACGATCATCGACAACCCGCCCGAAGACAGCCGCATCGTGCAGGAAGAGCAATTCGGTCCGGTGTTGCCGCTGATCAAGTTCGACGATTACGAAGACGTGATCACCCGCGCCAACGCGAGCGACTACGGTCTGGGGGCCTCGGTCTGGGGCGCCGATGAGGACAAGGCGTTCGAAATCGCCCAGCGCATCTCCAGCGGCACGGTGTGGGTCAATGAAACCCAGCACATCACGCCGATGGCCGCGTTTGGCGGGATGAAACAGTCTGGAATTGGCGTGGAAGGCGGCATCGAAGGCCTGCTGACCTACACCGTGGCCCAGACTTTGGTGCGCAAGCACAAGTAGTTGGTTGTGGGCGGCCCTGCCATGGAGGCAGGGCCGCCTGCCGGCCAGCTGATGCCGGCCAGCCTGTGCTGGATTGCCACAAGTCGGGTATTCTTCGGGCTGACCCAGTCTAGGCCATTGACAAGCAAGATCGACTGAGCGCCGATTGACATATCGTGGCAGTCAGACGAACTGCATTCCATGCCATACGTTTATCTTGCGATCGCCATTCTGGCCGAAACCTTCGGCACGTCATGCCTCAAGCTCTCGGACGGTTTTTCCAGATTGTGGCCCACCCTTGGCGTGCTGGTCGGTTATGGCATCGCGTTCTATTTTCTTTCGCTGGTCCTGCGCGATATCCCGACTGGCGTTGCCTATGCCATTTGGTCGGCAGTCGGCATCGTTCTCATCACCACGATCGGCTGGCTGCTTTTCGGGCAGACGCTGGACCTGCCGGCGATCATCGGGCTCGGCCTGATCGTGGCCGGCGTGCTCGTCCTGAATCTGCTATCGCGCACCGCAACACTTTGATCCCGCAGTTGCCCGCCACATGTATTGGCTCTCGCCGTTGATCTTCACCACCAAGGGGATCACCTCAGATGAGCAATTGCAGGATCAAAACGGATTGGCGGGTTTTCGAGCTCGGGACATACCCTGATCCCGGGGGGCGGACCTGCCCCCTGCCCGTCGGCCACGGCAGAGCGGAATGTTGCACCTGCTGCGGCAGGATGAATGCCGATCGACGGCTCGGCTCAGCTTGCCCCGGTTAACCTGGCAGCGCCCCGGCGAAGATCTGCGGCTGCCGTCCCGACCAGTCCATCGCCTGTTCGAGCTGGGCGGCAACCCGGAACAACATGTCTTCCCGCCCGAACGGCGCGACGATCTGGATGCCGATCGGCAACCCGGCGCGGGTCTGTGCGAGCGGCAGGGAGATCGCCGGATGCCCGGTCGCGTTGAACAGCGGGGTGAAGGCGGCGAAGCTGAAGATATGCTCGGACCAGCTGAGCGCCGTCAGTCCGGAAGCGTTGGCATCATAAGTGCCAAGCGGCTGCGGCGGCAGTGCCAGCGTGGGTGTGACCAGCAGATCATAATCGGCGAAGAACGGCGCAACGGTGCGCGTCACCACGTTCATCTGGGCGACCGCCGCACTATAATCGAGCGCGCTCATTTCGATCCCGCGCTCGACGCAGGCGATCACGCTGCTCTCAACCGTCTCGCGCCAGACATTGCGGCCGGCGTCGGTGCCCAGCACCCAGCCCGCAACGCCCACTGACCAGATGTCCGCTGTGGCCGAAATGAACGGCTCCCAGTCGCACACCGGCTTGTCCTCGGCGAGCGCGTGGCCGAGCTCCGCGAGCACCTTGGCTGTTTGCTGCACCGCCTCGGCGACCTCGGGATCGACCGGCGCGCTGCTCCATGGCTGGGTCGCGAAGGCGATGCGGAGTTTGCCCGGATCGGCCCCGATTTCGTCCAGAAAGGGCCGCGCCGGCGGTGCGATCTCATAAGGATCGCCCAGCGATGGACCCTGGCATGCATCGAGCAGCGCCGCGGAATCGCGCACCGTGCGCGTCACCGCGTGCTCGATGCCGAAACCCGCCAGCGCGTCGCCCATGTCGGGGCCGAGCGAGACGCGCCCGCGCGTCGGCTTCATGCCGACAAGCCCGCAGCAGCTCGCCGGGATACGGATTGAGCCGCCGCCGTCATTGGCATGTGCCATCGGCACGACGCCCGCCGCCACCGCCGCAGCCGATCCGCCGCTCGAGCCGCCCGCCATCAGCGCCGGATTCCAAGGGTTGCGGGTCGATCCGTGGTAAAGTGGCTCGGTGTTGACGTTGAAGCCGAACTCGGGGGCGTTGGTCCGTCCGAAAGTTACCAGCCCGGCCGCGCGATAGCGGGCCATCAGGGCGCTGTCCTCCGGCGCAACTATGTCCGCACCCAGCTTGCTCGCGCTTTCGGCCCGCACGCCGGCCATGTGGATCAGAATATCCTTGATCAGGAAGGGCACGCCCGCAAACGGACCCGCAGCACCTTGCCCCGCCATCACATCACGATCGAGCAGTTCGACCACCGAGTTGATTGCCGGGTTCACCTTGCCGACAGCCACGACCGCGCATTCGAGCGCCTCGGATGCCGAAATCTCACCCTTGCAGATCAATTCGGCGAGCCCAAGCCCGTCCAGCCGGCAATATTCCTCTAGTTTCATGCATGCTTCTCCTCTTTTGCCGGTATTGATCTGCGGCTGCCCAAACCCGGAGCCTTTCAATGCGGGCGCTGGACGAGCGTCTGCTCAAAAACTGATCGGCCGGATGATCCCGCGATCATCACAGGTCGCCGCAGCATCGCGAACGAGCTGGTATGCCGCTCGTACCGGTGCGCAATCGGCATAGATCTCGATGATGTGGCCGTTGAGCTGCCGCGTATCGACCATCGCCACATCGAAACCACCGATGTCGCCTACCCGAAAGGTCGCGGCCACATCATACCCCAGCTCCATAAACTCACTGACAGCGGCATCGAGGTCCGGGGGTATGATCGCGACATGGTGAAAACCGCCAGCGCCGCCGAACGCGAACAGGTCATGGACATGCGAAGGACCGGGATTATGCTGGATGAAGAACTCCACCATCAGTTCGCCCCATTGGCCAAAGACTGTTGAATGGTCGAATTCGCCGGGGCTTCCCCGATATCGATAACCACTGACCGGCACGTGTTCCGCGCTGTAAAACGGTCCGGAACCGAATGCTGCCGAATGCCTTAACGCGGCGGCAGCGGGATCAGGAACCGCATAGGCGACCTGCCGGATGGGGTGGCGCAATGCATTCATTCCCTGCGCTTTCTGATGCTGGTCCGGGCGAACGGAATTGTTGCGCATATGCGAGTCTCGCGCGCTGCGAACGCACATTGGCAGACGACGCGGCGAAAGGCTTTGTGCGGCGGCATTCGGCCGATCCCTGCAGCAATATGGCTCACAAGTTGCAGCATTACCTCCAGCCTCGGGTAGGCTATCAGAAGTTTGGCGAATGACAACGCGAACGTGAAGCAAGTGCCTGATCAGCGTTCGCCCTGCTACAGTCTGCTCGGTGCCATGAACACTCGGTGGTCGCGGTGAGTCGCTGGGACCGGAATTCCGAAGGGCTGATTTAACGAGCCCGCCAAAGTGCTGTCCGAGAGGAGATAACCATGCCCCTTTTACCGAAGCCCTGCCAAATCGCCTTTTTCGTGCCCGATATCAGGGAGGCGGCGCTGCAGCATCATCGCCTGTTTGGATCCGGGCCATTTTATGTTGCGGAAAACATTCACTTCGATGTCTGCGAATACAGGGGCACGGCGAGCGTGTGGGATCAATCCTCCTCGTTCGGCTATTGGGGGGACATTATGGTTGAATTCATGGTTCAAAATCGCCCCGGGCTGTCCGTGATCGAAGACGTGCAGGCGGTGAACAAGGGCGCCGCAGGATTACACCACTTCGGATACTATGTTGATGATTGCCGCACTGTCATCGCCGAGTTCAATGCCATGGGGCATCAATTGGCCTGGCGCGGAGTGCTGGCCAACGGAGTCGAGGTTTTCATGGTCGATACGATCGACCTTTACGGTCACATGACCGAGCTTTACGAGCCGACGCCGGCGCTCATGGAAATTCATGACTTCGTCCGTCAGGGGACTGTCGGCTTCAAGGACACCGATCCGGTGCGTGAGTTCTCACTTTAACCGGGCAAAGGTAGACGTCGAACCCGCAAGCTCGCCAAGCCGTTCAAGATTTCCACGTGATGCGTGCGGTGACGGCAATCCGTCTTTCGCTCAAACCAGTAAATCATCAACCGGCAACCCGAGGCGAATGCATCCAGCGGTCTGTGCCGCCGTGTCGATGTCGAGAAAGGCATGGACGGCCAGCACATTGATATCGCGGAAATAGCGTTGCAATGAACTGTGGTCGCGGAAACCGTCTCCGCCGATGGTGTTCCCAACTCGAACTAGAGATGTGGAAATCCGATTTGAGTCAGCATAGCGCGGGTTGTCCGCCCGGCCTGAATGCCGATCTGAGCCGGGCTCATGTCGGCCAACGCAGCATTGACAACTTCGGGGCCGACGCTGCGCAAGTTGCCTTTCCCGCTGATGATCGACAGCATTTCCGCCACCTCCAGTTCGCCTTCGCCGGGAAATTTGCGAAACATGACATCGCCCGCGAGTGTTTCGGCACAAGCCGCACGGTCTGCATCCGCCAGCTGCACATGCTGTAGCCATTTGCCCGGAATGCTGCGCAGCATTGCCATATCACGCTCGAAATCGCGCGAGCCTTTCTGGAGGTGCCACGTATCCACCATAATCCCGGAGTTGGGCCGATTGGCAGCCACGACAATATCCGTCGCGGCGGGCAAGTCCGGCAGGCCCCAGAAGGGAATGAACTCGATATGGATTTCTATTCCATAGCGAGCGGCCGTGTCGCAGAAGCGCCCGAAATCTTCGATGACTTGGTGGCGGGGGATGCTGCCTTCGTCGAAAAAGGGAACGGCGACCGCGGCTTCCGCACCGAGCGCCGCGCCGATCTCCAGCGCCTCGACCGAATCGATATCAAACAGGCTTTCGATCCACGCGTTGAGTTCAGGATCGCCTTTGGTCGCGCGCCAGTTTTTGACCCAGGTCGCGATGCCATCCAGCTGGGTATACCGCACGCCGTGTTCGGCAGCCAATTCCAGCAAGTCTGATGCCGTCATGCCCTGCTGTAACAGCGTCTTGGCCCGATTGGGCGCAATCGCAAGGCTGTCAAACCCGCCCGCCTGCGCGATTTCGAGATGTTCACGCAGGCCAAGCGCGGCATGACCGACTGGCCAGTACACCAGATCAGGATTTTGGCCAGACTCGGCATTGTTTGCAGGTGCAGGAGCCATTGTGCGTCTCCGACTTGTTCAAAGCGGCCTTACTGACTCCTCGCCGTTCCAGTCCTGCGCGCTTGCCTCAATGTCGCGATAGAAGCGCAGGATTGCCTCCGTCGCTTCGGTCAGCTCCGTCATGAAGCCCAGCGCCTCTCGCGTGCCGATGTGGGCAAACCGGGTGCCATCGAAATTCCCCGACGTGGCTGGTTGGTAATCCAAGGCGAGACACCCGGCCAGCGCCTTGTCATAATCCGGGTTGAGCAGGCCGGCCGCGATACCCTGTATCTATCAGCATATTGCGAGCCACCCGCATTGGTCCCGCTCCGCGCTCGATCCAGATCGCCAGCGCCGCATCCAGATCCCTGACGAACCATGCGCGCTGAATCAGTGCGCTCGCCCCTGAAAACATTCCAACTCTCCCGATTACGTGCAACACCCTGTTCGTTTTTTGGGTTGCGTGCGCCTTTCCGGCGTGGCTGGTTGTTACCCTGGAACGCCTTGTATTGCCTCCATTCGCCAACCATGTCCGTCGTGCCGCCAGACGGTCAGGAACCGCCCGCGGATCTCGTGTAGCGTGCCGCTGACAGTGGCATCGATGTGCAGGCGGCCGCTCGCAATGATCGTGTCTGCTGCCGGCATGGCGGCGCGCTCCACGTCAGAGCGATAAACGTGATAAGTCGCGGTGCCCTCCGCCAATTTGCCGAGATACGCCGGCTTGTCCTCGATCAGTCCAGTCGAATGGCAATAGAGCAGCCCATCGGCCAGCAGCATTCCCAATGCCGCGACATCGCACTCCATGACGGCGCGGGCGCGCTCATTTTCTAGCCTCCGGGCCAGTTCGACCGCCGCGTCGCCAGTCAGAACACCTCCGGTCAGAGCGGTCGTCATCCGAAGGGCACCGGGCCGCGGCGGACGTGAATGCCGTGCGGGAACACCGTTCCTGGCTTGATCGGGGCGCCGTGGATTTCGATCGCGATTGACGCCTGGCCCAGCCCCAGCACCAGCCGGGTCAGCGTGTCCGCTTCGGGTGTCAACGTGTGGAGACCAACGCCGTCGATGTAGTCGATGGCTTCGTCCAACCGGGGGACCATCGCGTCATAAAAGGCGCGGATCTCCTCCAGCGGCAGGACCGAGCGCGCGGCGACGCGCTCGTTGGTTGTGGGCCGAGCCCAATGCTCCACGAAAGGCATCAGCTCCGCAAAAGCCGGCGGAAGCTGGTTCTGGCTCACGACAGCGCCTCCTTCACGGTAGCGGCTTCGGCCCAGCGAATGATCTGGCTGACGTTGTGACGAATGCAGATTTCGCTGTCTTGCAACTGCATGAATTCCTGACCGCCAGTGTCGATGCCTTCCTGCGTGGTGCTGACATTCTTGAGGTCTTCGAGGATTACCTCGATCACGCGGCCGACATAGAGCTCGTGCTGGAACCGTTCCCGCATGTTGGTTGCTGGCCTCATGTAGAACCGGCTTTCATAGCGGCAGGTATTGACCGTCAGAGGCCAAAAATGGTGCGTCCAGAACCCGCCCGGTCCATTGCCAATCTGCACATGCGGGAATAGCAGATTATCATCCATCGACCAGCTGGCCGAAGCGGTCGGGTTGACCGCAGGATGGCAAAGGAAAGCCTCTGTTTCGTTGGTCGCGGCGGCGGAAATAACGCTTGCGGCCGCCTTGTAGGCTATCCGCTCGACATGGTGATCGGGGTGGGTGGCATATCCGCTGTTGCCATACATCGAGGCATAGCCGTGGGGGCCAAGGGTTTTGGCGGTCAGGAACCGCCCGAACGGATTTTCGTCCGAGGCGAAGGTCGGCCCGATCGTCTTCGGGTGAATGAACGGGATGTGGTAGGTCTCGATGAAGGCGTCGCTGACGACCTTCCAGTTGGCATTGAGCGTGGCCGAGAAAATCACCGGCGTATCCGCGCCAAGATAGACATAGCCCGCCAGATGGTCGCGGAAGGGCCCCAGGAATTCAGCTAGCGTCACCTCCGGCGGTGACGACAGGTTTACGAAGATCCATCCGTCCCACACTTCAGTGGCAATCTGCTTCAGGCCGCACGTCGCCTTGTCGATATCGAAGAAATTGCGCTCATCCGGAATATTCGCCAGCCGGCCGTCGTTGGCGTAAGTCCAACCGTGATAAGGGCAGGCAAACCGCGTCTGGCGGCCTTCCGCCACATCGATGATCTTGCTGCCCCGGTGCGAACAGCTGTTGTAGAACGCCTGCACCTTGCCGTCCTTGTCGCGGGTGATCAGCGCAGAAACAGCGCAGGGATCAATCTGCCGAACGATGAAGCAGCCGGCCTCGGGCAGTTCTTCAACGCGGCCGATCATCAGCCACGCGCGGCGGAACACGCGGTCACGCTCGAGCTCGAAAAATGCCTGTGAGCGATACGGGTAAAGCGGCACCGGGCCTTGGCCGATCCCCGCATTCTGAGTCAGGCTCCCGCGCTGCCCCGTGAATGAGGACGGAATTTCATTCATTGTGCCTGCACCCTCTCTTGCGGATCCCGTGCCGGGAACGATGCTATTGTTTTTATTCCGTATCAGGCTTCGAATACTTCCTTCATCGGCGTGCCATTGTTCCAGAAGAACTCTTCCCACGCATCGGCGATGCGCCATCCGCTGGCCGTCCGCGCGAACTTCCAGCGATAGCGGCCCCCCATCAGGTACAGGTCCGAAGGCTGCCCATCGGCGGGAATGGCTGCAAAAATGATGTTTGCCGTGCCGGTTGCGGTATCGCCGTCGATCTGGAAATTCGTGTTGACGATGTTGTGCTGCGTGTCTTTCCAGGTGCCTTCCATCTTGCCGACACAAGTATCGTAGATTTCCTGTCGACCTCGCATCAACCCGAAACTGTTGGGCAAATCGAAGTTCGCGTCCTCGGTGAAGGTTTCCGACCAAGCCACCCACTGACGGCTGTCGGCCAGCGACAGATAGCTGTGTATCAGGCGATTAAGCGCCATGTCGTCCTCGATCAGCGCAATCCGGCGCGCCAGACTCTCGAGCGTATCGTGCTGGGCGTTCACAGGCTCATCTCCTCGCATGTGATCGAGCGCGGGATTCTGCGTCCCCGCCTTGTCTCAGGTGTGCGATGTAGTTGCGTAGCCGTTGTTGTGCGATTTGCCAATTTGGCTTTGCCCTTTTGCGCCCGCCTCCGAAAGCGACGGCTGGGCGCGAAGCGGAGACTTGGACAAGCAAAGGCAGGTCTTCGTGCGGCAGGCATGGCTCGCGCCGAACTCAGACCCTCAATACCAACATGCGCAATCCCTTTGACAGCATCGATCACAGCCCAAATAGTAGAACAGCAAGACCGATCAACGGACTGCCAACAATAGCAATCCCGGGAGAAGCGACATGTCTGCTACACCAGCTCTGATAGCGTCCTACTTCACGCTAGCGGGCGACCTGATCCCATTTGCCACCAAGGATCCCAGCCGGTTCGATCTGCCTGCCCGGGCGGAAGCAGCGGCGCGCGCCGGTTATGTCGGGATCGGGCTGGAAACGGCCGACCTGCGGCACTGCAAAGAACGGCACGGCTACGCCGGCATTCGCCGCATCCTCGCCGATGCCGGGCTGACATATCTGGAGTTCGAGGTGTTGACCGACTGGTTCACCAGTGGTGAACGACGGGCAGCTTCCAATGCGCAGCGGGCTTTCCTGCTGGAGGCGGCGGGCGAGCTGGGCGCGCGAAAGATCAAAACCATCGGCGACGCGCATGGCGGAATGGACAACGCCATCCCGCGCAAATGGCCGCTGGACCAACTGGCCGAGGAATATGGCCAGCTGGCACGCGAAGCGGCGCGCGTCGGCGCGTTGATCACGTTGGAGCTTGTGCCCGGCACCGGTGTGCGCGATTTGCCGACGGCAAGGGCGATCGCAGAAGGCGCGAACGAGCCCAACGCCGGCTTGCTGATCGATATCTGGCACCTTGCCCGCGGCGGGATTGCCTATGAAGACGTGCTGACTTTGCCTCCAGGCTTGATCAACGCAGTTGAGATCGATGACGCCATGCTCCTCATGGAAGGCTCTATTTTTGAAGACACAATCCGCCGCCGCAAGCTGCCCGGCGAAGGCGAGTTGGATGTCCCGCGCTTCCTGCGCTGCCTGCTGGCTACCGGATATGATGGTGTTTACGGCGTGGAGATGGTCTCGGACGAGCACCGGGCACGCAGCCTCGACGATGCAGCGCAACGCTCGTTCGACACCACGACGGGGCAGTTCGCGGCCGCCGGTCACTTAGCGAGACGAGCATGAAGCCGATTTCTTGCAAGCGCCGCCTGATCTCGAGAAGTACCCTCCGTGCCTTCCGGCTGGCAGCCCTGTTACGGATTGAGCTCCCTCATCCATGCTTGAGTGAGCGATTCATGCGCCGATGCCTGTTCGTTGGGGCAGGTGTCGGGGGGCGCTGGCGGTGCTGTCAGTCTAATCGCGGCTCTTCTCCTATTGGCGGAGTTGTCGCCGGGGTAGTGGCCTGTCCGTCGTCAGGACATTTGGCTCAGATCGCGGCGTAGATTAGCGGAGGATCGGCCTTGTCTGGGGGTTGATGTTAGGCGGCTAGCTTGCGGTGTTGCAAGCGCCGATGTTCGATAGTCTTTCGCTTGATCCTTTCTCGCTGTTTTA
>CANGQZ010000026.1 GCA_947455865.1 Sphingomonadaceae bacterium
ATTTCCCGGCCTTCGCGCTCAACCCGCTATCGGTGCGAGCGTTCAACCAGCTCTATTACCGGGTTCAGCGCACCGGCGAGCGGATCGTTCCACTCAATCCCTATTTCTATCCGCTCGATGCGATCCTCGAATGGAACCGGATCTATGGCCGGCGGGGGTTCGTCCAGTATCAGTGCGTGTTGCCGCTGGAGGAAAGCCGCGCCGGGTTGACCCGGCTGCTGCAGGAAATCGCCCGCGCCGGAACTGGATCGTTCCTAGCGGTGCTTAAGCGCATGGGCGCCGAATCGTTCGGCCTGCTTTCATTTCCGCGGCACGGCTATACGCTGGCGCTCGATTTTCCGGTGACCACGGCCAACCTTGCACTACTCGACCGGCTCGATGCGATCACCGCCGAGCACGGAGGCCGGATTTATCTGGCCAAGGATGGCCGGTCCAAACCCTCGTTCGCCGCCGGTTATCCGAAAATAGACGAATTCCGCTCCATACGCGCCAAGCACGGGCTGGCCGGCCGGTTCGCCTCGCGCCTTTCCCAACGTCTGGAGCTGTGATGCCCAAACCACTTTCTCCTGTCCTGATCGTAGGTGCCCGCTCGGACATCGCCCGCGCGCTGGCGCGCCGGTATGCCGCGCTGGGCTGCGATGTCATTCTGGCGGCGCGCGGTGCCGACGGACTGGCGGCGGACAAGGCCGATCTTGAAACCCGCTACCCGATCAAGGCGGCGACGGCCGAATGCGATCTGCTGTCGGTGGACCCCGATGCATTCTTGGCCGGGCTGGGCGTGGTGCCCGGTACGGTGGTGATGGTGGCCGGGCTGCTCGGCGACCAAGACATTTCGGCGGCTACCGACGGTGAAGCCGGCAAAGTGATGGAATCCAACTATACCGCGCCAGCCCGGCTTCTACTGGCGGCGGCGCGGATCATGCAGCCGGGCAGCGCCATTGTCGGAATCAGTTCGGTCGCGGGTGACCGTGGCCGGGCTTCGAACTATATCTACGGTTCGGCCAAGGCCGGGTTCAGCGCCTTTCTTTCCGGCCTGCGCAACAGCCTGACCAAAAAGGGCATCCATGTGCTCACCGTAAAGCCGGGCTTCGTCGCCACCTCAATGACTGCGGGGATGAAGCTGCCACCAGCTATCACCGGCCAGCCCGAGGCGGTTGCAGCGGATATCATCAAGGCTCAGACCAAGGGCAAAGACGTTATCTACACCTTGTGGATGTGGCGCTGGATCATGCTGATCGTCCGCTCAATCCCCGAAGGGGTGTTCAAGAAGCTATCGCTGTGACGGCGCCGTTTCTTTCTGAAAATATCTGATTTAAATAGATTTTCTATAGTTAACGTAGACTTAAGGATTGACGACGTAGGGCTCGGGCTTATCTTTAATCCGGTGGCGTCAGCAGGCTCCCTCTTCATTATGATATGCGCCGCGCCAGACCGGCGCCGACAATGATGGCAGGGTGATAGAACGCTTTGCAGGCCTTGTCGATGCGCTGGTCTATACCCGCAGCCGCAACGTCAAGCTGGACTTGATCGCCGACTATCTGCGCACCACTCCGGACCCCGACCGCGGCTGGGCGCTGGCGGCGCTGACCGGCGGGCTCGACTTCCCGGCGGTCAAGGTAGGGGCCGTGCGCAATCTGTTGATGGCGCGGGTCGATCCGGTGCTGTTCCAGCTTTCCCGGGATTATGTGGGCGATACCGCCGAGACGGCGAGCCTGCTGTGGCCCGACCCGCCCGGCCTGCACGCGCCGCCGCCCACGGTGAACGAGGCGGTGGCCGAGCTGGCGGCGATGAACCGCGCTTCCGTTCCGGCTGCACTGGCCGAACTGCTCGACCGGCTCGACGCCAACGGCCGTTATGCCCTGCTCAAGCTCGCCACCGGGGCGATGCGGCTTGGGATCTCGGCGCGGCTCGCGAAAGTCGCGTTTGCCCAGGCGTTCGGCGTCGCGGTCGAGGAGGTCGAGGAATACTGGCATGGGCAGACGCCGCCGTATGCGGCCCTGTTCGCCTGGGCAGCGCAGGGGGCGGACGCGCCTGCAGGTAAAGATCTGCCGCTGTTCCGTCCGTTCATGCTGGCCCATCCGTTTGAGGACGGCACCCAGCTTGATCTGGCCGACTATGCAGCGGAATGGAAGTGGGATGGAATCCGCGTGCAACTGGTGTGCAACGGCGGCGAAACCCGGGTCTATTCGCGTTCGGGCGACGATATCTCGGCAAGCTTTCCCGAAGTGGCCGCGGCGCTGACCGTACCGGGCGTGCTTGATGGCGAACTGCTGGTGCGGGGCAGCCATCAGGGCGGAGCCGAAGGGGGCGCCGCTAGCTTCAATGCGCTGCAACAGCGGCTGGGGCGCAAGGCGGTCTCGCGCAAGATGCTGGAGGACTTTCCGGCGTTCGTGCGGCTATACGATATCCTGATCGATGCCGACGAAGACCTGCGGGCGCTGAGCTGGGAGCAGCGCCGTGCCCGGCTGGAAGCGTTTGCCGCCTCCCTCGATCCGGAACGGTTCGACTTGTCCGCGGTGATCGTGGCAGCTTCGTTCGACGATCTGGCGGCGCTGCGCGAACGCGCGCGGGACGAGGCGATTGAAGGCGTGATGCTCAAGCGGCGCGACAGCCCTTACATCGCTGGGCGCCGCACCGGGCTGTGGTACAAATGGAAGCGCGATCCGCTGCTGATCGACTGCGTGCTGATGTATGCCCAGCGCGGCAGCGGCAAGCGCAGTTCGTTCTATTCGGACTTCACCTTCGGCTGCTGGGACGGCGATCCCGACGCCGGCGCCGAATTGCTTCCGGTCGGCAAGGCCTATTTCGGGTTCACCGACGCCGAGCTCAAATGGCTTGATGGGCATGTTCGCCAGCACACCGTAGCCCGGTTCGGACCTGTGCGTGAGACCGATCGCAGTCTGGTGTTCGAGGTTGCATTCGATTCGGTCCACGCCAGCAAGCGCCACAAGTCAGGCTTCGCCATGCGCTTCCCCCGGATAAGCCGTATCCGCACCGACAAGCCGGCGCACGAAGCGGACCGGATCGATGCGTTGCGGGCGCTGATCCGCGATTGACCGGGATCAAAGCGCCCGCGCGCCCGCCTCGCTAGCCGGAGCCTGCAACACTTCGCCTGCGGGAGAATGCCCATGCCCACCGCGACCGCCACCCGGCCCGCCACCCCGTTCGAACGGATCGGTGGGCGCGACACGATCCATCAGATCGTTGAGCGCTTCTACGATCTGATGGACAGCGACCCCGCCTATGCCAGGCTGCGCGCGCTCCACGCCACCGACCTTGCGCCGATGCGTACTAGCCTTGCCGGCTTCCTTGCGGGCTGGTCGGGCGGCCCGCGGGACTGGTTCGAGGCCAACCCCGGCCGCTGCATGATGAGCGCGCATCAGGGTGTCCGCATCGATGCAGAAACCTCTGCCGAGTGGGCAATGGCGATGCGCGATGCCATCGTGGACACTCTGGGCGCCACCGATCCGGAGATGGCCGGCGCGCTGAGCGACGTGCTGGAACAGATGGCACGGGGCATGGCGCGCTGAGCCACTTCGCGCAAAGGCGCTTGCTTGCTGCCCCGAGTCGGCCTTAGCCCCCCGTGATGAAACCCAAACTGCTGTCCACCCTGCCGGGCTATACGCTGGCCGAGCTGCGCGGCGACGCCTTCGCCGGGCTGACTGTGGCGATGGTGGCGATCCCGCTTAGCCTTGCCATTGCCATCGCCTCGGGCGCAACGCCCGCGGCCGGCCTGATTACCGCGATCGTCGGCGGGTTCCTGATCTCGCTGCTTGGCGGCAGCCGCGTGCAGATCGGCGGGCCGACCGGGGCGTTCATCGTGGTGGTTTACGGGGTGATCGCCCATCACGGTTATGACGGGCTGGTGCTGGCAACGCTGATGGCCGGCGCGATCCTGGTAATCGCGGGCGTGCTGCGCGCGGGCAGTCTGGTGGCCTATGTTCCCGAGCCAGTGGTCAACGGGTTCACCATCGGCATCGCGGTGATCATCGGTTCGAGCCAGCTCAAGGACCTGCTCGGGCTGACTGCTGCATCGGTGCCGGCCGATTTCCTGCCCAAGCTGGCGGCGCTGTGGGCGGCGCGCGCAACTTTCAACCCGTTCGCCTTTGCCGCCGGGCTGGCGGCGATGGTGCTGATTGTCGGCCTGCGCCGGCTTTATCCGCGGCTGCCCGGCCTGATCGTGGCGATGGCGCTGGTTTCGGGCGTGGTCGCGCTGCTGCATTTGCCGGTCGACAGCATCGGCTCGCGCTATGGCGCGCTGCCGAGCCACCTGCCGTGGCCGACCCTGCCAGTTATCACGCTGGCGCGCCTTGCCGACCTGCTCCCCTCGGCGCTGGTCATTGCCTTTCTCGCCGCGATCGAATCGCTGCTCTCAGCAATGGTGGCCGACCGGATGATCGGCGGGAGGCACCGCCCCAACGCCGAAGTGATGGCGCAGGGCTGGGCCAATATCGGCGCGGCGCTGTTCGGCGGGCTGCCTTCAACCGGTGCGATTGCCCGGACCGCCACCAACGTGCGCGCGGGCGGACGCACGCCGGTGGCGGGGCTGGTTCATGCCGCTGGGATCCTGCTGGTGATGCTGGTGGCAGCCCCGCTCGCCGGGTACCTCGCGATGCCGGCGATGGCGGCGCTACTGCTACTGACCGCGTGGAACATGAGCGAGCCGCACAAGTTGATGAAATACATGCGGGCGCCGTTGTTAGACCGGGGGTTGCTGCTGCTGACGCTGGTGCTGACGGTGCTAGCCGACCTGACCGTGGCGATCGGCGTGGGGGTGGCGGCAGGCCTGTTGCTGCGCAGTTTCCAGGGGCGCACCGGGGCGGAGGGCTGGTCCGAGCCGGACCGCTGAGGCTAATCCAACAAGCGGAACAACTTTTCGCGTGAAGTTGCGCCGCGCAACAATTCGAGGCGCGAAGGGGCCAGCCCGAGGCCAGCGGCGAGCAGATCGCGGACCGCCGAGGTGGCCTTGCCGTCTTCGGGCTTGGCGCGCACTTTCGCCAGCAGCCTGCCGCCTTCGATGGTGAGCGATTGTTCGCGCGCACCGGGCGTTACCCGCACCGCCAGCCGGCCTTCGCCATCGATCAGGGCGCGGATCGCCGCCGCCGCCGGGACGTCAGCCTTGGGCCGGGCCAAGATCCGCCGCCGCCAGCGCCTCGTGGTGGTGCCGGCCGTTGTGGACATAGCCCGTCACCCCGAGCTGCATTTCGGCCAGCGCGGTTTCGGTCAGTTCGCGCATGTAGGCAGCGGGGCGGCCGCCCCATAGCTGGCGCGAGGGGATGCGCTTGCCCGGGGTGAGCATCGCCCCGGCGGCAAGCATCGCATCGCCTTCGATCGTGCAGCCATCCATCACAATCGTGCCGAGCCCGACGAAAGCCCGGTCTTCCAGCACCGTGCCGTGGATCATCGCCATATGGCCGATCAGCACATCTTCGCCGATCAGCGTGGGGAAACCTTCCGGCCGCTTGGGGCGGGGGCTGTCGCAGTGGATGACGGTGCCATCCTGCACGTTGGACCGCGCGCCGATGACGATGCGGTTGACGTCGGCGCGGATAACGCAGTTGTACCAAATGCTGACGTCGGGCCCGATCTCGACATCACCGATGATCCGCGTGCCGGGCGCGATGAAGGCGCTGCTGTGGATGCGCGGGACCTTGCCGTGAAACGGCAGGATGGTGGTGCCGGGCGGGCTGGCGGCCATGATCGCGGCTCCTCAGGCGCCGAGCAGGCGCGCGGCGTGGGCGGCGTGATACGTCAGCACCCCCGAGCAGCCGGCGCGTTTGAACGACGTCAGCGTTTCGAGCACCATGGCGTCACGATCGGCCGCGCCGGCCGCCACCGCTGCCTCGATCATCGCGTATTCGCCCGAGACCTGATATGCGAACACGGGCACTTCGAAGCGCTGCTTCACCCGCACCACGATATCGAGATAGGGCAGTCCGGGCTTGACCATCACGCTATCGGCCCCCTCGGCCAGATCGAGCGCAACCTCGCGCAGCGCTTCCTCGGCATTGCCCGGGTCCATCTGGTAGGTTTTCTTGTCCCCCTTGAGCAGACCGCTGCTGCCCACCGCATCGCGGAACGGGCCATAGAACGCCGAAGCGTACTTGGCGGCGTAGCTCATGATCTGGACATTGTGGTAGTCCGCGCCTTCGAGCGCGCTGCGGATCGCGCCGATGCGCCCGTCCATCATGTCGGACGGGGCGATGATGTCCGCCCCTGCCGCCGCCTGGTTGAGGCTCTGGCCGACCAGCACCTCTGACGTGGCATCGTTGAGGACATAGCCGGCATCGTCGATCAGCCCATCCTGCCCGTGGCTGGTATAAGGATCGAGCGCGACATCGGTGAGGATGCCGATATCGCCGCCAACCGCATCGCGGATCGCGCGGACTGCGCGGCACATCAGGTTATCGGGATTGAGCGCCTCGCGGCCCAGGGGATCACGCAGGCCCGGGGGCGTGTTGGGAAACAGCGCCACGCAAGGAATGCCCAGCGCCGCCGCTTCGCGGGCGCGGGCGGCGATGCCGGCAGTGCACCAACGCGAGACGCCGGGGAGCGAGGCAATCGGTTCTTCCACCCCGCTGCCGGAGGTGACGAACAGCGGCCAGATCAGATCGGCCGGGGAGAGCGCGATTTCGCGGTGAAGCGAGCGGCTCCAGGCGGAGGCGCGGGTGCGGCGCAGGCGCAAAGCCGGATAGGCAGCAGTCATGGTGCCCGTTCCTGCCGGAAAGCGGACGCCGGTTCAACGGGGGGTGTGCGAAATTGCCGGCGCTTGCCGCTCAGCGCATGGCGAGGTGCTGGACCGGAGCAGGGCCGGCCGCCATCAGCACGCCGGGGCGCAGCGCCTTCATCTGCGCCAGCCGCGCGCGGAATGCGCCGAGTTCCTTCGGATCGACCTGGCGGGTGACGGTGGCCATGCGCATGCCCAGCGGGTTCACCGTGCGCCCATCCTGATACATCTCGTAATGAAGGTGCGGGCCAGTGGAGAGCCCGGATGACCCGACATAGCCAATCACCTCGCCTGCACGGACCCGCTCACCCGGGCCGACCGCGAACCGGCTCATGTGGCCATACCCCGTGCCGAGCCCGCCGCCGTGTTCGAGGCGGACGAAATTGCCGTGGCCACCATGGTAGCCGGCGAACGAGACGATGCCATCGGCCGCCGCGACAATCGGCGAGCCCCAAGACGCGCCGATATCGACCCCGGCGTGCATCCGGGTGTAGCCGAGGATCGGGTGGAAACGCTGGCCGTATAGCGAGGTGATGTGGCCGTTGACCGGCAGCAGCATCCCCGCCCCGGTCTGGACCACGCTGGGCTGGGCGACGGCGTTTGCCGAATAGAACGCGCCGTCATGGCCCCACCTGAGCAGTTCGGTGACCGGCTGGGCGCCGCGTTCAAGCCCGGCATAGAGCAAATCACCGGGTTCACTCTCTCCGGTGGCGGCGCGCTTGTAGGCGAAGACCAGATCGAACGCGTCGCCCGGCTGGACATCGCCTTCGAGATTGAGGTGGCCATCGAGCGCCTGAAGATATTCCTGAATCGCCTGCGGCGGGGCCCCGGCGGCGCGCGCGGAACGATAGAGGCTTTCGCCGACCACGCCGCGAATGCGCAGCGGAGTGGTATCGACCTGGATCGGGCGCGATTGCAATGCCAGCCCCGGCCCATTGCGGACCACCGCCAGCGCCAGATCGAATCGTGCGCGGAAATCGAGCCGCTGCAGCGGGCGCGGCCGGCCCGGCGCGGTGCGCGGCCCGAGCACCAGCGACACCCGCGTGCCCGGGGCGATCTGATCGAGCGGCAGCGCGGCGCCGACCAGTTGGCTGGCTCCGGCGGCATCAGCGGCGGCGACCCCGGCGCGCTGGAGCAACTGGCCCAGCGTATCATCCTCGGTCAGTACCGCGGTGAGATCGACTCGGGGTCGTTCGGGCACGAAACCGACTTCGCGCAGGGCCATGGTCGGCCCGCTGCGCCGGCCTGAATCGGCCCCGAAGCCGAGCGGCATGATTGCCTGGCTGCGAAATTCATCCTGTGCGGCAGGATCGATCTGCATCGCCACCGCCGCATCGAGCCGCGACAAGTTGGGCAGGAACGCGCAGGCTGCGATCGTCAGGCCGGCCAGCGTGGCCATCCCGCGATACCAGCGGCGCGAGCCGATAGCCTCGGCAAGATCAGGGACCCAATCGGCGGCCGCGAGGCGTTTGCGCCAGCGCACGAGCCAACCGGACGCGGGCGACGGAGCATCCAAGATGGCGAAGTCGGCGGACAGCTCGAGCAAGTCCGCCGCCGCTGGCAGCGCCGGGGGCGGGGCATCACCCGCTGCAAATTCGTCCTGCGGCTTGTACACCCGCCACCCCTGCCAACGTCCGGCCAAACCCTGCACGCGAAGGGTTAACGTCGGCCTAATCCGGCGGCTTTGCAGGCCCCGTGGCAGGTCCCGCAGATCGCCTGTCGAAATCTCGCGCCGCGCCGCTTGTCGGCGGCGGGGGTGACTGCCAGATTGGCGGGGCCATGGCGTACCGTTTTCCCGAACCAGCCGCACGTGGTGGCGACAGCAAAGTACTGGCGGTGCTGGGGCCGACCAATACCGGCAAGACCCATCTCGCGATCGAGCGGCTTTGCGCCCATTCCTCCGGCGCGATCGGCTTTCCGCTGCGGCTGCTGGCGCGCGAAGTCTATGACCGGGTGGTGGCGATCAAGGGGCGCGAGCGGGTTGCGCTGATCACCGGCGAAGAACGGATCGAGCCGCGCGACGCGCGCTGGCTGCTGTGCACGGTGGAGGCAATGCCGACCCGCGCCGATCTGGCGTTCATGGCACTCGACGAGGCCCAGCTTTGCGCCGACCGCGAGCGCGGCCACATCTTCACCGACCGGCTGCTCCATCTGCGCGGCCGTGACGAGACCATGCTGCTTGGCTCTGCCATCATGGCGCCGCTCGTGCGCGCCCTGATTCCGGAAGCCGAGGTGATCAGCCGGCCGCGGTTTTCGACGCTGACCCATGCCGGTGCGCGCAAGCTTTCGCGCATCCCGCCGCGCAGCGCGATCGTCGCGTTCTCGGCCGAGCAAGTCTATGCGGTGGCGGAAATGCTGCGCCGGTTCCGCGGCGGAGCGGCGGTGGTGATGGGCGCGCTCTCACCCGAAACGCGCAACAAGCAGGTCGCGCTGTTCCAGTCGGGCGAGGTCGATTACCTCGTCGCCACCGATGCCATCGGCATGGGACTGAACCTTGACGTCACCCACGTTGCCTTTGCCGGCCTGAGCAAGTTCGACGGGGTGCGCAACCGGCGGCTGACCCCGATCGAAATGGCCCAGATCGCCGGACGCGCCGGTCGGCACCAGCGCGACGGGACTTTCGGCACGCTGACCGGGGCCGGCGGGCGCGATGCCGAGTTCAGTGAGGAAGAAATCTTCGCGATCGAGGAACACCGCTTCGCCCCGCTCGACAAGATCTTCTGGCGCGATGCCGACCCGCGGCTCGACACCCTCGATCACCTGATCGAGGATCTCTCGCGTCCGCCCGACCGGCCCGAGCTGATCCCCGCGCCCGAGGCGATTGATCTGGCGGTGATGCGCCGGCTGGCCGAAGACCCGGACATCGCCTCCGGCGTGCGCGGGCGCGGTGCGGTGGCGCGGTTCCGCGACGTCTGTGCGCTGCCGGATTTTCGCCAGCAGGGCGCGGAAACCCATTCGCGGTTTGTCGCGCGGCTCTGGGAAGACTTGCGCGGCGGCACGCTCGGCAGCGATTTCGTGGCCGCGCGGATCGCCGAGCTCGACAATCCGGCAGGGGATATCGACACGCTGCAGGGTCGGATCGCGGCGATCCGCAGCTGGTCATACATCACACAGCGGCCCGACTGGGTGCTGGCGCGCGAAGAAATGGCCGAGCGCGCACGCGGCGTGGAAGCGCGACTGTCAGACGCGCTTCACGGAAGGCTGACAGAACGCTTCGTAAACCGGCGCACCGCAGTGCTGATGCGCCGCACCGGAATCGATTCCGGGCTGTTGCCGGTGGCGCTGGAGGGAGACGAACTGTTGGTTGACGGCGAAAAGCTGGGCAAGCTGGAGGGGTTCCGCTTCACGATCGATCCCGCCGCGCATCATAGCGATCACAAGCTGCTGTTCGCCGCCGCCGAACGGCATTTGCCGCAGCTGCTGGCCGAGCGCGCCGAGGCTCTGAGCGCGGCGCTGGCCGAGGGCACCGCGCCGCTCGAACTGGCCGCAGGCGCCGTGCTGCACGGACGCGAGCGGCTGGCACGGTTGCGGCCGGGCAAGGCCTTGCTGCAGCCGCAGCTCCAGCTTGAAGGCGCTCTGGAGGCGATCCCAGCGCCGCAGCGGCGCACGCTCAAGGCGGCGCTGGAAGGCTGGCTCGACCGGCGTATGGCCGCGCTGGAGCCGATCGCAAAACTCGACGCTGCCACGCGCAGCCCGGAAGGCGGACCGGAACTGCGCGCGCTGCTGATCCGGCTGGTCGACGGCGGCGGGATCGTCGAGCGTGCCGGATCTGGGCTCGATGGCTTCCGGCCCGAACAGCGTGACCAGTTGAAACGGCTTGGCATCCGAATCGGAGCGCTGGATCTGTTCCTGCCGGCGATGCTCAAGCCCGCGCCGCTGACCGCATGGCACGAACTGGCGCAGATGCGCGGCGACGGGAAACTGGCCGAAGCGCTGGCAGAGATGCCGCCGGTGCTGCCGCTGCCGCCCGGCGCCGCGCCGCTGGGCTATCGCCGCTGCGGGCGTCAGGCGATTCGCGTCGACATGGCCGAAAAGCTGCTGCGCGCGGCCCACGGCGCCCGCGCGCCCGCAGGTAACCGGCCTTTCCCGCTCGATCCCGCGCTGGCGCGCTCGATGGGGCTGGCGCTCGACAGCTATGGGCATCTGCTGCGCCTGGCCGGCTTTCAGGCCTTGTCCCCGCGCGCGCTGGCCGAAGGTGCGTTCGGGCCGCCCGCTCCGGTAACCTGGCGCTGGCGGCCGCCACGCCGGCAGGTAATCGCACCCACCCCGGCCGAACCCGTCTCCGACAGCGCCTTTGCCGCATTGGCCAATCTGGTGCGGTAGGCGGCGATGCGGCTCGACAAGCTCCTCTGGTTCCTGCGCTTCGCCAAGACCCGGCCGCTCGCCCAGAAACTGGCGGAAACCGGGCATATCCGGCTGAATGGCCGCCGGGTGGAACGCAGCGCCCAGCGCATCGGCATCGGCGACGTGCTGGTGCTGCCGCTTTCCACCGGGGTCTGCGTGATCGAGATCGTCACCCTGCCCGAACGGCGCGGGCCGGCGAGCGAAGCACGGACATGTTATCGCGCGCTTGACGCGGCCGGGCCTAATCCCATAGCAGCGCCAGAACCACGCGCAGCCTTCCAAGGGGACCACTCGCCATGACCTACGTCGTCACCGACGCCTGCATCCGCTGCAAATACATGGATTGCGTCGAGGTCTGCCCGGTCGACTGCTTCTACGAGGGCGAGAACATGCTCGTCATCAACCCCAGCGAATGCATCGATTGCGGGGTGTGCGAACCGGAATGCCCGGCCGAGGCCATCCTGCCCGATACCGAGAGCGGGCTGGAACAGTGGCTTGAGCTAAACGCCAAGTTCTCCGCCGAGTGGCCGAACCTCACCACCAAGAAGGATTCGCCGGCCGACGCCGACGAGCACAAGGGCGAGGATGGCAAGTTCGACAAGTACTTCTCGGCCGAACCCGGCGAGGGCGACTAAGCGCAATCCGCGCCTGCATCGGAACTGGCGATTCGCCCGGTTGCGCTGCACCCGGCCGCTGAAATGGATTGTAACCGCGCAGGGCCTTGCAGCGCGGGCGTAAGCCGGCCTGCGACCTTCGCATGTGCGGGAGTCGTTAGGACTGGAAATTTTGTTACAGCTTTGCTATATCCGATAGACCGGCCGGCGCGAGATTGCCCGGCAGGCGCAAGGCATCACGAAAGGCAGGATCGCAGCAGACGGCAGATGGGGCAAATGCACCGCGTCGCCTGACGGCGCAACGCATTCCCAAAACCGGCTGAGCCCAAACGGGTCGCACCGATCCTGCGCAGTGAAAGGACGATACATGGCGGTCAAGGCTCACGCCTTCGATGTTGGAGATTACGTCGTTTACCCGAAGCATGGTGTTGGCCGGGTCATCGAACTGCAGGAGCAGGAAATCGCGGGAATGAAGTTGGAGCTCTATGTGCTCCGCTTCGAGAAAGAGCGAATGACGCTGCGCGTGCCGGTGAACAAGGTCGAAGCGATCGGCATGCGCAAGCTGTCGTCCGACAAGACCCTGCGCGAGGCGCTCGATACGCTGAAGGGCAAGCCCAAGGTCAAGCGCACCATGTGGTCGCGCCGCGCCCAGGAATACGAGGCCAAGATCAACTCCGGCGATCTCGTTTCGATCGCCGAGGTGACCCGCGACCTGTTCCGCGCCGACGACCAGCCCGAGCAGTCCTATTCGGAACGCCAGATTTTCGAGGCCGCGTCCTCGCGCCTCGCCCGTGAACTGGCGGCGATGGAAAAGACCGACGAGCCTGCCGCGCTCAAGAAGATTCTGGCAATCCTCAACGAGCACGCGCCCAAGTACTACGAGGCCGCGCCGGTCAGCTGACCTCCGGCTAAGGCATAGCTAAGGCAAGGGGCCGCCTCGCAAGGGGTGGCCCTTTTCCGTTCGGGCGCGTCAGGCTGCTGCGCGGCGCAAGCGGTCATTGATCGCGGCGCCGATCCCGCTGATCGGCACTGGGGCGACCGCGATCCGGGGTTGCGGGGCCGCTGCCGCCATGTGGAGGCAGGCATAGAGCCGCGCCGCCGCTTCAGCCGGATCGCCGCTGGCAGAGAGCGTGACTTGCCCGGTCACCGCGCCGAAACCGATCAGGAACTCGTCCTCCGCCGCAACGCTCACGCCAAGCCGGACCGGCTTGCCGGGCGCATAATGGCTGGCGAGCTGGCCGGGCGCCTCGATCCGGCCGAACGGCGCCGCGGCGTCATCGTGGGGGCCGAGCACGCCGGTCAACTGGGCCATCGTGACCGGCCCCGGCCGCAGCACCGCCCAACTTTGCGGTCGCAGCGCCACGATCGTCGATTCGATGCCCCGCGCGCAGGGCCCGCCATCGAGCACAAGATCGACGGTTTCCCCGAGGCTGCGCGCCACATGCTCTGCCGTCGTCGGGCTGACCCCGCCGCTGCGGTTGGCCGACGGTGCGGCGAGCGGCACCCCGGCGGCGGCGAGCACCGCCTGCATCGCCGGATGTGCGGGACAGCGCAGCGCCACAGTCGGCAGGCCCGCCGTGACCGCCGGGGCCAGCGGCGCATCGGCGCGCATGGGGAGGACCAGCGTGAGCGGCCCCGGCCAGAACGCAGCGGCGAGCCGGCGGGCGCGCTCATCGAATTCGGCCAGCTGCTCGGCCCCCGCCAGCGTGGCAACGTGAACGATCAGCGGGTTGAAATCGGGCCGGCCCTTGGCGCGGTAAATCGCGGCCACGGCCTCATCCCGGTCAGCCCGCGCGGCGAGGCCGTAAACCGTTTCGGTCGGCACCGCGACCAACTTGCCGGCGCGCAGCAAATCACCCGCAGCGGCGATCGCGGCATGGCCTGTGGGGCGGATCGGGGGTCGGCTCTTGCCGGTCATCGCCGGGCGCTATAGGCGCAGAACCCGCAGGCGCCAAATGTGCCGCGACGCTTAACCGGGAACCCGCAGATGCCGTTCATACCGCCCACCGCCGATCAGCTGCTCGCCCTCAAGATCAACGCCGAGATTGCCGATCTTGGGGTTGAACCCGATCTGGTCGAGGCGATTGTCGAGGGCATCGGCGCTTTCGCCGCTGGCGAATGGGCCCCGCTCGACTGGATCGGCGACCAGACCGGATCGGTCGCCCGCGACGGCGCGGTGACCACGCCGCCGGGCTTTGCCGAGGCCTACCGCGCTTATGTCGAGCAGGGCTGGAACGCCATTTCCGGGCCGGAAGCTTTCGGCGGGCAAGGCTTACCTTCGAGTCTGGCCGGGGTGGTACTCGAAAGCCTTGGCGCGGCCAACCTGGCCTTCACGCTTCTGCCGATCCTCACCGTGGGCGCGACCGAGGCGCTTGGCCACCACGGCACCAGCGAGCAACAGGCGCGCTTTCTCCCGCGCCTGATCAGCGGTGAATGGCCGGGAACGATGAACCTGACCGAACCGCAGGCCGGGAGCGACGTGGGCGCGTTGCGCACCACCGCCACCCCGATCGGCGCTGACGAGTTCGGCGGCGCGCATGCCGGCAAGTACCGGATCAAGGGCACCAAGATCTACATCACCTGGGGTGAGCACGAACTGGCGGAGAACATCATCCACCTCGTCCTAGCACGCACGCCCGGGGCGCCGGCCAGTTCGCGCGGGATCAGCCTGTTCGTGGTGCCCAAGTTCCTTGTCGGTGAAGACGGCAGCCTTGGCGCGCGCAACGATCTGCGGGTGGTCAGCACCGAGCACAAGCTGGGGATCCATGCCTCGCCGACCTGCGTGATGAGCTTTGGCGACAACGACGCCTGCATCGGCGAACTGGTCGGGGCCGAGAATGCCGGGCTCAAGTGCATGTTCACGATGATGAATTCGGCACGGATCAATGTCGGCAGCCAGGGCGTGCAAGTGGCCGAGGCGGCGCTGCAGAAGGCCAGCGCCTATGCCCGCGAGCGCATCCAGGGCCCGCGCGCCGGGTCGCCCGACCGCACCCCGGTGGCGATCATCGAACACCCGGACGTGCGCCGGATGATCCTGCGGATGCGCGCGCTGACCGAGGCGGCGCGGGCACTGCTTTATTACACCACCGGCCAGATCGACCGCGGCCATGGCGGCGATGACGTCGCGGCGGCGCGCGGTGACGTGCTGGTGCCGCTGCTCAAGGCCTGGGCGACCGATATCGGCTGCGAAGTTGCCAGCATCGGCATCCAGATCCACGGCGGGATGGGCTTCATCGAGGAAACCGGCGCCGCGCAGCATTACCGCGATGCCCGGATCACCCCGATCTATGAAGGCACCAACGGGATTCAGGCGGCCGATCTGGTTACCCGCAAGCTTGGGCTCGACAATGGCGGGGTGGTGCTGGCGTTGCTCGCCGATGTCGAGCGCGAGACGGCCGGCGAGCCGGCGCTGGCCGCGCTGGCGCGCGACTGCGGCGACATTGCCCGGTGGATGGGCTCCAGCGCCTCGCTGGACGACAAGCTGGCCGGAGCTGTGCCGTTCCTGACGATGTGCGCGGTCGCGGTGGCCGGGTGGCAGCTGCTGCGGCAGGCCCGCGCCGAGGGCGCTCCCTTGGCCAAGACGGCGGTGGCGCGGTTCTTCATCGCGCATATCGTGACCGAGGCGGACGGGCTGAAGCCGGCAGCCCTGGCCGGGGCGGAACTGCTTTATGCGCTCGATACCGCGCAGTTGGTGCCGTGAGCGAAGCCGCGCTGGAGCGGATTGCGGCGGCGCTGGAGCGGCTGGCTCCACCGGCCGCGCCTGCGACCGACTGGGCACTGCATCCGGCCTACATCTGGGATGCAACCGGCCCGCGCCCGGTCGAACGGCTGGTTGCGCCGCCGCTGGTCCTGCTGCGCGGGATCGATGCGCAGAAGGAGACTGTGGCCGGCAACGTCGCCCGCCACGCCGCCGGCCATGCCGCGCACGACATGCTGCTGTGGGGCGCGCGCGGGATGGGCAAATCGGCGCTGATCCGGGGCAGCATCGCCGCCGCGCAAGAAGCGCATCCGGGGGCGATCGCGCTGGTGCAGATCGCGCCCGATGCGCTCTCCGGGCTGACCGCGCTGTTCGGCGCGCTGGGCCGGGTGGAGCGCCGGTTTCTGGTCTATATCGACGATCTGGGCTTCGAGGATGGTGACGGCACCGGGCCGCGCCAGCTGCGTTCGTGGCTGGAAGGCGGGGTGGAAGCGCGGCCGGGCAATGTCCGTCTTGCCGTCACCGCCAATCGCCGCGCGATCGTGCCGCGCCACATGGCCGAGCAGGACGATCCGATCAATCCGCGCGACGCGGTGGACGACAAACTGGCGCTGGCCGACCGGTTTGGCCTGTCAGTGGGCTTCCACAATTGCAGCCAGGACGATTATCTGGCGATCGTGACCGGCTATACCGAGGCCCATGGGATGGCGTTCGAGCCGGGCGATGCGCTGGAATGGGCCAAACGCCGGGGCGCGCGCTCTGGCCGGGTGGCGTGGCAATTTTTGACCGAACTGGCCGGACGGGCGGGGCGCTCGCTCTAGCCGTTACTGGCCGCCCTGATCGTCCTGCTGGGCGGCGAAGCTGGCGATGGCTTCGGCCTCGCTGTTAAGCTGGCTCTGCGCCGGCATGTGGCCGGTGACCACTGGCTTGGCCCCCTCTGCCGGCGCCGCGCCCGGCGCAATCACGCGCCAGACGATGCCGGCGGTATCGTCGCTGACGAGAAGCCCGCCGGTCTTGTCGAAGCCCAACCAGGTCGGCCGGCCGCGGGTGTGGCCCTGATCGACCAGGAACCCGGTCAGCACCGGCACGGGCATCCCGCGCGGATTCCCGTTTGCGTCAAACGTGACGAACACGACATCATAGCCCGACAGCGGCTTGCGGTTCCACGAACCATGGCGAGCAATGAACGCGCCGTTGCCGAACAGCGTGCCGAGCCGGTTGCCGTCCGCAGCAAAGCGCAGCCCGAGCGGGGCGGTGTGCGCGCCAAGCGCATATTCGGGCTTGCGGGTATAATCGGTGAGGTATTCGGGCATCGGATCCTTGACCCGGTGATCCTCGATGTCCTTCCAGTAGACCCACGGCCAGCCATAATGCACCCCGATCGGCACGTTCGTGAGGTAATCGGGCACGAGATCGCCGCCGAGCTGATCACGCTCGTTCACCACGGTCCACATTTCGCCGGTCGACGGGTTCCAGTCCATCCCGTTGGGATTGCGCATGCCCACGCCCCACGGGCGCGCGCGGCTTGAGGCGAGATCCAGTTCCCAGATCTGGGCGCGGCCTTCCTCGCGCTTGATCCCGTCCTCACCGATGTTCGAGGCCGAGCCAACCGCGATATAGAGCTTCTTGCCATCTTCGCTGAGCAGGAGATTGCGCATCCAGTGCCGCCCGCCCGGCGCAAGATCCATGATCTTCTTCGGCTGCCCGGTGAGGCTGGTGGCGCCGAGCGCATAATCGAACGCCAGCACCGCGTTGTGATTGGCGACATAGAGCTTGCCGCCGCCCCAGGCGAGGCCCGAGGGCGAGGCCAGATCGGCGGTGCGCAAGGTGAAGCGCTGTTCGGCCACCCCATCGCCGTTGCCATCGCGCAGCAGCACGAGCGTATCGGGCGAGGGATCGCCCGCGCCGGCGCGCCGATAGAGCATCGATTCGACCCAGCCGGCGATCCCGCTCATCCCGCTGCCGGCGGGGCGGTTGGTCTCTGCCACCAGCACATCGCCGTTAGGCAGTGTCAGCAGCGTGCGCGGATGATTGAGCCCTTCGGCAAAGCGGTTCACCGCCAGCCCGGCGGCTGCAACCGGAGCCTCGCCGGCCTTCCAGCCGACCGGCACCGCAACGCCGATGGTCGGCACCGTTTCCGCATCGGGATCGACCAGCTGCGGATCGTGGCCGATGGTGGCCTCGATCGGGCGCCCGGTGGGGTTGCCCTGCAGCAGCCACACCCCGACCCCGATCAGGATCAACACGAGCATCCCGCCAACGACGAGAGATTTGCGCAAGAACGACGTCATGCCAGCGAGATAGGCGCAGGCGGCGCTTGCGGCAACCGGTCGCGGGGCTACGATAGGGCCGCCATGTACGATTTCGCGCCCGACCCCGCCGCGCCCAAGGACGTGCTTTACGCTGACCTGGTGAGCGCAGCGCGCGCACTGGTGGCGGGTGAGCCCGATCCGGTGGCCAACATGGCCAATATTGCAGCGCTGATCTGGCAGTTTGTGCCAAGGCTCAATTGGGCCGGGTTCTACCGCGTGCAAGGCAGCGGGCTGGTGCTCGGCCCGTTCATCGGCAAGCCGGCCTGCATCCGCATCGCGCTGGGGCAGGGGGTGTGCGGTGCGGCGGCGGCTTCCGGGGAAACCCAGCTGGTACCCGATGTGCACGCCTTTCCCGGCCATATTGCCTGCGATGCGGCGAGCCGATCCGAACTTGTCGTGCCGGTGAAGGCTGCGGGCCAAGTGATCGCGGTGATCGATCTCGACAGCCCCGATCCGGCGCGGTTCGACGCAGCCGATGCCGCAGGGCTGGAAGCGCTGGCAGCCGCGATTGCCGGGGCGGTGGCCGAATGCGGCGGAACTGCGCCGTAACGGGACAGATCCGCAATGGGCTGGCGCGAGGGCTTGGTGCGCCGGGCAGGCCGATGCTAAATTCCAGGTTAACGCCCGGGATTCGATCTGTCCCGCACAATTGGGGAACTGCCACGATGCGCCTTCGCGCCGGCCTTGCCGCCCTTTCGCTCCTTGCCGTGGCTCAGGCCGCCCCGGCATTGGCCCACGGCTCGTCTGGCCATATGCCCCCGCCGATGCCGTTCGGCCCGATGGGGATGTGGGGCGGCAGCTATATGCCGTGGTCTGGGGCGTGGCAGCCGCCTTATGAAGTCGAAGTTCGCCCGGGCGAAGCCCAGCCCCAGCAGGCCGCCTATGACCGCGACAGCTGGCTGCGCGAATGCCGCCGCCGGCTGGGCGACAAGGGCGTTGGCGGAGCGCTGATCGGCGGCGCGGTGGGCGGTCTGGCGGGCAACGTCATCGCCGGGCACGGCGACAAGCTGGTGGGCACGGTGGCGGGCGCGGCCGTCGGCGCGATTGCCGGCACGGTGATCGACAAGGCCGAGGATGCCCCGCGCGTGCGTGATCGCTGCGAGGCGATGCTGGAAGACGCGCAGCGCCCCGGCCCGCAAGGCTATGCACCGCAGGGCTACGCGCAATATGGCTATGCACCGATGATGATGGTGCCGGGGCCGCAAGCGCAGGGCAATTGCAAGAAGGTGGTGACGACCACCACCGAATACGTCGATGTGCCGCGCCGGACGCGTTACATCCCGCGCCGCCCGGTGGCCGACAAGCGCATTCCGATCAAGTAACACACAGAATTCAATACAAAATATTTTCCAGAAAGTTGCGCGGCGCAACTTTTCAGAAACTGCCGCCGGTGAGCCGCTGGCAGATCAGATCCAGCTGATCGAGCGTGGTGTAGCGGATCGAAACCGTGCCCATGCTGGGATCGGCATCGGCAACAATGCGCACGCCCAGCCCGAGAAATTCCTCGAGGTGGTTCTGCACCGCGCGGATATCGGCATCTTCGGGGGCCGGGCCGAGGCTGCGCGCCCGGCGCGGGGCCGAGGCTTCGCCGCGGGCACTGCGCCGGACCAGCTTTTCGACTTCGCGCACCGATAGCTGACGGTCAACCGCGGTGCGCGCCAGTTCGACCGCGCTGTCGCTGCCAATCAGCGCGCGGGCATGGCCCATCGACAACTCGCCGCGCTCGACCATTTCGATCACCACCTCGGGCAGCGCCAGCAGCCGCTGGAAATTGGCGACATGGCTGCGCGATTTATCGACCATGCGGGCGATATCGGCCTGAGTCATCCCTTCGGATTCGGCGAGGCGCTGATAAGCGCGGGCTTCCTCGATCGGGTTGAGATCTTCGCGCTGGAGGTTTTCGATCAGCGCCAGCGCCATGACTTCGCGCTCGGTGAGATCGCGCACCAGCGCCGGAATCTCGTGCAGCTGCGCTCGCTGTGCTGCGCGCCAGCGGCGCTCACCGGCGACAAGCTGATAGCGCCCCGCGCCGAGCGGGCGAACTATGACCGGCTGAATGACGCCGCGCGCGGCGATCGAAGCGGCCAGTTCGACCAGCGCCGCCTCGTCAAAATGGCGGCGCGGCTGATCGGGATGCGGTTCGATCGCGGAGACCGGGAGCGTGGCGAGACCGCCCGCCGGCGAGGGCGCAGCCTGCGCCGCGGTGACCAGCGGCTCCTCGCGCCGCACTTCGCCGAGCAATGCGCCGAGCCCGCGGCCGAGTGCCAGCGGCTTCTTGCGCGCAGGGCCGGTGTCCTGGCCGGTCAGGCGAATCGCCGGATCGTCGCTCATGCCGCTTTCCTCCGTTCGGGCAGCCGCCCGATCAACTCGCGTGCCAGCGCCATATAGGCACGGCTGCCCGAGCATGTGTGATCATAAACCAGCGCTGGCAGCCCATGGCTCGGCGCCTCGGACAGGCGAACGTTGCGCGGGATCACCGCCGAGAAGACCAGATCGCCGAGACACGAGCGGACATCATCGGCCACCTGATCGGTCAAGCGGTTGCGCCGATCAAACATGGTCAGCGCGACGCCGATGATGCCGAGATCGGGATTGAAGCGCTGCTGGACCCGCTCCACCGTCTGGAGCAGCTGGCTCAACCCTTCGAGCGCGAAGAATTCGCATTGCAGCGGCACCAGCAGGGTATCGGCAGCGGCGAGCGCGTTAAGCGTGAGCAGCCCGAGCGACGGCGGACAATCGATGAAACAGACATCGTGGCCGGTATCCGCCGCGAAAGCATTGCGCAGCCGGCCCGTCCGGTCCTCCACCGAAACCAGTTCGACTTCCGCACCCGAGAGATCGACCGTGGCGGGAATCAGATCGAGGTTGGGGATGCGCGTCGGGATCACGCAGCTGGCCAGCGGTGCCTCATCGATCAGCACATCATAAGTCGTGCGGGCCCGGTCGGCCGGGGAAACGCCGATCCCGGTCGAGGCATTGCCCTGGGGATCGAGATCGATCAGCAGCGTCTTCCAGCCGGTCGCAGCCAGCGCCGTGGCGATGTTGATCGCGGTGGTGGTCTTGCCGACCCCGCCCTTCTGATTGGCGATGGCGATGACGATCACGCCTTGCGTCCTTTTCTGGCGGGCGGCTCTTTGCCCCCCATGGTGCCGACAACGATGCCGGCTTCGGGATCGGTGAGCGACTGTTCCACGTGGAACAGATGCCGCCAACCGCTCAGCCGGTTCACCTCATCCCGCGCCGAACGGCCCTTGGGCAACAGCCATAGCGTGTCGGCTGTGGAAAATCGTGCGGAAAGCGTGAGTAACCGCTCAAGCGGGGCGAATGCGCGGGCCGAGATGACTGCCATCGGCCGGGAGGGTACCTGTTCAAGCCGGCCGCCGACCACCTTGGCGTGGGGCAGGGCGAGTTCGGAGACCGCCTGTTCGAGCCAGGCGATTCGCATGGCGCGCGATTCGACCAGCCAGACCTCGCAATCAGGGCGCAGCGCAGCGATGACCAAGCCGGGGAAGCCGGCGCCGGTGCCGAGATCGAGCCAGGGCGAGGCTGCCTCCGGCCGGACATGACCGAGCAGCTGGGCGCTATCGGCAATGTGGCGCTGCCACACGTGCGGGAGGCTCGCCGCTGCGACCAGGTTCTGGCGCTCGTTTTCGGACGCGAGCAGCGTGGCCAGTCGCTCGAGCCGAGCAAGCGCCGCCGCATCGGCTTCGGGCAGCGTTGCCAGCCACGCCCGCGCCTCGGCTTCGCTGGCGATCATGCCGCGCGGCGCCGGGCGTGAACCAGCAGCGCGGCCAGCGCCGCCGGGGTGATACCCGGCACGCGCCCCGCCGCGGCCAGCGTTTCGGGCCGCGCGCGGTCGAGCCGCTCGACCATCTCGTTCGACAGGCCGGGCACCGCAGCATAAGGAAAATCGTCACCCAGCGGAAGCGCCTCGCCGGCGCGGA
>CANGQZ010000027.1 GCA_947455865.1 Sphingomonadaceae bacterium
AAAACCGCATCGGCGGCAAACCGGCGCAGTGGATAATCGCTGCGCTGCGAAAGCGATTCGCGCTGGATCCGCGCCAGCATCGCCGCCGCCCCGCGCAGAATCCAGCCGATCCCGGTGAGCCCCAGCCCGATTGCGCCGAACCCGAACCACGCCAGCGCCAGCCCGATCAGCGCTAGCACCAGTGCGATAACCGCCACCACCCCGCTGCCGCTGCCGCCATGGAGCAATGCCGGGCCGAACCGGCGGACCAGCCAGCGACCCAGCAGCGGGCCTGGGGTGGCCGGCCCGTCGGCCGTATGGCGGTTCATCCATGAATCCTCGGCGGCATGCGCCTCGGCTTCGCTGCGCACGAGCAGCCAGCGACCACCGAGCCGGACTTCATCCGGCACCGGGCGCTGCGCCACCCCCGCCTGCAGCGCGATCCGCAGCAATGTCGAGCCGGGGTCGGTATCGACCGGTAATTCCATCAATCGGTCGACCAGCCGGCCCGGCACCACCATCAGCCCGGCAGCGGCATAGTTGAGGTCGATCCGTTCGAACCCGGCAGGTACACCGCTTTCGGCCGGTTGGACGAACACCGCAGCCGGTCCATCGAGCAGCCGCAGCGCATCGCCGGTGGTCGGCAACAGGCCTTCGGCCATCACCAGGACATCGTCGCTCGCTGTAATCAGGCCAGAAAGCCCGCGGGGGCCAGTAACCACGTGAAACCGCGCCCCGCCCCGCTCCGCCTCGTGCTGGAGCGCACTCAGTTCAGGCGAGAAATCGCGGGCGATGCAAATCACACGCTCGCACTTTGCCAGCAGCGCCAGCGCCAGTTGGTGGCGGGCAAGGTTCGCTCCGCCCACGCGCAAAAAGGCACGGGGAGCAGGATCGCCGGCTAAAGCCGGTTCCATCATCGTCAGCAGCGCGACCCGCAGGTTATCTGACTCCCGTGCTGTCCGGACTGCCGGGGATGTTGAGTGTAGAGAACAGCGCAGGCCCTGCCAAGTGCGGCCCGACCCTGCGCCCCAGGCTCAGCCGGCGGCGACGAATTCGTCGTGAAACAGTTGCAGCCGCCGCACCACGCCCGGTTCGCCCGGGGCGGCATCCAGCGCCTCTTCCGCCAGATCCAGCAGCGGCTCGGCGTGAAAGCTGGCGGCAAGCCCCTTGAGGCGCAAAGCGGTGACCTGCCAGTTGCCATCGCAGCGGGCGCGGCGCAGCAAATCGATCTGCCGCGCCAGGCTTTCAGCAAACGCTGTACGCAGTTCGGCGAACAGCGCGGGATCGTCACCCGCAGCTGCGGCCAAAGTCTCGTCGAGGGCTCCCGCTTGATAGGCCATCGCTCCGGTGTAGGGCAGCCGCGTTAACCCGGGGTTTATTGCCGCAGCGGTTCCGTGCTAACCTGATCAAATGTCAGGGGGATCACGCATCGTTGCATTCGGGCCGGGCGGTGAGCCGCATCCCGAACCCACCACGCCGGGCGCCGAACCAGCGCCGGCCGATCTGTGGCCCGACGATGGCGCCGGCAAGGACCCAGCCCCGCAGAAACTCGCCACCGAATGGCTCGTGCCCGTTCTAGCTGTGCTGACGATCATCGGTTGGACCGGATTTTTCGGCTGGGCCAATCGCGCCATCCTGATCGCCGGGCTCACCCCGCTCGACGCAGCGGCGCTGATCGGCGCGTGGGCGCCACCGGTGCTGCTGGTCTGCGTCGTCTGGCTGCTCGCGCTGCGGACCAGCCGACGCGAAGCCGCGCGCTTTGGCGATGCCGCCAGCCTGCTCGCCGCAGAATCCGCCCGGCTCGAAGCACGGCTCACCGCGGTCAACCGCGAGCTCAGCCTCGCCCGCGAATTCATCGCCGCGCAGGCCCGCGATCTTGATTCGCTCGGACGGATCGCTGCTGACCGGCTCAGTGAACACGCCGAGCGGCTGCAGGGCCTGATTCGCGACAATGGCGCGCAAGTGGAGGCGATCGCCACGGTCAGCGGCTCGGCGATGGAGAACATGGAGCGACTGCGCGGCCAGCTGCCGGTGATCGCCAGTTCGGCGAAGGACGTCGCCAATGCCATCGGCCATGCCGGGCGCACCGCCCATGGCCAGCTGGACGAGCTCACTGGCGGGTTGGCCCGGCTGGGCGAAGCAAGCGATGCCAGCAGCCGTGCGGTTGCCGGACTGGAAGAACGGATCTCGGCCGCGCTCGGCGGATTCGATCTGCGGCTTGATCAGCTCAATCAACTGGTCGGCGCACGGCTGGAGGAACTAGATCACCGCGGGACTGAGCTGAGCGGACGTCTCGATGCACAGGAAACCGCCGCCCTCACCGCGCTGCGTGAACGCGCGGCGGCGCTTGCCGGGGAAATCGAGCAGACCCGGGAAGACCTTGGCGCGCACGAAGCCCAAGCCCTGACCTCGCTGCGGGCCCGGCTTGCGGCGCTGCGCGACGAAGCCGCCGTGCTGGCCCGCGCGCTGCGCGATGGCGAGGCCGGCGCGCTGGCCGCGCTCGGCGAAGCGAAAGACCGGGTCGAACTTGAAATTCGCGGCATGGTCGAAAGGCTGGAACAGATCGACCGCGACGCGTTAGAAGCCGCGCGCAACCGCATTGCAACAGTGTCGCAGGAAGCCGGTGCGTTCGATGATCGCCTGGCCGAGGCTGCGGCGCGCCACGACGCCGAAGTTGCCCGACTGGCCGCGTTGTTCGAGCAGCTCGACCGCGACCTGGCGCAGCGACAGGCCGCGCAGGACGAACGCCAGCAACGCCTCGCCGCCGCCGGCGAGACGATCGCGGCGCGGCTTGAAACGCTGAGCGAACGGATCGCCAGTATTGCGGCGTTCGGCACGCAGGCTGAGGAATCGCTCGGCAGCGGGCTGCGTGTGCTCACCGACAAGCTAGGATCGAGCCGCGAGGCGCTGGCCGGCACCGATGCTGCTGTTGTCCAGCTGACCGATGGCGCGGTGCGCTTGCTCGAACTGCTGCAGGCCAGCACGGTGCAATCGCGTGAGCAGCTGCCCGCAGCGCTGGGCCATGCCGATGCCCGACTCGCCGAGTGGGAAACGCGCGTGGGCGAACTGCGCAGCACGGTCGATGCGGCCGCAGGGCAAAGCGAGCGCTGGGCCCGCACTGTCGATGAGACCAGGACCGCGCTCAGCAAGTCGCTGCGCGAGATCGGCACGTTGCAGGATGCCTTGGGCGAAGGCGCCACGCGCCATGCAGGAACACTCGCGGACTTGCGCCAGACCCTCACCGAACTCGACCGCGAAACTCTTGCGCTCGCCGGGTCCGCGCAAAATGAACTGGCCAGCGCGATTGACCGGCTGGCCACCGCCACGCGGGGCGCCGTCACGGCGCTGGGCGACGATACCGAGGGCGCGATCTCTGCGCTGGCCGAGCAGATCGGCAAGGACAGCAGCGCGGCGATCGAACGAGCGATGCGGCTGCGCATGGCCGAGGCTGTCGGCCAGCTCGAACAGGCAGCGGCCCATGCCGCCGGAGTAAGCCGCGAAGCAGCGGTGCAATTGCGCGATCAGCTGGCTAGGGTCGACGAGCTCGCCGGCAACCTCGAACAGCGCGTCGCGCAGGCGCGCAGTCGGGCCGAGGAGCAGGTCGATAACGATTTCGCCCGGCGGGTCGCGCTCATCACCGAATCGCTCAATTCGCACGCCATCGATATCGCCAAGGCGCTCTCCAGCGATGTCACGGACACTGCCTGGGCCGCCTATCTACGTGGCGACCGGGGGGTGTTTACTCGCCGCGCAGTGAAGCTGATGGATACTTCCGAAGCCCGCGAGATCGCCCGGATCTATGACGAGGACCGCGAATTTCGCGATCACGTCAGCCGCTATATCCACGATTTCGAGGCCATGCTGCGTCAGCTTCTCTCGACTCGCGACGGCCATGCGCTGGGCGTAACGCTGCTCTCTTCAGACATGGGCAAGCTTTACGTGCTGCTGGCTCAGGCCATCGAACGGCTGCGCGCCTGACCGCGTTCAGCCCGGCCGGGTATCGCCTTCGCCGCCGGGGCCAGTGTAAAACCGGCTGGCGTCAATGTCGTGCGCGGTGATCCAGCCGTTGACGTAGTTCAAGTAGAACAGGCCGAAGAACACCAACGAAACCGCGGTAGTGCGCAGGATGATTCGCAAGGGGCGGAAATTCGTCGGCGCGCTTTCGGCCTGGCCGGGGACTTTGGGCAGGGCGTCATCTTCGTGCGTGCGCACCCCGAACGGCATCACAATGAACGCCGAGATCACCCAGAACAGGCAATAGATTGCCAGAAACGAGAACCAGCGCACGGCCTCAACCTTCCGCCAGCATGACTTGGACTTGCGGCTTTTTACCCGACCAGCGAGTGGCCGCGCGGCGCGCCGCCAGCCGTGCGGCTTCGATCACGTTCTCGCGGTCTTTCGCCGCCCCGCCCTTGAGTTTGGCGAGCGCCGTGCGAACATCGGCGGCAGCCTCGCTACAGAACGCGTCGTAATCCTCGTCGAGCGGCAGACCGAGGCCCGCCACTTGCGCTCGGCCTTTGGCATCAATCGCCACCATCACCACGCCGTTAAGCGCCATGCGCCGGCGCATCACGATGCCCGGACCGTCTGCCGGAGCGATGATATCGCCATCTAGCAGTAGCCGCCCGGCTCGCACTTCGCCGAACTTGCCCGGTTTGCCCGGCGCCAGTCGGACCAGATCCCCGTTCTTCTGCACCACCTGCCGGGGAATCCCCGCCTCTCGCCCCAGCCGCGCCTGTTCGCGCATATGGCGCATCTCGCCGTGGACCGGGACCAGCACTTGCGGGCGGATCCACTTGTAAAGTTCGAGCAGTTCCGGCCGGCCGGGGTGGCCGGAGACGTGGATGTGGCTCTGCCGGTCGGTGACGACGACCACGCCGTCGGCGGCCAGCTTGTTCTGGATCTTGCCGATCGGGATTTCGTTGCCGGGGATCTGGCGGCTGGAAAACAGCACCACATCGCCCGATTCAAGCTCGATATCGTGATGCCCCTCGGCGATCCGCGCCAGCGCGGCGCGTGGTTCGCCCTGTCCGCCGGTGGCGACGATCAGCACATCGCCGCGCGGCAGATTCATCGCCGCCTCGGGCTCGATGGTGCGCGGGAAACCCTTGAGATAGCCGCAGACCTTGGCCGCGCCGATGATCCGGTCGAGTGAACGCCCGCTCACGCAAAGCTGACGCCCGGTGGCGATGGCGATCTCGCCCAGCGTCTGCAACCGCGCCACGTTGGATGCGAACGTGGTGACCAGCACCCGCCGCCCGGCGTGCTTTTCGACTTCCGCGAGGAGGCCGCGATAGACCCCGCCTTCCGAGCCCGAAGCTTCCGGATTGAACACGTTGGTCGAATCGCAGATCAGCGCGAGCACGCCCGAATCGCCGATCGCGGTCAGTTCCTCGCTGGTGGCCGGGGTGCCGATCAGCGGTTCGTCATCGAGCTTCCAGTCACCGGTGTGGAAGATCCGCCCATAGGGCGTTTCGATCACCAGCGCGTTGCCCTCGGCGATCGAGTGCGCCAGCGGTACGTAGCGCAAGTTGAATGGGCCAAGATCGAACGGTTCGAGCGTATCGATCACGTTGAGCTTGATCCGCTTGGCGTTGCCGGCCTCGTCAAGCTTGGCCTGGATCAGCTTGGCGGTGAACGGGGTGGCATAGAGCGGCACCCCCAGGTCCTCGGCGAAATAGGGCACCGCGCCGATGTGGTCCTCGTGCGCATGGGTCAGGACCACCCCGATCAGGTTCTCGCGCTCGCGCTCGATGAATTCTAGATCGGCGAACACCAGATCGACGCCGGGATATTCGTTGCCACTGAAGGTCATTCCCAGATCGACCATCAGCCACTTGCCGTCACACCCATAGAGGTTGACGTTCATGCCGATTTCGCCCGAGCCGCCGAGCGCGCAGAACAGCAGTTCCTTGCCCGGGGTCACTTGCCGCGCGCCCGCGATGCGAGGATGGCGAGGCCTTCCAGCGTCAGATCGGGCTCGACCGCGTCGAAAATCGACGTGTGCTGGTCGAACAGTACGGCGAGCCCGCCGGTGGCGATGACTTTGGCCGGCCGCCCGATTTCCTGCCGCATCCGCGCGCTCAACCCTTCCATCATCGCAACGTAGCCCCAGAACACCCCGATCAACATCTGGTCTTCGGTGTTGGTGCCGATCACGCTCGCCGATTTTGGCGCCTCGATCGCGATGTGCGGCAGCTTGGCGGTGTTACCGACCAGGGCATCGAGCGAGAGGTTGATCCCTGGGGCGATGATCCCGCCCTTATAGGCGCCGTTGAAATCGATCGCATCGTACGTGGTGGCAGTGCCGAAATCGACGATGATGAGGTCTCCGGGAAAGCGTGCGTGGGCGGCAATGGCGTTGACCGCGCGATCAGCACCGAGCGACTTGGGCTGATCGACATCGATGTCCATCTCGAACTCGGCCGCCCCCTCGCCCGCAATCAGCGGGGTGACGCCGAAGTACTTGTCGGCCAGGACTTCGATGTTGTGGAGCGCGCGCGGAACCACGGTGGCGACGATGATCTGGTCGATCGCCTCGCGGGCGATCCCTTCGAGCGCGAGCAGCTGCGAGAGCCACACGGCGTATTCATCGCCGGTACGGCGCGGATCGGTGGCGATGCGCCAACGGGCACGGACCGCGCGGCCGCCCGGGGCGTCGAGGTCAAACAGGGCGAAGACAACGTTGGTGTTACCGAGATCGATGGCGAGCAGCATGGCTGGTGTTCCGTTCAGGCGCGGCCGGCGAAGCGGACCTCGCCGGCATGAATTGTGCGGGTCGTGCCGTCCGCGAGCCGCAAGAGCAAGGCCCCAGAGTCATCGAGCCCGGCGAATTCGCCGGAGAGCGGGATTTCCCCAGCCTCACCGACGCTTAGCGGCGTGCCCGGCGGGTGCGCGGCTGCACTCCACCGGGATAGTGTAGCGGCAAGTCCATAGCTGCGCCAGCGTTCGAGCCCGGCGGCGAACGTGGCGGCAAGATCAAGCGCGAAGGCATCGCGGTCCGGCGCGGGGCCGTACATCGCGAGCGCGGCGGTTTCGCGCCCCGGCACCGGCGGCGCGGCAGCAAGGTTGACCCCGATCCCGATCACCACTGCCTCGCCCGCGCCTTCAAGCAGGATACCGGCCAGCTTGGCCGCGCCGATCATCACATCATTCGGCCATTTCAGCACTGCCCGTGCCGGTGGGGGCAAGCGGCGCGAGACCGCATCGTGGACAGCGAGGCCCGCGACCAGCGCCAGGCTTGGCCTGGGCGGATCGCCGGACCGGGGATGGACCACGGTCGAACCCATGAAATTGCCGCTGCCATCGAACCACTCGCGACCCTGCCGCCCGCGACCGGCGCTTTGCCGGTCGGTAATCAGCCAGTGACCTTCAGCGAAGCCTTCGCTCCGCGCCAGCCGCAGGACAACGTCGGCATTGGTCGATCCGGTCGCGGTGAGGGTTTCGATCAAGCCGCGTGGAACAGTGCGGCGGCCGCGCTGTCCGAAAGCGCGCCGAGCCAGATCGTCGCCAGATAGCCCAGCGGCGAAATGAACAGGCTGGTGACGAGCAGCAGCAGCTTGTGCGGGAGGTCGCTCGCACCGGTGACCTTGTCGGCCGGCTCGTCGAAGTACATCACCTTGACGACCTTGAGGTAATAGAACGCCCCGATCACCGAAGCGGCGATACCGATGGCGGCAAGCGGGATGAACCCGGCCGCAACCGCCGCCTGAAACACCACGAACTTGCCCCAAAACCCGAACAGCGGCGGAATGCCTGCCAGACTGAACATCACCGCCGCTAGCGCCGCAGCGAGCCACGGGCGGGTGCGCGAGAGCCCGGCGATGTCGACCAGTTGCTCGACCGGTTCGCCGTTCGCGTCGGTCAGCATCAGCACCGCGACGAAGCTGGCGATGGTCATCGCGACATAGATCGCAAGATACGTGAGCATCGCCGAAGCGCCCTGTTGGGTGGCCACTGCCAGCCCGATCAGGATGAAGCCGACATTGTTGATCGAAGAATAGGCGAGCAACCGCTTGATGTTCGTCTGCCCGATCGCCCCAAGCGCACCGATCACGATCGAGGCAAGGGCCGCGAAGATCACGATCTGCTGCCACACCCCGGGCTGCGCGCCGAATGCCTCTAGCGCCACCCGCATCAGCATCGCCATCGCCCCGACTTTGGGCGCAGTGGCGAAGAACAGGGTGACCGGGGTTGGCGATCCTTCGTAGACGTCGGGCGTCCACATGTGGAACGGCACCGCCGCGATCTTGAAGGCGATTCCGGCAAGCACGAAGACCACGCCGAACACGGCCCCGGTCGCCATTGGCCCGCCCGCCGCCAGCGCGATGTTCACCCCGGCGAACCCGGTAGAGCCGGTGAAGCCGTACGTCAGGCTCACCCCGAACAGCAGGATGCCGCTGGCGAGCGCGCCGAGCACGAAGTACTTGAGCCCCGCTTCGGCCGAACGCTCATCGCGGCGCAGGAACGCGGCGAGGACGTAGGAGGCGAGCGAGTTCATTTCGAGGCCGATGTACAGCGTCATGAAGTCGCTGGCCGAAACCATGATCCCGGTCCCGAGCGCGGCGAACAGGATCAGCACCGGATATTCGGCACGCATCACTTTGTATCGGTCGAAGAACTGCGGTGCCACCGCTAGCGCGGCGATGGCAGAGCCGTAGATCAAGAGCTTGGTGAAACTGGCGAAAGCGTCTGCGCGGAACTGCCCGAAGAACGCCGAAGTCGCCGGCCCGCTCGCACCTTCGGCCAGCGCCGGGGCAACCAGCGCCATCGCCGCCGCAAGTGCAATGCAAGCCGCAATGCTGGCGGCGCGGGCTATCTTGTCGCCCCCCCAGCCGGCGGCGAGCAATAGCAGCAGCCCGCCAAGGCTGAGCAACTCTTCCGGCGCGACCAGAAGCAGCGAGTGCTGCCAATCCATCAGTGCGCCCCCTCGTTATGTTCAGCGTGCGGCGCTTCGGCCGCGACGGGTTTGCCGGCGGTCCAGCGGGCATCGCCCGGCGGCCGGGCGCGCGCCACCCGCGCATCGAGCGCGGCGATATCCGCGCGCATCGGGGCAAGGAAGCTTTCGGGATAGACCCCCATCCACAGCACCGCGAGCCCGAGCGGAATCACCATCGCCAGTTCGCGGAACGTCAGGTCGGTCATCGCCGCGGCATCGGCGTGCTTCTGATCGCCGAACACGACCCGGCGGTAGAGATAGAGCATATAGGCCGCACCGAGGATGATCCCGGTGGTGCAGATCAGTGCGACCCAGCTCGACACCTGATAGATCCCGCCAAGCGAGAGGAACTCGCCGACGAAGCCGCTAGTGCCCGGCAGGCCGACTGAGGCCATCGTGAACAGCATGAAGAACAGCGCATAACGCGGCATGTTGATCGCAAGGCCTCCGTAACGGTCGATCTCGCGGGTGTGCAGCCGGTCGTAAATTATGCCGACGCTGAGGAACAGCGCGCCCGAAACCAGCCCGTGGCTGAGCATCACGATCATCGCGCCTTCAAGGCCCTGCACGTTGAAGGCGAACAGCCCGATCGTCACGATCGCCATGTGCGCAACCGAGGAATAGGCGATCAGCTTCTTCATGTCGTGCTGCACCAGCGCAACCAGCGAGGTATAGACCACTGCCACCATCGAGAGAGTAAAGATCAGCCACGCGAACTGCGCCGACGCTTCCGGGAACATCGGCAGCGAGAAGCGGATGAAGCCATAGCCGCCCATCTTCAAGAGCACGCCTGCCAGGATGACCGAACCCGCGGTCGGCGCCTGCACGTGCGCGTCGGGTAGCCAGGTGTGGACCGGCCACATCGGCATCTTCACCGCGAAACTGGCGAAGAACGCGAGGAACAGCCAAGTCTGCGCCGCCGGGCTGAAATTGTACTGCATCAGCGTCGGGATGTCGGTCGTGCCGGCGGCGTGCGCCATCCACAGCATCGCGATCAGCATCAGCACCGAGCCGAGCAGCGTATAAAGGAAGAACTTGTAGCTGGCGTAGATCCGGTCCGCCCCGCCCCACACACCGATGATCAGGTACATCGGGATCAGCCCGGCCTCGAACATGATGTAAAACAGATAGAGGTCCTGCGCGGCGAACACGCCGATCATCAGCGTTTCCATGAACAGGAACGCCGCATAGTATTCACCCGCGCGCTTCTCGATCGCCTCCCAGCTGGCGCCGATGCAGATCGGCATCAGGAACACCGTCAGCAGGGTGAGCATCAGTGCGATGCCATCGATGCCCAGCGCCCAATCGAACCCAGCGAACAGCCGTGCCCGCTCGGTGAACTGCCACTGCTCGCCGCCGATATCGTAATTGAGCCAGAGCACGATGCCGAGCGCGAGATCGACGAGCGTGGCCAGCAGCGCGATCTGGCGCGCGGCCTTGCCGCCGGCGACAAGACTGCCGACCGCCCCGACCAGCGGGACCAGCAGCATCAGCGAGAGGATGGGAAAGCCGTTCATGATCTAGCGCACCATCACCCAGCTGATCCCCACCACGAGCCCGATGAGCATGACCAGCGCGTAGCTGTAGAGGTAGCCCGACTGGACCCGCTGCGCGACGCGCGTGCCCTGCGCCACCACCCAGGCCGCGCCGTTCGGGCCGAACCGGTCGATGATCCCGATATCCCCGGCCTTCCAGAACACCCGACCGAGCCAGAACGCCGGGCGGACGAAGACAAAGTTGTAGAGCTCGTCGAAGTACCACTTGTTGTAGACGAAGCGGTAAATCACCCCGAGCTGTTCGGCGACCGCCGCCGGCACTGACGGATTGCGCAGATAGGCATACCACGCGGTCACGAAGCCCAGCGCCATCACCGTGAACGGCGCCCACTTCACCCACAGCGGCACACTGTGCATCGCGTGGATCAGATGCTCGCCGAACACGAGGCTACCCTTCCAGAATTCGCCTTCACCCTCACTGATGAAGGCGTGGTTGAACACGAACCCGGCCAGCACCGCGCCCAGGCTCAGCACGCCGAGCGGGAGCAGCATTGCCAGCGGGCTTTCGTGCGGATGATAGCCGCCGGTGCCGGTGACCGGTGCATGGTGGCCATCGCCGTGCGCGTCGTCGTGATGCGCCTCTTCATGGTGCGCGTCATGGGCATGGGCGTCATCGCCGTGCCCGTGAGCATCGTGCAGAGCGTGCTGGATATGCTCGGAAGCGGCCCAGCGCGGGGTGCCGTAGAAGGTCAGGAACACGAGCCGCCACGAATAGAAGCTGGTCATCAGCGCGGCGGTGATCCCGCACCAGAAGGCGAAGCTCCCGATCTCGCTGCCCGAACCATACGCCGCTTCAAGGATCGAATCCTTCGAATAAAACCCGGCAAACCCGAACACGTCGACGATGCCGACCCCGGTAATCGCCAGCGTGCCGGCCATCATTGCGTAGAACGTCAGTGGGATCTCTTTCCGCAGCGCGCCGTAATAGCGCATGTCCTGCTCGTGGTGCATCGCGTGGATCACACTGCCCGCGCCGAGGAACAGCAGCGCCTTGAAGAAGGCGTGGGTGAACAAGTGAAACATCGCCGAACCGAACGCTCCCACGCCGGCGGCGAAGAACATGTAGCCTAGCTGCGAGCAGGTCGAATAGGCGATCACCCGCTTGATGTCCCACTGGGTGGTGCCGATCGTCGCGGCGAAAAAGCAGGTGGCGGCGCCGATAAAGGTAACGAAGCCGAGCGCGGCCGGGCTCGCCTCGAACATCGGCGAAAGCCGGCAAACCATGAATACGCCGGCAGTGACCATCGTCGCCGCGTGGATCAGTGCTGAAACCGGGGTCGGGCCTTCCATCGCGTCGGGCAGCCAGGTGTGAAGGCCGAGCTGTGCCGATTTGCCCATCGCGCCGATGAACAACAGGATGCACAGCACCGTCATCGTATCGAAGCGGTGGCCAAGGAAGCCGATGGTCGATCCGGCCATCGCCGGCACATCGTGCAGGATCTGCGGGATAGAGACTGTGCCGAACACGAGGAAGGTGCCGAAAATCCCGAGCATGAAGCCCAGATCGCCCACGCGGTTGACCACAAAGGCCTTGATCGCGGCGGCGCTGGCCGAAGGCTTGCGGAACCAGAACCCGATCAGGAGGTATGAGGCCAGGCCCACGCCTTCCCAACCGAAGAACATCTGGACGAGGTTGTCCGCCGTCACCAGCATCAGCATCGCGAAAGTGAACAGCGAGAGATAGGCGAAGAACCGCGGCTGATCCGGGTCTTCCTCCATGTAGCCCCACGAGTAGAGGTGGACGAGGGCCGAGACGGTCGTCACCACCACAAGCATCACCGCGGTCAGCGTATCGACCCGGAGCGCCCAGTCGAACGCCATTGCCCCAGACTTCACCCAGTGCAGGACCGGGGTTACGCTCGGCTCGGCCGTTCCGCTGAGGAACGCGAGGAAGATCGGCCATGACAGCGCGCACGAGGTGAACAGTGCGGCGGTCGTCACCAGCTTGGCGGCGAACGGCCCGATCGCCTTGTTGCCCAGCCCGGCGATCAGCGCTGCCGCCAGCGGCAGGAACACGATGAACAGGATCGGATGCACCGGGTCTATCCCTTCATCCGGTTGATGTCGTCGACCGCGATGGTGCCGCGATCCCTGAAATAGGTGACGAGGATCGCGAGGCCCACCGCCGCTTCGCCCGCTGCCACGGTCAGCACGAACATTGCGAAGACCTGCCCGGTAAGGTCACCCAGCGCCGCCGAGAAGGCGACGAGGTTGATGTTCACCGCCAGCAGGATGAGCTCGATCGCCATCAGGATGACGATCACGTTCTTGCGGTTGAGGAAGATGCCGAGCACGCCGAGCACGAACAGCAGCGAACTGACCACGACATAATGTTCGATGCCGATCACAGCGTAACCCCCTTGCCGACTTCGGGCTTGACGTTGACCGTGGCCTCATCCGGCCGGCGCGCGATCTGGCGGCCGACGTTCTGCCCGCGCGTGTCGCTGCGCTGGCGGTGCGTCAGCACGATCGCGCCGATCATCGCCACGAGGAGGACAATGCCCGCCGCCTCAAACAGGAACAGGTAGCGCGAATAGAGCAGCGCCCCGATCGCCTCGATGTTGCTCTTGCCGGCCAGCGGCGCGCCGCTGCCATCGGCCTTGCCAAGCACCAGATGCCCGGCGCTGCGGGCGACGAGGCCCACGAAGAGTTCGACGAACAGCACGATCGCCAGCAGCATCCCCAGCGGGAAGTTCTTGATGAAACCGGCGCGCAGTTCGGAGAAATCGATGTCGAGCATCATCACCACGAACAGGAAAAGCACCGCGACCGCGCCGACGTAAACGATCACCAGCAGCATCGCGATGAACTCGGCCCCGGCCAGCACCATCAGCCCGGCGCCGTTGAAGAACGCGAGGATCAGCCACAGCACCGAATGCACCGGATTGCGCGCCATGATGGTCAGCGTGCCCGAGGCGATCACCACGGTGGCGAACAGGTAGAAGGCGATAAGCTGGATCATGTCCCCGGCGCGCCCCTATCGATACCGCGCATCGGCTTCAAGGTTCGCGGCAATCGCCCGCTCCCACTTGTCCCCGTTCGCCAGCAGCTTGGTCTTGTCGTAGAGCAGTTCCTCGCGCGTTTCGGTCGCGAATTCGAAGTTGGGGCCCTCGACGATGGCATCGACCGGGCAGGCTTCCTGGCAGAACCCGCAGTAGATGCACTTGGTCATGTCGATGTCGTAGCGCGTGGTGCGGCGGCTGCCGTCCTCGCGCGGTTCGGCCTCGATGGTGATCGCCTGCGCCGGGCAGACCGCCTCGCACAGCTTGCAGGCGATGCAGCGTTCTTCGCCGCTGGGATAGCGGCGCAGCGCATGCTCGCCGCGAAAGCGGGGGCTAAGCGGGTTCTTCTCGTAGGGATAGTTGATGGTCGCCTTCGCCTTGAAGAAATATTGCAAGGTCAGCCAGTGCGCCTTCAGGAATTCCCAGAGGGTGAAGCTCTTGATGAGCTGTCCGACGGTCATGCGAAATGTCCGGTGAGCATGAGGTAACCGCTGATGATAACCACCCACAGCAGCGAGACGGGCAGGAATACCTTCCAACCCAGCCGCATCAGCTGGTCATAGCGATAGCGCGGCACGGTCGCCTTCACCCAGCTGAAGATGAAGAAGAAGAAGCAGATCTTGAGCAGCAACCAGATCAGCCCCGGCACGTAATACAGCGGCGCCCAGTCCAGCGGCGGCAGGTAGCCGCCGAAGAACAGCGTCGCGTTGAGCGCGCACATCAGCAGCACGTTGGCGTATTCGCCCAGCCAGTAGAGCGCGAAAGCCATCGACGAGTATTCGGTCTGGTAGCCGGCCACCAGCTCGCTCTCGGCCTCGGTCAGATCGAACGGCGCGCGGCCGGTCTCGGCCATGCCCGAAATCAGGAACATCACCCACATCGGGAACAGCAGCGGGTTCGCTACATAGCCGTTGATCAGCCAGACGTGGCTCTTCTGCGCCTGCACGATGTCGTTAAGGTTGAAGGTGCCCGCCCACAGCACCACGCAGATCAGGATGAACCCGATCGAGACCTCGTAGGAGATCATCTGCGCCGAGGCGCGCATCGCCGAGAAGAACGGATACTTCGAGTTCGAGGACCAGCCCGCGATCACCGTGCCGTAAACCCCCAGCGAGGAGATCGCGAGCACGTAGAGCAGCCCGACGTTGATGTTCGCCAGGATCATCCAGCTGTCGAACGGGATCACCGCCCAGGCCAGCAGCGCCACCGTGAACGTCAGGATCGGGGCGATCAGGAACAAGCCCTTGTTCGCCGCCGAAGGGATGATGGTTTCCTGCAGGAACACCTTGATCCCGTCGGCGAACGACTGGAGGATGCCGAACGGGCCGACCACGTTGGGGCCCTTGCGCAGCGCCATCGAGGCCCAGATCTTGCGGTCGGCATAGATCACCAGTGCCACGCCCAGCATCACCGGGAAGGCGATCAAGAGGATGCCGATCACGGTGGCGACCAGCCATGCCGCTTCGAAGGGCAGGCCCATGCTCTGGAACAAAGCGGTCATTCCGCCGCCTCCGCGAATGTTTCGCAGTGGAGCAGTTCGGCCGAGCAGCGCTGCATCGTCTCCGAAGCCCGCGCGATCGGGTTGGTGAGGTAGAAGTCCTTGATCGGATAGGCGATCACGCCAGCCGCCGTGCCGCTTACCCCTGTGGGCAGCGCGCCGTAATCGGCCAACCCTTCAATCCCCAGCGCCGGCACCGCCGCGATCATCGCCGCGCGAAGCCCCTCGAAGCTGTCGAACCCGACCGAAACCTTCAGCGCATCGGCCAGCGCGCGCAGGATCGTCCAGTCTTCGCGCGCGTCGCCCGGCGCGAACACCGCCTTTTCGGCAAACTGCACGCGCCCTTCGGTGTTGACGTAAGTCCCCGCCTTCTCGGTATAGGCTGATCCGGGCAGGATCACGTCCGCCGCGTGCGCGCCCTTGTCGCCGTGGTGGCCCACGTAGACGATGATCGAATCCGCGAACGCCGCGTAATCCACCTCGTCCGCGCCGAGCGAGAGCAGCAACTTCGGCTTGGCCGCGCCCAGATCGGCAATCCCTCCGCCTTGCGCATAGCCCAGCATAAGCCCGCCCATCCGGCTTGCCGCCATGTGGAGCACGTTGAAGCCGTTCCAGCCTTCGTTCTCGTCGGTGATGACGAGCGCGCTGTGGACCTCGCTATAAAGTGCGAGCGCCGGCTCCAGCGCCCCCTTGGCAAGGCCGCCGCCGCCGACAATCACCGCCGGGCGCTTGGCCGCGAGCAGCGCCGCGCGGACCTCGTCCGGTACCGCGTTGATGATCCCGACATCCTCGCCGAGAAACGTGGCCGGGAAGGTCGTTTCCCACGCCGGGCCGATGATGAACACCTTCGCCCCGCGCTTCGCCGCCTTGCGCAGCCGGGCGTTGACCAGCGGCGCTTCCCAGCGAACATGACTGCCCACGATCAGGATCGCGTCAGCGGTCTCGATCCCGGCGAAGGTCGAGTTGAAGTTGACCGCTGCGAGGTTATCCGTCGCATACTTAAGCCCGGTCTGGCGGCCTTCGAGCAGGTTCGAGCCCAGTGCGCCGAGCAGCGCCTTGGCCGCGAACAGCGTCTCGCAGTCGACCATGTCGCCGGCGACGGCGGCAATGCTCGCCGCCGGTTTGACCTTGGCGATCGCGGCGAAAGCCTCGTCCCACGTCGCGGCGACGAGCTTGCCGTTCTTGCGCAGCCACGGCCGGTCCAGCCGGCGACGGGTCAGCCCGTCGACTTGATAGCGAGCCTTGTCGGAAAGCCACTCTTCGTTAACGTCGTCATTGACGCGCGGAAGGATGCGCAGAACCTCGCGGCCCCGGCTGTCGATGCGGATATTGGCGCCGACCGCGTCGGACACGTCGATCCCCAGCGTCTTCTTCAGCTCCCACGGCCGCGCCTCGAACGCATAGGGCCGGCTGGTCAGCGCGCCGACCGGGCACAAGTCGATCACGTTGGCCGAAAGCTCGTGGCTGGCGGCGTGCTCCAGATAGGTCGTGATCTGGGTATCCTCGCCGCGATACAGCGCGCCGATCTCGTCCACCCCGGCGATCTCTTCGGAGAAGCGCACGCAGCGGGTGCAGTGGATGCAGCGGGTCATCACCGTCTTGATGAGCGGACCCATATACTTCTCGGTCACCGCGCGCTTGTTCTCGTGATAGCGCGAGGCGCCCCGGCCATAAGCGACCGACTGGTCCTGCAGATCGCATTCGCCGCCCTGATCGCAGATCGGGCAATCGAGCGGGTGGTTGATGAGGAGAAACTCCATCACCCCTTCGCGCGCCTTCTTGACCATCTCGCTGTCGGTGCGGATCTCCTGCCCCTCGGAGGCAGGCAGCGCACAAGACGCCTGCGGCTTGGGCGGCCCGGGCTTCACTTCGACCAGACACATCCGGCAGTTGCCGGCGATGCTCAGCCGCTCGTGATAGCAGAACCGGGGGATTTCCTTGCCCGCCAGCTCGCACGCCTGCAGGACAGTGGCGCCTGCGGGGACTTCGATCTCGACGCCATCTACTTTGAGCTTGGGCATTATTCCGCCGCCTCCCGCGTATCGCCGGCATATTCGGCGATGCGCCGTTCGATCTCGGGCCGGAAGTGCTTAATCAGCCCCTGGATCGGCCATGCCGCGGCATCGCCCAGCGCGCAGATGGTGTGGCCTTCGACCTGCTTGGTCACCTGCTGGAGCATGTCGATCTCGCCCACGTCGGCCTCGCCGGTGCGCAGGCGCTCCATCACCCGCCACATCCACCCGGTGCCTTCGCGGCAGGGGGTGCACTGGCCGCAGCTTTCGTGCTTGTAGAAGTAGGAGAGCCGGCTGATCGCGCGGACGATGTCGGTGGACTTGTCCATCACGATCACCGCCGCGGTGCCAAGGCCCGAGCCGAGCGCCTTCAGCCCGTCAAAATCCATCGGCGCGTCCCAGATCTGCTCCGCCGGCACCAGCGGCACGGATGATCCGCCGGGGATCACCGCCAGCAGGTTGCCCCGCCCGCCGCGAATGCCGCCGCAGTGCTTCTCGATCAGCTCGCTGAACGGGATGCTCATTTCTTCCTCGACCACGCAGGGACGATCCACGTGCCCGCTGATCTGGAACAGCTTGGTGCCCTTGTTGCCCTCGCGCCCGAAGCTGGAGAACCACGCCGCCCCGCGCCGCAGGATCGTCGGCGCGACCGCGATGCTCTCGACGTTGTTGACCGTGGTCGGGCAGCCATAAAGCCCCGCGCCCGCCGGGAACGGCGGTTTCAGGCGGGGTTGGCCCTTCTTGCCCTCAAGACTTTCGATCATCGCGGTCTCTTCGCCGCAGATATAGGCGCCCGCGCCGCGGTGGACGAACACGTCGAAATCATAGCCCGAACCGCAAGCGTTCTTGCCGATCAGCCCGGCGTCATAGGCTTCGGCCACGGCGGCGAACAGCGTCTCGGCCTCGCGGATATATTCGCCGCGAATGTAGATGTAGGCCGCCCGCGCCCGCATCGCGAAGCCCGCCACCAGCGCGCCTTCGACCAGCTTGTGCGGATCGTGGCGGATGATCTCGCGGTCCTTGCAGCTGCCCGGCTCGCTCTCGTCGGCGTTGATGACGAGGACGCTGGGCCGGCCGTCCTTCGATTCCTTGGGCATGAACGACCATTTCATGCCGGTCGGGAACCCCGCCCCGCCGCGCCCGCGCAGGCCCGAATCCTTCATTTCCTGAATGATCGCATCCTGCCCGCGTTCGAGCAGCGCCTTGGTATTGTCCCAATCGCCGCGCTTATGTGCACCGGCGAGGTTCCACGGCTGGTAGCCGTAGAGGTTGGTGAAGATGCGGTCCTTGTCAGCCAGTGACATGGCTTACCACTCCCCCCGGTAATCGTGGTTTTCGCCCACCATCGCGGTCAGCGTGCTGAGCGCGCCGACCGGCTCGACCGTGTGCCGGCCCGGTTCCTGCGTGCCGGTCTTGGGGGTTTCGCCGCGCGCCAGCGCATCGAGCACCGCGTTCAGCCGCTCGGGCGTCAAGTCCTCGTAATTGTCGTCGTTGATCTGGACCATCGGGGCAGAGGCGCAGTTGCCCATGCATTCCACCTCGGTCAGCGTCCACAGCCCGTCATCGCTGACATGGCCGAGATGCATCCCGCGCGCCTTGCACGCCGCCATGATGTCGTCGGATCCGCGCAGCATGCACGGCGTCGTCCCGCAGACCTGCACGTGATAGCGCCCGACCGGCACGAGATTGTACATCATGTAGAAGGTCGCCACCTCGACCACGCGGATCACCGGCATGTCGAGGTACTGCGCCACATATTCGATCACCGGGATCGGCAGCCAGCCCTGCGTCTGCGTTTCCTCGCCGATCTGGCGCTGGGCATAGTCCAGCAGCGCCATCACCGCCGAACGCTGCCGCCCCGCCGGATAGCGCGCGATCGCCGCCTTGGCCTTGGCCTCCCACGCGGGATTGAACGCCCAGCCGCCCCAGCGCGCGCGCAGTTCCGGGCTGTCGGGTTCTAGGTGGCGGTCAGCCATTCTGCCTTCTCCGCTTCAGCCACAAGTCCTGCGCATAGAGCACCAGTTCGAAGCCGCCGATCCCGGCGATCAGCATCGGCAGCTGGTCGGCCACCTTGATCCCCATGTAGAGGCACACGAAAAACCCGCCAGCCAGCGCCAGCCCGGTCAGCGCCGCCCACACGCGCATCAGATCGAATGTTGTCCTGCTCACCGGATGAACTCCACGCGGCTGCACTTGTCGCCATCGAAACTGTAGACCGACATCACCTCGAACGGGTCGCTGGTCGCCGAGCGCGAGACCCGCTCGTGCAGCACCACGTATTCGCCCAGTTCATAGGCGGTGACGATCTCGGCGCGGTTCTCGGGAAACTCGGCGAACATCTTCTTCAGTCCCGCGCGTGTGCCTTCCTTGCCCTCGCGCACCACCGTGCCGCGATAGCCCGCCTCGCAGGCATCGTCGGTCATCAGCGCCACATAAGCGTCGGCATCCTGCACGTTGTAATGCGCGATCATTTGCTCGGCGATGGCCAGCCTGCTCACCGGTCACACTCCCCGAACACCACATCGATCGCTCCCAGAATGGCGGTCGCGTCCGGGAGCATGTGGCCCTTGCACATGAAGTCCATCGCCTGAAGATGGCTGAACGCGGTCGGGCGGATCTTGCAGCGATAGGGCTTGTTGCTGCCGTCGCTCACCAGATAAACGCCGAACTCGCCCTTTGGGCTTTCGGTCGCCACGTAAACCTCGCCCGCCGGCACGTGGAAGCCTTCGGTGTAGAGCTTGAAGTGATGGATCAAAGCTTCCATCGATTGCTTCATCTCGCCGCGCTTGGGCGGAACCACCTTGCGGTCGTCGCTCGCCACCGGGCCTTCGGGCATTTCGGCGAGGCACTGCTTCATGATCCGGGCGGACTGGCGGACTTCTTCCACGCGGACCATGAACCGGTCATAGCAGTCGCTGCGCGTGCCCACCGGGATCTCGAAATCCATCCGGTCATAGACGTCGTAGGGCTGGCTCTTGCGCAGATCCCACGGGATGCCCGCGCCGCGGATCATCGGCCCGGAAAAGCCCCACGCCAGCGCATCGTCCTTGCTCACCAGCGCGATATCGACGTTGCGCTGTTTGAAGATGCGGTTGTCCACCACAAGACTCATCGCATCCTCGAACAGGCGCGGCAGGCGATCGTCCAGCCAGTCGGCGATGTCGGTCAGCAGCTTCAGCGGCACGTCCTGATGCACACCGCCGGGGCGGAACCATGCCATGTGCATCCGCGCGCCGGCAGCCCGTTCGAAGAAGTTGAGGCAATCCTCGCGAATTTCGAACAGCCACAGGTTCGGCGTCATCGCGCCGACGTCCATCACATGGCTGCCGAGGTTGAGCATGTGGTTGCAGATGCGGGTCAGCTCGGCGAACAACACCCGCAAGTACTGTGCGCGCAGCGGTACCTCAAGGTTGAGCAGCTTCTCGATCGCGAGGACGTAGCTGTATTCCATCGCCAGCGGCGAGCAGTAATCCAGCCGGTCGAAATAGGGGAGCGCCTGGAGGTAGGTCTTGTGCTCGATCAGCTTCTCGGTGCCGCGGTGGAGCAGGCCCACATGCGGATCGATCCGCTCGATGATCTCGCCATCCAGCTCCATCACCATCCGCAGCACGCCGTGTGCCGCGGGGTGCTGCGGCCCGAAGTTGATCGTGTAGTTGGCGATAACTTCGTCGCCGGTGGTGGGCGACTGTTCGAGTGAGAAGCTCATGCCTTCTTCTCCTCCGCCTTCTCGTCGCCCGGCAGGATATAGTCGGCGCCTTCCCACGGGCTCATGAAGTCGAACGTGCGCAAGTCCTGCGCCAGCTTGACCGGTTCATAGACCACGCGCTTGTCTTCCTCGGAATAGCGCAGCTCGACATAGCCGGTCAGCGGGAAGTCCTTGCGGAACGGGTGGCCCTCGAAGCCATAGTCGGTGAGGATCCGGCGCAGGTCCGGATTGCCGGCGAAGATCACGCCGTACATGTCGTAGACTTCGCGCTCGAGCCAGCCGGCGACCGGCCACAGCGTGGTCACGGTCGGCACCGGGGTGTTCTCGGCGGCACAGCACTTGATCATCACACGGTGATTGGCGGTGACCGAAAGCAGCATGTAGACCACCTCGAACCGCTCCGGGCGGTCCGGGTAATCGACCCCGGCGATCTCCATCAGCTGCTGATAGCCGTGATTGTCGCGCAGCTCGCGCAACGCATCCTCGATCCGCTCCCGCGCGACGGTGATCACAGTCTCGCCGTATTCCTCGCGCGCGGCGAGCACGTCGGGTCCGAGCGCACCGGTCAGAACCGCGAGATGACCTTCGGGCGCCGAAAAGCGGGGGGCGGAGTGGAGAACTGT
>CANGQZ010000028.1 GCA_947455865.1 Sphingomonadaceae bacterium
CGCTCGGCCGCGCGCTCGGTGTGTCGTGGCCGGTGATTGAATATATCTTGCTGGGCCTTGCCGCGCTTGCCGTCGGCCTGATCGTCTGGCGGATCGTCGCCGCCGTGATCGCCGCCCGTCGCAAGGCGCGCCCGGTCGATGCCAATCCAGACTGGGCACCGAGCGCGCATGAAGTGCAGGCCCTGCTCGAAGATGCCGACCGGCTCGCCGCCGAAGGCCGGTTTGACGAGGCGACGCACTTGCTCCTGCGCCGCAGTGTCGGCCACATCGCAGCAGCCCGGCCCGATTGGCTGAAGCCTGCCAGCACCGCGCGCGAGATCGCAATTCTGCCCGGCCTGCCCCAGCGCGCCCGTGAGGCCTTCTCGCTGATCGCCGCGCGGGTCGAACGCAGCCTGTTCGCGCTGCGTCCGCTCGGCGCGGAGGACTGGCACGCGGCGCGCAGTGCTTATTCCCAGTTCGCGCTGGCCGAATTCGGCACCGGGGCCGCCGCATGACCGCGCCGGCATCCAGCCCATTCAATCCCCGCGCGGTGCTCGCGCTGGTCGGCCTCGGCGCCGCGCTATTCGTCGCGATCCTCTACATGATCGGTGCCGGGATGGTCCACGGCAGCTTCAACAATGGCGGCGCACATGGCGCTTCCAAGGGGCTCACCGGCTACGCCGCACTCAGCTCGCTGCTCGAAAAGCAGGGCTGGGAGGTGCGCACTGCCCGCACCGAAGCCGAACTGGCCCAACCCGGGCTGGTCGTGCTCACGCCGCCGCAATCGGCCGATGGCAAGGAGCTTGCCCGGCTGGTCGCCAAGCGGCGTCATATCGGCCCGACCCTGCTGATCACCCCCAAATGGCAAGGCATGCCGCTCTCGATGGGCGGCCAGACTGCGCCCGGGGCGAAACCCGGCTGGGTCAGCCTCGCCGGCACCGCACTGCCCCGCTGGCAAGGCTTCCTTGATGATGTCGGGGTAACGATCGATCCGCTCCCCGGTGGCGCGTGGTATGCAGATCATGCCGCCGGCAACCTGCCCGATGAGAAGTCTGTGCTCACCGCCCAAGGCGATGCGCTGGTGCCGCTGGTCGCAACCGAGCGCGGCGGGCACATCCTCGCCGCATACGTCGCCGATGGCGGCGATTGGCCGGCGCTCGATAGTCTCGCGCTGCAGGGCATCGAACCCGGCGAAGATACTCGGATGTACCCACTGGTGGTGGTGTTCGAGCCAGACTTGCTCAACAATTACGGGATGGGCCGCAAGGAAGCCGCGCTCTATGCGCTGCGCCTGTTCGCTGCAGCCGGCCACGGCGCACCGCAGACGGTCACCTTCGATCTCTCGTTCAACGGCTTCAAGCGCTCGGCCAACTTGCTCACGCTCGCCTTCACCCCCCCGTTCCTCGCCGCCACGCTGTGCCTGCTGCTCGCCGCGCTGGCGGTCGGCTGGCGCGCGTTTCTGCGTTTCGGCGCGGTGCGCAGCGGCGGGCCGGCAATCGCTTTCGGCAAACGCCAGCTGGTCACCAATGCAGGCGGAATCATCCGCCGCAGCGGCCGGCTCCACCTGCTCGGAACGCCTTATGCGGCGCTGGTGCGCGAACGGCTGGGCCGCACTCTCGCCTTGCCCCGTCACGTCGATGCTGATGCGGCAGAAGCGGCGATCGATCGCGTGCTCGCCGCGCGCCGGCCCGATGCCCCACCCTTTTCCCGGATCGCCGCGCAGCTGCGCGCGGCGCGCCGCCCGCTTGATCTGCTGCGCGCGGCGCAAACACTTCATTCCCTCGAAAGGATGCTGACGCGATGACCGGTACTGTGATGAGCCTGGGCGAAGTATCCGCGCTGGCTGAGGCGATCCGCGCCGAGGTTGGCAAGGCGGTGGTCGGCCAGCACGAAACCGTCGACGCCCTGCTCGTCGCCTTGCTGGCGCAGGGTCACGTGCTGCTCGAAGGCCCGCCCGGCACCGCCAAGACTTTCCTTGCCCAGTGTTTCGCCGCCAGCCTCGGGCTCGATTTCGGGCGGATCCAGTTCACGCCGGATCTGATGCCCGGCGATATCCTCGGCTCCAATCTGTTCAATTTCCAGACCAGCCAGTTCACCCTCACCCGCGGCCCGATCTTCTGCGAACTGCTGCTGGCCGACGAGATCAACCGCACCCCGCCCAAGACTCAGGCTGCGCTGCTCGAAGCGATGCAGGAACGCCGCGTCACGCTTGATGGCGCGGTCCACCAGTTGCCGCCTGGGTTCATGGTGGTCGCCACCCAGAACCCGATCGAAAGCCAGGGGGTCTATCCGCTGCCCGAAGCCCAGCTTGACCGGTTTCTGTTCAAGCTGCTGGTGCCTTATCCCAGCCTTGAGGAAGAAGCCCGCATCGTCGCGCGCTACGGCCAGCGCGTCGGCCCGCCGCGCGCCGCCGAACTCGGCATTGTGGCGGTGGCGGACGGCGACCGGCTGGCGTCAGCCGCAGCGGCGGTAAAAGGCATCGCGCTCGCAGAAAGCGTGGTCGATTATGTTGTTCGGCTGGTCCGCGCCACCCGCGAAAGTGCCGATCTCGCCGCCGGCGCCAGCCCCCGTGCGGCAGTGCTGCTGGCCAATGCCGCCCGCGCCCGCGCCGCCATTGCCGGACGCGATTATGTCCTGCCCGATGATGTGAAGGCCCTCGCCACGGCGGTGCTGCGCCACCGCCTGCTGCTCAGCCCGGCGGCCGAGATCGAAGGCAAGCAGGTCGAAGCGCTGGTCGAGGATCTTGTCCAGCGGACCGAAGCGCCCCGGTGAGTCCGCCCGCCCTCGCCCCCACCACCCGCGCTGCCGTGCTGATCGCACTGGCCGCGCCGCTCGCGCTGCTGATCGCGGCGGCGAGCCCGGCGGCATGGATCGTCGCACCGGCCCTCGGTGCGGCACTGTTCTTGCTGGTGGTGGCCGACGGACTGATTGCCGGGCGTCTCGCCGGCATCCGCGTCGCGGTCGCGAGCGATTGCGAAGTGGGCGAGCCGACTTCGCTTACCATCCTTGCCGATCTGGTCGGTGGCTCACCCGGCATGGTCGAGGCGTCACTTGCGCTCGATCCGCGCCTTGCCCCCGGCGGGCGGCTTGAGCTGCGCCTCGCCCCTGCCAACGATGTCTGGCAGGGCGGCAAAATGCTGGTCCCGGGGCGGCGGGGCCCGGGCCGGATCGATACTGTGTGGCTGCGTTGGACCGGGCCGCTCGGGCTCGGAGCTCGCCAGCGACGGCAAACGGTCGATACCCCGGTGCGAGTCTGGCCCAGCCTCGCTGCGGTCCGCTCACCGGCATTCCAGCTATTCCTGCGCGAAAGCGAATTCGGGATGATCGCCCGCCGCATTCGCGGCGAAGGGACCCAGTTCGAGGCGCTCGCCGAATACCAGCCGGGGATGGACCGCCGCCGGATCGACTGGAAAACCTCGGCCCGCCACACCCACCTCTATGCCAAGGAATACGAGGCCGAGCGCAACAACCAGATCGTGTTCGCGTTCGATTGCGGGCAGGCGATGTGCGAACCGGTCGCCGGCCTGCCGCGGATCGATCGCGCGGTCTCCGCCGCGCTCGCCACCGCCTATGTCGCGCTCAAGGGGGGAGACCGGGTGGCGCTGTTCGGCTTTGCCGCCCGGCCCGAACTCGCCACCCCGTTCATCACCGATGCGCGCGCGTTCCACCGGCTGCAATCTGCTGCCGCCGAGCTCGATTATCACGCGCAGGAACCCAACTTCACTCTCGCGCTCGCCACACTGGCAGGGCGGCTGCAGCGCCGCTCGCTGATCGTGGTGTTCTCCGATTTCACCGATCCGACCAGCGCCGAACTGATGGTCGAATCGGTCGCGCGGCTGGTTTCACGCCACCTCGTGCTGTTCGTCACCCTGGCGGATGAGGAACTCGAAGGTCTTGCCGCGCAGGCCCCCGATGCGATGCCGCAGCTTGCCATGGCCGTCACCGCCGATGCCCTGCTGCGCCAACGCCAGCTGGTCACCGCGCGGCTGCATCAGCTTGGCGTCGAAGTGATCGAAGCGCAGCATGACCGCATCGGCACCTGCCTGATCGATGCCTATATGCGGATCAAGCGCGCCGGGAGCATCGGCTGATGGCCAGCAAGCCCTCGATGCTCGATTCGATCCGTGAGAGCCGCGTCGCCGGGCTGTTCGGCGGGCGCAAGGCCGCAGCTCAGGACGCCGCGATCGCTGCCGCCGCGCTGCGCTCGGACCGCTTCCGGCAAGAGCGTGAGGGCGACTGGAAACGGCTGGAGGGAATCGTCTCGCGGATCGAGCGCGGCCGCATGCGCAGCATGTCGGACGAAGACTTGCTGGCGCTGCCGGTGCTGTACCGCACCGTCGCCTCCAGCCTTTCGATCGCACGGGAAACCTCGCTCGATGCCGCCACCCTCGGCTATCTCGATGGGCTGGTCCAGCGCGGATGGTTTCAGGTCTACGGGCCGCGCCAGTCGCTCGGCACGTGGTTCGCACGGTTCCTCGGCGGCGGCTGGTCGCAAGCCGTGCGCGGGCTGGGGATCGATCTGGTCGTCGCCTTCGCGGTGATGGTCGCGGGCACCATCGCCGGCTGGCTGCTCGTCGCTGGCGATCCGCAGTGGTACTATGCGCTGTTCCCTTATGGCGATGGCGATCCGCGCGTCCCTGGGGCCAGTGCGGCGGTGCTCCACGGCACCCTTTTCGGCAACGCGCAGCAAGACGGGATGTCAGCCTTTGCCGCCTATCTGTTCAGCCACAACGCGCAGATTTCGATCCTCGCCTTCGCGCTGGGGTTCGCCTTCGGCATTCCCTCGCTGATGCTGCTGATCCAGAACACCGCCACGCTCGGCGCGATGTTGTGGCTCTATCACGGGCAAGGCCAACTCTATGATCTGGTCGGCTGGCTTTCGGTCCACGGCACGACCGAACTATACGCCATCCTGCTGGCCGGCGGCGCGGGCCTCCACGTCGGCCGGGCGATGGCCTTTCCCGGCGAGCTGTCGGTCGTCGAAGCAGCGGGGCAGGCCGGGCGCCGCGCCGCGACGGTGATGGCCGGGGTGGTGCTCATGCTGGTGATTGCGGCGATGCTCGAAGGCTTCGCCCGCCAGCTGATCGACAACACCCCCGGCCGGCTCTTGGTCGGTGGATCTATGCTGGTGTTCTGGTGTGCCTATTTCTTCGCTTTCCGCCGCGATCCGGGCGCCGCGGCATGAATGCGCGTATCGCCATTCCCGGTCGGCGGGTCCGCACCGAGCAGGGCCTGCGCGCCCGCGCCCGCGCCCAGCGCGAATCGCGCGATCGGGTGCTGATCACGCCAGAGGGCATTCCGCTGCACCTCACCCTTGCCACCCGCAGCGCGCGCGCCGGCGCGCTGATGATCGATTTCATCATCATGGGCGCGGCGATGCTCGCGGCCACTATCGCCCTCGCCTACATCGCCGGCGGAGTGTTCAACTTGTTCCAGAAGGCCAAGGACGGCACCGCCATCGGCCATGCCATCGAATTCCTGTTCATCGTCTGGCTGGCGGTGCTGTTCCTGTTCCGCAACGGCTGGTTCCTGTTCTTTGAACTCGGCGCGCGCGGGGCCACGCCCGGCAAACGCCTGCTCGGCATCCGCGTCGCGGCGCGCAGCGGCGGCCGGCTGACCGCGGAGATGGTGCTCGCGCGCAATCTACTGCGCGATATCGAGTTGTTCCTCCCGATCACGTTCCTGCTCTCGGTCAAGGGCGATGGCGATATGGGCGGCGCGGGCCTAGCCGCCACCGCGTGGTTCCTGATCTTCGCGCTGTTCCCCTGCTTCAACCGCGATGCGATGCGCGCGGGCGATCTCATCGCCGGGACCTGGGTGGTCGAAGCGCCCAAGCGCAAGCTGGAAGCGGCGATGAGCGCCGCTCCGGCGGCGCGCACCGCTGCATCAGGCGGCGCATACCGCTTCGGCGAAGCCGATCTCGCGGTCTATGGGGAGTTCGAACTGCAGGTGCTTGAACGTGTCCTTCGCGATAATCGGCCCGAAGCGTTGGCCGCCGTACAGGCCAAAATCTGCGCCAAGATCGGCTGGGATCCGGGCCGCGGCGAGGAACGCGCCTTCCTCGAAGCCTATTACACCCAGCTGCGCGCCCGCCTCGAATCGGGCATGCGCCTCGGCCGCCGCAAGGCCGACAAGTTCACCGAAGGGAGTTGAGCCCGCAGGCGGAGGTCCAGCCCCCGCCCGCTCACCCTTGGCTTACTTGAACTTCATTTCCTGCAACAGCATCGAACCCATCACATGGCGATACTTCGCCCGGTCGCCCGAACTGGCTTCCATCTGCGCGTCGGTCATTTTGTTGCGGGCGCTCACGACGGCATCGCGGCGCGCAATCTCGGCGGCGTCGGGGATGCTCTTCATGTGCGTGACCAGATAGATATCCGGCTCGCCCGGGCGCTTGTCTACGTTCGCCATGATTTCGTAGCTGCTGATCCAGCCCTGCGACTTGGCGAATTCCTCCTGATCCTTCCACATCCCGGCGAGGAACTGGGCATAATCGAGCCCATGGCCGTCATCGATCGAGATCATCGTGACGCTGACATAGTCGCCCGGCACCATCGGATAGCTCTGGGCAAAGGCGGGCGCGGCAACGGCAAGCGAAGCAGAAGCGGCGATGGTCGCCGCGCGACGAAACACGTTCATTGGCATGCTCTCCGGAATAAGCGCGAACACCCCCGGAGGACCGGTATTGGCCCGCCATCTTCGCGCGGCAGTTTCCCGGGGGCCGGGCGATCAATTTGCCATTCCCCCGGAATGGCGCGAGGCTATGCCCCGCCGAGCACCGAGTCAAAGCCGTTCGCGGCCAACCTGCGCCTTCCCTTTTTGCCGAGCCGGCGATAGCACGGCATGGCAATGCGTGCGGGCATCAACATCCTCCCCGATGACCTTTCCGGCGAACCGATCCGCGCCCTGCTGCGTCTGCATCTCGATGAGATGCACGCATGGTCGCCGCCTGAAAGTGTCCATGCCATGCCCGTTGATCGGCTGCGCCAGCCCGACGTCGCCTTCTTCGCCGCATGGGACGGTCCGCGCCTCTCCGGCTGCGGCGCGCTCAAGCATCTCGATCCGTCGCACGGCGAGCTCAAGGCGATGCGCGTTCACCCGGACTTTCGCGGCACCGGCATCGGTTCGGCCCTGCTCACACATCTCCTCGCCGAGGCCCGTGCCCGCGGCTACCGCCGGGTCAGTCTCGAAACCGGCCGGACCGAACCGTTCCACCCGGCGCACGCGCTCTATCGCAGCCGCGGCTTTGCCGAATGCCCGCCCTTCGCCGATTATCGCGAAGATCCGTTCTCGATCTGCATGACGTTGGCCCTGTGACCAAGCCGCTCGTCCGCCCCGCCACCGCGGCCGATGCCCCGGCGCTGGCCCGCCTCGGGCGCGAAGCATTCGTCGCCAAGTTCGGCGATCTGTACCGCCCGGAAGACCTCGCAGCCTTTCTGGACGAGGTCTATACCGAAGCCGCCGTCGCCGCCGATCTGGCCGATCCCGCCCGCCTGTTCCACCTCGCCGAGGACACGGCTACCGGTGCACTCCTTGCTTGGTGCAAGCTGGGTCTCACCTGCGGTTTCCCCGAACACGCGCGCGGGAAGAACGTGATGGAGATCAAGCAGCTCTACACCGCGCCCCGGGCTACCGGGCAGGGCCTCGGCGCCGCGCTGATGGACTGGGCGATGGCCGAAGTCGCGGCACGCGGGGCGGACGAGGTGCAGCTTTCGGTGTTCTCAGGCAACACCGATGCCCAGCGCTTCTATGCGCGCTTCGGGTTTGCGAAAGTCGCCGATGCCACCTTCCGGGTGGGCGAGCAGCTCGATCACGAATTCCTGTTCGCCAAGTTACTGTAAAAGCCCAATTACCACCGCCGGGAAAATTCACCGCCAGCGCAAGTTGCCGCGCCCAAGTTCGCTCACGCTGGTCTTGCCCATCAGCTTCATCCCGCGCACGATCTCGGCGCGCAAATTGGCCAGCGTGCGTTCCACCCCAGGCTGGCAGGCAGCGGCCAGCGCATAGAGGTACATCCGCCCGCCCGAACAGGCCTTGGCCCCCACGCTCAGCGCCTTGAGCACATGGCTGCCGCGACGGATTCCGCCGTCGCAGATCACGTCGATCCGGTCGCCCACCGCGTCGACGATCTCGGCCAATTGGTCGAACGGCGCGCGGCTTCCGTCCAGCTGCCGCCCGCCGTGGTTGGAAACCATGATTGCGGTCGCGCCGATATCCACCGCGCGCCGCGCATCCTCCACCGACATCACGCCCTTCAGGCAGAACTCGCCGCCCCACTCGGCCCGGATTGCCTCGGCCATTTTCCAGTCGAGCCCCTGATCGAGCATCGTGCTGAAGTAATCGCCCACCGACATCGCTACGTTCGATCCCTCGGCAACGTGGTCCTTGAGGTTGGACAACTCGAACTTGTCGCGCAGGAAATAGTTCATCGCCCACGCCGGATGCGCGGCAAAGCTCGCCATGCCCGGCAGCGTCAGCCGCGGCGGCGAGGTGAACCCACTGCGCAGGCAACGTTCGCGGTTGCCGCCGACGATCGTATCCACCGTCAGCGCGATTGCATCGAACTTGGCCGCCTTGCACCGCTCGATCATCGAGCGGTTGAGACCCTTGTCCTTGTGAACGTAGAGCTGGAACATCTTGGGCGTGGAAATCGTCTGGCCGATCTCCTCGATCCCCACCGTGGCGAGCGAGGATATGCCGAACCACGTCCCCGCCGCCTCGGCGGCGCGCCCCACCGCGCGTTCGCCCTGCCAGTGAAACAGCCGCTGCAGCGCGGTGGGCGAAAGGAACAGCGGCATATCGATCTTGCGGCCCATCACCGTCACCGATATGTCGGTCTGCTCCACTCCCGATGCCAGCACACTGGGCACCAGATCGCAGTGCTCGTAAGCCTCGGTGTTGCGCCGGTACGTCACCTCGTCGTCGGCCGCGCCGTCGATGTAGTTGAAGATCGGCCCCGGCAGGCGCCGCTTCGCCAGCCGGCGAAAATCCTCCACGTTATGGCAATCGGCCAGTTTCATCCGCCAACAATAGCGGGACTGGCGTAGCGCGCAATCGCGCTTCGATACAGCAGGCTATAGCCCGAACTGGTCCGCCGTGAAGGCAAAACGCCCCTCCCCCGGGAATGCAGCCAGCGCCAGCAGCTGCCCGTTCTCGAAGCGCAAATGCCAGGTTTTGTCAGGCCGCGGCGCGCGCTCTGCGAAGGCCTCGGGCGCGCGCACGGCCACCGTGCAACCGCGCCCCGGATCACGGGCAGAACGCGAGCGGATCAACTCGCATCCCGCGTCGCGCGCGGCTCCGGCCAGCGCCTGACACGCGCTGTAATCCACGGGATCGGTCCACCGCACCTTCTCTGCGACAAACGGCGCGCGTGTCAGATCCAGCGCGCGCTGTGCCTTCACCACGGCGCGAAAGCTGGAATGTTCGGTGGTCGTCGCCGGCGGCACGAAGCCGGGCGAGCGGCTGTAGAACCGCAGCCGCCAATAGGCCGCTTCGGCAATCGCGGTCGCCTCGTGCTCCGCGGCATAAAAGATGCCCGGCCGCTCGTTCGCGCGGCGAAACCGGCTGGGCAGGGCATGGCCATAGCGGAACGGCGCGGCGAGCAGGAAATGAAGGTGATGCGCGCCGGCAGGCAGCAGCGGCTTCACCTCTTCGACCAATTCCTCCAGCATCTGCTGCGCGCGCGCATCGGCCGCCAGCCGGCTGGTGGAGATGCGGTGCTGCGCCTCCACCACCCGCCACACAGTGCCGGCATAGCCTCGCAGCTCAGACGCGAGCGCGGTGGAAGTCCACATAATCGCACACCGCGATCAACCCGCGCATCGTCGCGATGGCATCGATCGGCTTGGCCGCCAGATCACTGTTGAACGTACCCAGCCAGCGCCGCGCCGCAGCATCGTCACTGCCCAGCAGCGCGTCGAGGCTGCGGAACAGACGCAGGAGCAATTGCCCGGCCTCGAACGCCTTGCGTGCCGGATCGAGCGCGCTCGCCCCCCGGCGCAGCCGCGAAACCGTCGGTGCAGAAAGCCCCAACACCGCCCCGAGCCGGGCATTGCTCAGCCCCCAGAACTCGGCAACCCGGCCCAGCGCAGTGGCCAGCACTTCGGATCGTTCCGGCGAGGGGCTGCTCGGAGAAACTTGCTCAGCTTGCGCCTGAGCCACCATAGCCCGCTCCTTTCATCTGCACGAAATATAGCGATTCCGTTCAAAAGAGCAAGGGTCAGGCTGGAGCTTCAGGCCGGGCGGGTCCAGCGCAGCCACGGGAACAGAAACGGCCGCTGCTCGGTCGGGCTCCCGCCGGACGCCAACACATCGATGCGGCTGCGCGCGAATTGCCAGAAGATCACCACGCTCATGATCGCCGCATAGAAGCACCAGACTGAAGCGAACGCGTATTCCCGGACGAGCTGGGTAATCGTCAGGGCGACGATGTTGAGCACGCCGTAGCAGCGCACCACGCGGTGGCTCGAGAACAGCAGCGAGCCGCACGTCGCGAGGATGTAGAGCAGCGACAGCGTAAGGTCCCCGGTCACCGGATTGCGGTAGGCGATGGACGATCCTTCGATGAAGCACCGGGTTTCGAAAACGAACAGCCCGCCCATCATCGTGGCGGCGATTGCTGCGCCCAGCATGGTTAGCGCCAGAATCGCGCTGCGCCGCCTTCCCGGCGGCTCCATCATCAGCACCGCCAGCGGCAACAGAAACGGCAGGATGCCCTGCGCATAGCCGGTGAACAAATAGACGGCGGCGCGCCCGGCCGCCGGCCCGATCCGGCCTTCAAGCCCAAGCCAGACAAAGCCTTCTGTAAACTGGTGCAGCGCGAACAGGGTCGGCACCGCGGCAAACAGCAGCGTGCGCGGCTCGCGTACCCGGCCCAGCGTCGCAAGGCCCACGGCGGCAAGCACGGCGGAGCCAGCAAAGCTGGCGGTAGCCGAATAACACATGAGGCAGCGCTCCCCCGCGACGATCCTGCCCGCAGGTGTGTCGCGCTATCCGCCCAATTGCCAGCGGTAAGTCGAAGGCAAAACGCGGCCGACCACTGGGCCAACCACCACGATTGCCCGAATCCCTGCCATCCCCTATATCGCCATTCATGTCCTCCATCCGTCCCTGGCGCGATATTGCGCGTCGCAAGAGCCGCCAGATCATGGTCGGGTCCGTTCCCGTCGGCGGCGATGCGCCGATCACGGTGCAGACGATGACCAACACCCTCACCTCCGACGCGGCGGCGACGATCGATCAGATCCGCCGGTGCGAGGATGCCGGGGCCGACATCATCCGCGTTTCCTGCCCGGACGAGGCCTCAACCGCAGCGCTCCCCCTGATCGTCCGCGCCGCGCGGGTGCCGCTCGTGGCGGACATCCATTTTCACTACAAACGCGCGCTCGAAGCCGCCGATGCCGGGGTAGCCTGCCTGCGGATCAATCCGGGAAACATCGGCAGCAACGAACGCGTGGCCGAAGTTGTCCGCGCCGCCAAAGCCAATGGCTGCGCTATCCGCATCGGCGTCAACGCCGGCAGCCTTGAGAAGGACTTGCTCGAAAAATACGGCGAGCCGTGCCCTGATGCCCTGGTCGAAAGCGCACTCGATCATATCAAGCTGCTGCAGGATCACGATTTCCACGAATACAAGGTGGCGGTGAAAGCCTCCGACGTGTTCCTCGCGGTCGCTGCCTACATGGGCCTGGCAGAAACGGTCGATTGTCCGCTCCACCTTGGCATTACAGAGGCCGGCGGGCTGATCGGCGGCACCGTCAAAAGCGCGATCGGCATCGGCAATCTGCTCTGGGCGGGGATCGGCGATACCATCCGCGTATCGCTCTCGGCCGAGCCGGAGGAGGAAGTCCGCGTCGGCTTCGAAATCCTCAAGAGCCTCGGCCTGCGCACCCGCGGCGTGCGGGTCGTCTCGTGCCCCAGCTGCGCGCGGCAGGGGTTCGATGTGATCCGCACCGTCGAAGCGCTCGAATCCCGCCTCTCGCACATCAAGACCCCGCTCTCGCTCTCGGTGCTCGGCTGCGTCGTCAACGGCCCGGGCGAAGCGCGCGAGACCGATATCGGCCTGACCGGCGGCGGCAACGGAAAGCACATGGTCTACCTCTCAGGGGTGACCGACCATCATGTCCAGAGCGCGGACATGCTCGATCACATCGTCGCCCTGGTCGAGGCCAAGGCCGCGCAGATCGAAGCTGAGACCACCGACGCCGGTAACTCTGCCGCCGAGACGGTCGCGGCAGAGTAAAGCGGTAATCTCTCGCCGCTATATTCGCTGCCGATGAAATTTATCGTCGGCCTTGCCTTCGCCATGGTGCTGGCGTTGCTCTTGCTCGGGCAGCAACTCGCCACCTTCAATCCGGCGGACGATTCTGCGGCGCCTGCCCCCGCTGCCGCGTCGCTGGCGAAAACGGGCAGCGGCACAGCGTTCACGCCCGATGGCATTGTGCTCGATCGCGACGCCTCGGGCCAGTTCCATGCCGAGGCGCGGGTCGATGGCACACCGATCCGCTTCCTCGTCGATACCGGCGCCGATTCGGTGGCGCTGTCCGTTGCTGATGCGCGCAGCGCCGGTGTCCCGTTCGATCCGGCTACCTTCCAGCCGATCCTGCGCACCGCCTCAGGCGAGGGCTGGGGAACGCTGGTGCAGGTTGAGCGGATCGAACTTGGCCCGACTGAGCTGCGCCATGTCGGGGTGGTGGTGGTGCGCGATCTCGATGTCAGCCTGCTCGGTCAGTCGGTCCTCGCCCGGATGGGCAGAGTCGAACTGCAGGGCGACCGGATGCTGATCGTGCCGCGCTAGAGCAGGGTTGCGCGCCCGTTGGAAGCGCGTTGCATGGCCGTTGCAAATCCCGCTATCGCCAGCGGCATGCCCACACCGCCCAGTATTGCCATCCGCCCGGCCACACCAGAAGATCTGCCGCTGATCTGCGCGCTGATCGCCGAGTTGGCCGATTATGAAAAGCTCGCGCACGAAGTCCGTTTCGATCCCCAGACTTTGGGCCAATACTTGTTCGGCCCGCGCCCGATGGCCGAAGTGGTGATCGGCGAGGTCGGCGGCACCCCGCAAGGTTTCGCATTGTTCTTCCACAATTTCTCGACCTTCGAAGGCAAGCCCGGGCTCTATCTGGAAGACCTGTTTGTGCGTCCCGAGGCGCGCGGTGCCGGCCTCGGTAAAGCCCTGCTGGCCCACCTCGCCAAGCTGGCGCTGGACCGCGATTGCGCCCGGTTCGAATGGGCAGTGCTCGATTGGAACGAGCCCTCGATCGGCTTCTACAATGCGCTCGGCGCCCGCGCGATGGACGATTGGACGGTCATGCGCGTCGACGGACCGGTGCTGATGGCACTGGCAAAACTCGCGGAAAACCGCTAGATTGCACCCATGAACGGGTTCGATCGCAGGACGGTGCTAAAAGGTGCAGCGGCGCTCACCGCCTGCGTTGCGCTGCCCGCACGCGCCTTTGCGCAGGCTTTCTCGATCAGCGAACAGCACCGCGCGATCCTCGCCGTCGCCAAGGCCCAGGTTGAGCGCAACCGCGCGCGGCTGTGGCGCACCGACATTGCCGGAATCGCCGATTTCGCGCTCCCCTCCTCGCTCCCGCGGTTCCATTTCGCTGACCTTGAAAAGGGCGAGGTACGCTCATTCCTCGTCGCCCACGGCCGCGGATCGGACCCCGAGCATGACGGGTTTCTCAAGCTTTTCTCGAATGTTCCCGATAGCTTGGCCACCTCGCGCGGCGCGTTTGTCACCTACGAATGGTACAAGGGCAAATACGGCACCTCGATCCGCCTCGGCGGCGTCGATACAGACAATTCGAACGCGCTCGAACGGGCCATCGTGCTCCACCCGGCATGGTACGCCAACCCCGACATGCTCGAAAAATGGGGCAAACTCGGCCGCAGCGACGGCTGCTTCGCAATGGCCGAAGCCGATTTCAACGAGGCGCTGTGGCACCTTTCCGGCGGCCGGCTGATCTACGCTGATCGGCTCGGCCTGGGCTAAGCCTCACCCCCGGTTCGCCCGGCCAGCGTGAACGATCACGCCCCCGGCGCAGAAATCGCCTCGACCTTTTCCTTGATCGTGCGTTCGCCGGTCTTGAGCTGGCGCGGCTGGGCGAAGCTGGCGAGCACCGCGCCGTCACGGCCGTAGATATCGGGCCAGGTGATCAGCTGGCCGTTGATGTCGTTAGCCATCGTGAAGTAGCCGATATAGACCGGCATCGGGCTGGTCAGCGGCACCCGGGTATATTTGCCCGACTGGCTGATCGCGACAACCTCCTCGGGGGTTTTCCCGGCCTTGATCATGGTCAGCATCATGCCCAGTTCCAGCGCGCGCTCGGTGCGCACGCAGCCGTGGCTGTATGCACGCATCGGGGTGGCAAACAGCGCGCGGGCAGGGGTATCGTGCAGGTAGATGGCGTGCGGGTTGGGCATGTCGATCTTGACCTGCCCCAGCGAGTTCTTCGGACCGGGCTGCTGCACCAGCGTAATCGTCCCGTCCGGAGCTTTCGATACGGCATAGCCATCGCGCTTGGCGCGGGCGGGGTTGTTCGCATACTTCGCGCCCATCCCCTCGCCGACGACGATCGATTGCGGCACCGTCCAGGTTGGGTTGAACACCACCGATTTGACCTCTTCGGCCAGCTGCGGGGTCGCGGTCTTGCCCGGTTTGCCGACAATGGTGCGATAGGTCTTGATGATCCGGTCCTGCCGCACCAGCCGCAGCTCGTACTCCGGGATGTTGGTCATCAGGTAGTATTCGCCAAGGTCGCGGGTGAACCAGCGCCAGCGATCCATGTTGGCGCGGATCAGCGCGCGGGTCTTGACCTCGGCGCGCGGGGTGGTGGCCAGCGCGGCCTTGAGCAGCGCATAGTCGGGATAAGTCGGATCAAGCGCGGCGAGTGTGCCGGCGATATCGTGCGATTCGAGCGCGCGAGCCATGATCGCATCGGTCGGATTGACTTCGACATCGCGGTCAACCGCAAACCACTGCACGCGGGCGTCCATCGGCGTTCGGCCATCGCGCAAGTCTTCGGCAAGCCAGGTAAAGCTCTTGCTCGCAGCCTCATCAAGTGCGGGACCCTCGCCGGCCGCGATTGCGGCTTTGAGCGCCGCCGGCTTGTAGTCCGCCGGAGCCAGTCCTTGCGCGGCTATGCCGTCGATTACCACCAGCAGTGCCTGCGCATCCGCCAATGGCCAGTGCATCACCGGCTCTGAAATGGCGACCGGCGGCGGGACAGCCGCCGGAGCAATCACCCGGTCTGCCGCCGCGCCGGAAACCGAACCCGGCGGTGGGCTTGATCCGGGCGCAGGCTTGACCGGCTCGGCCGCAATCGGCGCCGGGGCGATCACCGGCCGCGTCGGCGCCCGCGGACCCGCCGATGGTGCGGGTGTTGGCGGGGCTGCCTGCGCCGCCGCAGCAGTCAACACTGCCGTCCCCAGCAAAGCAGTGAGGGACAGAAACGGCCCGAAGGCGGCGGCAGCGACGATGCGAGTGCGGATCACGGTTCACCCTGTTGCGCGGGCGCAGTCGGCAGAGATGCAGACCGCGGCCGATTCATGCCCTTTTCGGATGCCTGCTTCAAGCATGACACCTGTCGCCACGCTGAATCCGCACCGCACGGCGGCGGCGGGGTGACGGCCCGGCTTGCTGCGCCTAATGGACTGCGATGTCCGTCGCGCCCGTCCATCCCGGCCCGCAGGCCACGAACCGGCTGTTGCCGATCGCAATGGCAGTGCTGGGCATCGCTTCGTTTTCGATCATGGATGCGCTGATGAAGCGGGCTTCGCTGGCCAGCGGCGTCTACACCGCCCTGCTCGTCCGCTGCCTGATGTCGGCGGCGATGCTGGCACCAGTGTGGCGCGCGGGCGGCGGGCGGCATATGCCCAGCGCTCCGGTGATGCGGCTTCATGCCCTGCGCGGCTTGCTGCAGGCCGGACTGGCCGGCGCATTCTTTTGGGGCGTAGTGCGGACCCCCCTCGCTGAAGGAATCGCGATCTCGTTCATCGCACCGTTGATCGCGCTGTTCCTGGCGTCAGTCTTGCTGGGCGAGACCATCCGCCGTGAGGCGGTGATCGCCTCGCTGTTTGGCCTCAGCGGCGTGACGGTGATCGCCGTTGCCGGTGTGAATGAACCGGGCCGCAGTGACGACGCCGGCTGGGGGGTTGCGGCGATCATGCTCTCCGCAGTGCTTTATGCCTGGAACATCATCCTGCAGCGCAAGCAGGCGCTGCTTGCCGGCCCGGTAGAGGTGGTCCTGTTCCAGAGCGCGTTTGCCGCGCTGGTGATGCTGCCGATGTTCCCGCTGTGGTGGCGCACCCCCGCGCCATGGGAACTGCTCGATATTGCCGGGGCCGCGCTGCTCGCTTCGGCCGCGTTGATGCTGCTGTCGTGGGCTTATGGCCGGGCCGAAGCGCAAGTGCTGGTGCCGATCGAATATACCGCGTTCGGGTGGTCGGCGTTGATGGGCTGGCTGTGGTTTGCCGAGCCAGTGACTCATGCCACGCTCGTCGGGCTGACACTGATCATCGCCGGGGTCTGGCTGGGCACGCGGCGCAATCGCGAGCCGTGCCCACCGCCGGGATAGCGCGGTCCCGGAACGACCCCGAACCGCCGCTTCCGCCCTTGACGTTGCGGCTGCGAACGCGCATCGGCGGCGGCGGACATCACGCCCGCTCCGCCTTCGCTGCGCGCTCCCCGGACGCCGCGCGATCGGCGGGGCCATCAGTCTTCCAAGGGGGAAACTCGCACCTATGACCCAGGTCGGACAGGACTCGCTCGGCACTCGCGCCACGCTTAAGGTTGGCGCGAAGGAGTATGCCTATTACTCGTTGAAGACGGCGGCATCGAAAATTGGCGACATTTCGCGCCTGCCCTTTTCGATGAAGGTGCTGCTCGAGAACCTGTTGCGCTTCGAAGATGCCGGTTTCACCGTTTCCGTGGGCGACATTCAGGCGATTGCTGACTGGCAGAAGAACCCCAGCGAATCGAGCAGCGAGATCCAGTATCGCCCGGCCCGCGTGCTGCTGCAGGATTTCACCGGCGTCCCCTGCGTGGTCGATCTGGCGGCGATGCGCGATGCGATCGCAGCGCTGGGCGGCGATACCAGCAAGATCAATCCGCTGGTCCCGGTCAACCTGGTGATCGACCACTCGGTGATGGTCGACGAGTTCGGCCACCCCAAGGCCGCCGAGCAGAACGTCGAGATCGAATATCAGCGCAACTTCGAGCGTTATGACTTCCTCAAGTGGGGATCCAAGAGCCTCGCCAACTTCTATGCCGTGCCCCCGGGCACCGGCATCTGCCACCAGGTCAACCTTGAGAACATCGCCCAGGCGGTGTGGACCAGCACCGACCAGACCGGCACGCTCGTCGCCTATCCCGATACCTGCGTCGGGACCGACAGCCACACCACGATGATCAACGGGCTGGGCGTGCTCGGCTGGGGCGTCGGCGGGATCGAGGCCGAGGCAGCAATGCTCGGCCAGCCGGTCTCGATGCTGATTCCCGAAGTGGTTGGCTTCAAGTTCGTCGGCGAGCTCAAGGAAGGCGTGACCGCCACCGACCTCGTGCTCACCTGCACCAACCTGCTGCGCAAGCACGGCGTCGTCGGCCGCTTCGTCGAATACTACGGCCCGGGCCTGGCCACGCTTACTCTGGCGGACCGCGCCACGCTCGCCAACATGGCGCCCGAATATGGCGCGACCTGTGGCTTCTTCGGGATCGACGACAAGACGCTCGACTACATGCGCCTGACTGGGCGCGAGGAAGACCAGATCGCGCTGGTCGAGGCCTATGCCAAGGAGCAGGGCTTCTGGATCGATCCCTCGGTCGAGCCGATCTTCTCCTCGACGCTCGAACTCGATTTGTCGACCGTAGTGCCATCCCTTGCCGGGCCGAAGCGCCCGCAGGACCGCGTCTCGCTGCCCGACGTCGACGATGTGTTCAACGCCGACATGGCCAACACCTACAAGAAGGCGCAGCAGCGCGTGCCGGTCGAGGGCATGGACTTCGACATCGGCGACGGCGACGTGACGATTGCCGCGATCACTAGCTGCACCAATACGTCCAACCCGGGCGTGCTGGTCGCCGCCGGTCTCGTCGCCAAGAAGGCCAACGAACTGGGCCTCAAACCCAAGCCCTGGGTCAAGACTTCGCTCGCCCCCGGATCGCAGGTCGTCACCGACTACCTCGTGCGGGCCGGGCTGCAGGAGCATCTCGACGCGGTTGGCTTCAATCTCGTCGGCTATGGCTGCACCACCTGCATCGGCAACTCCGGCCCGCTGGCCGAGCCGATCAGCAAGGCGATCAACGAAAACGGCCTCGTCGCCGCGGCGGTGATCTCGGGCAATCGCAACTTCGAAGGGCGCGTCTCTCCCGACGTGCGCGCTAACTTCCTCGCCTCGCCGCCGCTGGTGGTCGCCTATGCGCTCAAGGGCACGGTGATCGAGGACTTCGTCTCGACTCCGATCGGCCAGGGCAAGGATGGGCAGGACGTCTACCTCAAGGACATCTGGCCGACCAACGCCGAAGTCGGCGAAACGATGGCCGGGTGCATGGACCGGGCGATGTTCCAGGCCCGCTATGCCGACGTCTACAAGGGCGACGCGCACTGGCAGGCGATCGACGTGGTCGGCTCGGAAACCTACAAGTGGCGCGCCGGATCGACGTATGTTGCCAACCCACCCTATTTCGAGGGCATGAGCATGACCCCGGCCCCGGTGCAGGACATCGTGGCGGCGCGGCCCTTGCTGATCCTCGGCGATTCGATCACCACCGACCACATCAGCCCGGCCGGTTCGATCAAGGCTGACAGCCCTGCCGGCCAGTGGCTGCAGGAGCATCAGGTCGCCAAGGCCGATTTCAACTCCTACGGCGCGCGGCGCGGGCATCACGAAGTGATGATGCGCGGCACCTTCGCCAACATCCGCATCAAGAACGAGATGGTCCCCGGCACCGAGGGCGGGTTCAGCCGCTATGGCGACGAGGTCCTACCGGTTTATGATGTGGCGATGAAGTACAAGGCCGCCGGCACCCCGCTGGTGGTGATCGCGGGCAAGGAATACGGCACCGGATCAAGCCGCGACTGGGCGGCGAAGGGCACCAACCTGCTGGGCGTGCGCGTGGTCATCGTCGAAAGCTTCGAACGCATCCACCGCTCCAACCTCGTCGGGATGGGCGTGCTGCCGCTGCAGTTCAAGGACGGCGATAGCCGCACCTCGCTGGGCCTGAGCGCAACCGATGCCTTCACCATCGAGGGCGTCGCCAGCCTGACCCCGCGTCAGGACGTCGAGGTCAAGGTTACCCGCGCCGACGGATCGACCTTCAGCTTCACCGCGCTGTGCCGGATCGATACCGCCAACGAGGTCGAGTACTTCATGAACGGCGGCATCCTGCACTACGTGCTGCGCAAGCTCGCGGCCTGATCCGAACTCCGCGCTGAAATGCAAAGGGCGGCCCCGCGGGGCCGCCCTTTTCCGTTCGCTTGGGCCGGCAATCAGGCCGCAGCAGCGGCCTTGTTGGCGAAGCGGCGGCGACCGGCGATGGTCGCGGCGGCGGCGCCGAACAGGATCAGCATCGGCGGCGCAGGCACTTCGGTCCCGCCGGTCGAGCTTGAGCTTGAGGTGGTCGAACCGCCGCCCGAGGTCGAGCTGCTGCCCGAAGTGGAGCTGGAGGTCGACGAACTGGTCGAGGACGAAGTGGACGACGACGTCGAGCTGCTGGTCGACGAGGACGAGGACGTGCTGGTCGAGCTGCTGCTGGTGACATTGCCCGACGAGGTGCTGACGTTCCCGGACGAGGTCGAAACGTTGCCCGAAGACGTCGAGACGTTGCCCGAGCTGGTCGAGGTCGAAGTCGAGACGTTGCCCGAGGACGTGCTGGTCGAGCTGCCGCCGGTCGAGGTGGACGTGGAACCGCCCGAGGTCGAGGTCGAGCCACCCGACGAGGAGGTCGAGCCGCCCGAAGTGGAAGTGGAGCCGGTGCTGGTCGAGGTGATCACCACCGATCCGCCCGAGCTGCCGCCGCCGCCGAAGAAGCCGCCGAAAAACCCGCCGCCGCCAAAGCCGCCGCCGCCGCCGATCACCACCGGCACACCGCCGCCAGACGAACCCGAGGGCTGCGGCGGCAGGGGGGAAGATAGGGCATCGCCATGGCCATCTGCTGCTGCGGCTCGCAAGTGGTGGTCGTGGTCGTCACCACCTTGCGGATGCGGCGCACCTTGCGCGGCTCGGCGCGGGCGATGTGGCGCGCCCGCGGCTTCACCGTCTGCACGATCTTGCCGTGCTTGACGTATTGCGGCGCGCCCGGCTTGGGGGCTTCCGCCACGTGCACTGCACCGCCGCCGATCAGCGCGCCGCCGGCTGCGCAAGCTGCGAGTTTCGCGAGGGCCGTCCGAATTGACATAAGCTTCTCTCTTGTCCTCGGGGCCCGGTCCGCCGGAATCGAGGTTCCGGCAAATCCTGCCCCGGGTCAGAAACGCAGAGAGTGCGCACTACGACAATTGCGTTAACCGTTTCCGGACGCCCATTTCGGCGCAAACCCGGCGGTTTGCAGGGCTTGGCGCGCGAAACGTCCCGTCTTGGCACCGTTTGGCGCCTGTTGCTGCCTTTCGCCTAGAACACCCGCACGGTTTCGGCCGGGGCTTTGCCCTCGGCCGCCTGACGCGAATACCATTTGACCGCCATGTAGACGTCGCGCAGCTGGCGATCGCTCAGCTCGTCGAACTTGGGCATGCCCAGCTGCGACAGCGCGCCTTCGTGGACGATCTTGCGCAGGGTCGGGAAATCGTGGGCGAGCGGCGATTCGCGCAAGTCCGGATAGTTGGCGTTGGCCCCGCCCGGCGTGTGGCAGACCGAA
>CANGQZ010000029.1 GCA_947455865.1 Sphingomonadaceae bacterium
ACGGGCTGTGGGCGCGCGCCGAGAGCGCGGGCAGCCGGCTGGTGGCGATGGAAGCGAAAGTGCGGCGGGCCGAACTGGCGGCCTAGAGCACCGCGCCCGCCAGCGCGTCGATTGCGCCCTGCAGGATGACCGCGGCGGCGGCCGCATCGATCCGTTCGGCGCGCTTGGCGCGGCTCATGTCCTGAGCGATCAGATCTCGCTCGGCCCCGGCGGTGGACCAGCGTTCATCCCACAGCAGCACCGGCAGGCCAAGGGCGGCGAGGTTGGCGGCATAGGCCCGGCTTGACTGGCTGCGCGGCCCAGCGCTGCCATCCATGTTGAGCGGCAGGCCGATCACGATCCCGCACACGGAGCGTTCCGCGATCAGGGCGGCTAGGCCGGCTTTGTCCGCCGTGAACTTGCCGCGCGGCAGGGTGCGCAGCGGGCTGGCAAAGCGCCAGCCGGCATCGCAGAAGGCCACGCCAATAGTGCGGGTGCCCAGATCGAGCCCGATCAGCGCCCCACCGCCGGGGAGCGCAGCGCGGAATTCGGCGGCGCTGGTGGTGACCGGGGCCGGCGCGGTCATGGCCGAGCCTTGTGCCAGGCCGCAACCCGCGCGGCGACATCGGAGCGGACATTCGCCCAGAACAGCGGGACATCGTAGACATGGTAGTTATTGCCGGGGAGCACGTATTCGCCGAGCTCCGGCCCCGATCCGATCATCAGGAAATGATCCGGTCCGCACCGTGCCGGGATCATGCCGGGCTGGAGCGTGCCGCCGCTGGGGGCGGCAAGATCGGGCAGCAATGTGCCGCGGTTGGCGCTGGCCGGAGCGGCGGTATCCGGCGCGCCGGTGAGCGGGTTACTGCAGAGAAACGCGCTGCCGCCCGGCAGCTGGCCATCCAGCGCGGGGAACCGGGCATAGGCATCGAGCGTGGCGCGGATGTCGGCCGGTTCAGCAAAGCTTAGCCAGCTCAGCACACAGCCCGGCTGGCCCGGGCCAAGGCATGGGGGGAGGCCAATGCGCGGCAAGTCATGCGCCAGTGACACCGGCCAGCCGACGACATAGGCCGCCGCCACCCGCTGAGCGAGGGGTTTGCCGGCCACCTCTTCGGCGAGCAGCCGCTTGAGCAACAGCGCGCCTTGCGAATGGCCGACAAGCACCAGCGGGCGACCCGGCGGGGTGGCGGCGAGGAAGGCGTGGAACGCGGCGCGGACATCGCCATAGGCCAGCGCCAGGGCCGGGCCACTGGCCGGATTGTCAGCCAGGAACCCGCCCATCGTCATCTGGCGATAGCGCGGTACCCACACCGCATCGCTGGCGTTGAATGCGCTGGCGATGCCGCGATTGAGGATACCGGCAAAGGCATCCGCGGCGGGATCGGCAAGCGGCGCATTCCAGTGGGTGCGCTCGAAATAGCTGGTCGGATGGACGAAGAACACCGCAGCATCGAGCGGGGCCTCGCCAGCCGGCAAACCAGCCGGACGGAAGCGCGCCGAATCGCTGGCACCAAGGCCGGGGCGCGAGAGCCACGCCGCGGGATCGGCATAGGTATTGGCCGGGAGCGGCGGCTGCGCCTGAAACCCGTGCGATGGCACTAGTGCGAGTGCGGCGAGATCATTGGCCCAGAACGTCAGCGCGATTCGGCCACCGACGAACAGCACGGTCAGCACCGCGATCACATAAAGAAAACGCCGGACCAGCCGCATTATGCCATCAGCCTTCGGCGGCGACCGCTTTGGCGGCGATCTCGGCGTTGCGTAGCGAGTGGCGTTCGAGCCAGATCTTGATCATCGCCACCAGCGGATCGGCCAGCGCGAGGCCGAGAATGCCGAACAGCGCGCCCATGATCAGCTGCGCGCCAAGGACCAGCGCCGGGGCCAGATCGACGGTTTTCTTCGCCACCATCGGCACGATCACATTGCCATCGATGGTCTGCACCAAGACATAGACGCCGATACAGTAGAGCCCCATGGTGGTTCCGCCGGAAAAACCGACCAGCACCATGATCAGCCCCGAAATCGGCGCACCGACATTGGGGAGGAACGCCAGCAGGCCCGTCAGCAGCCCGAGCAGGCCAGCCATCGGCACGCCGTAAATGGCCAACGCCAGCCAGGTGCAGATGCCTTCCACGCCCATCCCGAGCAGCCGCCCGAACATCAGCATCCGCAGCGACTTGCCCATCAGGTGCGCGGTGCCATGGAAGTGTCCGCGGCTGTCCATCGGCAGCATCCATGCCACCCCGCGCTGATAGAGCCGCGGTTCGGCGGCGATGTAGATCCCGAGTACCAGGATCAGGAACAGCGTGGTGGCCCCACCGAGAATGCCGCCAACAACCCGGGTGAGCTGCCCGACGCCGCCCAGCGCCTGTTCGACGAAGCCCTTGAGATCGGCTGATCCGATTTTCACCCCGTGCGCTTCCAGCCAGCCCAGTCCGCGGTATGCCTGAGCTTCGACTATCGCTGGCAATTGCGCGGCCTGCGCGGTGAGCTGACTGCCGGCGAACCATGCGGTCCAGCCGAGGAACGCGACCATGCCAAGCAGGATCAGCGCCACCCGCCAGCCGCGCGCGATCGGAAGCACCCGGCCCAGCAGTCGCGCCCCGCCGTCGATCATCGCGGCGAAGACCAGCCCGGCGAAGATTACCAGCAGCGGCTGAGCCATGTAGACCGTGCCGACCACCACCGCAGCGAGTCCGATCCAGACCGACGCACGGCGCAGCTCGTCGCGCAGCGCGATATCGGCAAAATCGGTCGGCCCGGCACGGCTGGGCATCGGCGCTGGCTGCTCGTTATTTTCGGGGTTCATCGCGTCACTCCGCTTGGGGTCTTAGCGCGCTGGCACAAGGATTGGCGGGCGCAGACTGGTCCAGGCCCGCTTCTCCCGCAATGCGCCCCACCATGTCAGCGGGTTCCAGCCTTCGCTGCCGTTAAGCGAAAAGGTGATGAATTCGGCGCGCCCGCCGATGTTGCTGAGCGGCACCGGGCCGCCCAGTCCGTCTTCCCATTCGGGGACGCGGCTATCGGCCGAATGGTCGCGGTTGTCGCCCATCAGGAAGACGTGGCCGGCGGGCACGGTCTGTTCGGGAACATTGTTGAAGATCTGGCTGATGTGGCGGATGATCTGATACGTCGCGCCGTTCGGAAGAGTCTCGCGGTACGTCGGCAGTTCGTAGACGTCCTTGCCGCTCGGCAGGCGGGTGCGATAGGCCCCGAACGCCTCGACATAACAGGGGACACCGTCGCAGCGCATATCGTCGTCTGCCGGTATCTGCACCGGCGGCTCGATCGTTTGCGGCACCGGCTTGCCATTGAGCACGATCCGGCCATTGACGATGGCGATGCGGTCTCCCGGTAGCGCGACCACGCGCTTGATCAGATCGTCGGTGCGGTTGGGCGGGACGACGATGACGATATCGCCATATTGCGGGGTTGCCCCGGCGACGCGCCAGGTGGCGCGGGGGAGGAAGTGAAACGAGGCCGAGGTCCAGTTCCAGCCGTATGGGTATTTCGAGACGACCAGCCGGTCCCCCACCAGAAGATTGGGCATCATCGAGATCGAAGGGATGAAGAACGGCTTGGCGACGAACGAGTGGAAAGCCAGCACCGCCAACAGCATCAGCACCAGCCCGCGCACTTCGGCGATCCAGTCAATCCCCGCCTTGGCCGGTTCGGCGGCAGTGGGGGCCGGATCGGCAGCAGGGGAAGGAACGGGATCTAGGCTGGGATCGGTCACTGCTGCGGCACTCGTGTCAATGTGTGTTATGCTTATAATACAGTTGTCCGACGTCTATCACAACTGCGATTGCAGCGGTGCGATTACACCGGCCGCGCCTCGATCACCACGAAAGCCTGCGCCCAGGGATGATCGTCGGTGAGGGTGAGGTGAATCACCGCCTCGTGCCCCGCCGGAACCAGCATCGACAGCCGCGCCGCCGCCCCGCCGGCGAGCGCCAGCGTGGGTGCGCCCGAGGGGGCGTTGACCACGCCGATGTCCTTCATGAACACTCCGGCCTTGAACCCGGTCCCGACCGCCTTGGAAAAAGCTTCCTTGGCGGCGAAACGTTTGGCGAGGGTGCCGGCCTTGGTGAACGGGCGGCGGGCGGCTTTGGCGCGTTCGATCTCGGTAAACACGCGCATCTCGAACCGTTCACCGAAGCGGTCAAGAGAGTTCTGGATTCGCTCAATATTGCAGAGATCGGAGCCGAGACCGATGATCATCGCGCCGATCCTCCCCGTCTTTGCGAAGCACAAATGGGGAGGGGGACCGCGGCGGCGCAGTCGCCATGGTTGATGGCCAATGTCCCTGCCCCTCCGTCAGTCGCCTGCGGCGTCTGCCACCTCCCCATTTGTGCCTTCGGCAAAAACGGAGAGGATTCGAGAAGAGCTTTCACCGCGCTGCGTCCATCAGGTCGCGCATCCGTCGCACGCTGGCTTCCAGCCCGACGAAGATCGCTTCGCCGATGAGGTAGTGGCCGATGTTGAGTTCGGCCAGCTGGGGGATGGCGGCGACCGGCTGGACGTTTTCATAGGTCAGGCCGTGGCCGGCGTGGGGCTCGATCCCGTTCTTGGTGGCAAGCGCGGCCATGTCGGTCAGGCGTTTGAGTTCGTACGCCACAGCCTCGCCTTCGGCATGGGCATATTCCCCGGTGTGCAGTTCGACCACCGGGGCGCCGAGGCGCAGCGCGGCTTCGATCTGGCGCGGTTCGGGGGCGATGAACAGGCTGACGCGGATGCCGGCATCGTTCAGCCGCGCGACCAGCGGGGCGAGCCGGTTGTGCTGGCCGGCGGCATCAAGCCCGCCTTCGGTGGTGCGCTCCTCGCGCCGTTCGGGGACGATGCAGGCGGCGTGCGGTTTGTGGCGCAGCGCGATCGCGACCATTTCCTCAGTCGCTGCCATCTCTAGATTGAGCGGCAGGTTGGTGGCTTCCTGAATGCGCCGCAGATCCTCATCGCGGATGTGTCGGCGATCTTCGCGCAAGTGCGCGGTAATCCCATCGCCGCCGACCGCCGCGACGATCTGCGCCGCGCGGACAGGATCGGGATGATCGCCGCCGCGCGCATTACGGATGGTGGCGACGTGATCGATGTTCACACCAAGCCTGAGCTTGCGGGGAGGCAGCGGGGTCATCGCGCCCGCGCTCACGGCTTGGCCCGGCTGCCCGGCTTGATTGCCGGGATCGCGGCCAGCGTCTCGGGAACTTGTTCGGGCGCATAAGTGGGGAAGTTGAGCCCGATCAGCGCGGTGAACGGCACGCCGAGATCGACCGTCCCGCCCGAACGGTCAACCAGCGCAGCGGCCGCTATCACTTCGCCGCCGGCGGCCTCAATCGCCAGAATCGCCTCGCGGCTGGACAGGCCGGTGGTGACCACGTCCTCCACCATCAACACCTTATCGCCCGGTTCGAGCGCAAAGCCGCGGCGCAGTTCGAAAGTGCCTTCGGGCCGCTCGACAAACATCGCCTCGACGCCGAGCGCCCGGCCCATCTCATGCCCGATGATGACCCCGCCCATTGCCGGTGAGACCACTTTGGCAATCTGCTTGCGCAGATCGCGCGGGAGGGCGTGGGCAAGGGCCAAGGCCAGCCGCGCGGCCCGCTCGGGATGCATCAGAACCCGCGCGCATTGCAGGTAATGCGCGCTGTGACGGCCCGAGGAGAGCAGGAAGTGGCCTTCGAGCAGGGCCTTGCTCGCGCGGAATTCGGCCAGTACCTCTTCGTCCTGCATGGTTTGCGCATCTCCCTGGCGGCGCGGTCGGGCAACTGTCACAAGGTGCATTGCACCGCGTCAAAAATATCCCCTAGAGGCGCTTGAGGTGCCCGGCAAGCGGGCGTATAGGCCCGAGCGAACCGGGCTCCCGGGGGGGGGCGAGCGGGGCCCGGATTGCAAGTTTCGGGTTTGAACAGGGACACTCGCCGGCACATGGAAAGCGAAAGCGCAGCAACGATGAATTTCGGCGAAACAGCCCGTCGCGCAGGATCGGCCTTTACGGTCGCGGCGCTTACTCTCGCGGCGCTGCCGCATGTTGCTCTGGCGCAGGCCGCTGAGGCTGTTGCCACCGCCGCGCCGGCTGCGGGTGGTTATGTTCCGATGAAACCGACGCCGGGGATCGGCCAGCCGGTCGATGGCGGGATTGGCTTTCAGCAGCAGTTCTCGCCCACCGGGCATTACGCGCTGTGGATGCACGATGCTCTGTTGATGCCGGTCATTACGGTTATCTCGCTGTTCGTGCTGTTCCTGCTGCTGTGGGTCGTCGTGCGATATAACAAGCGCGCCAATCCCGTTGCCTCGCGCACCAGCCATAACACCATGCTTGAAGTGGCATGGACGCTGATCCCGGTGCTGATCCTGGTCGGCATGGCGATCCCCTCGATCACACTGCTTGCCCGCCAGTACAAGCCGGCGCCGGACAATGCGCTGACCGTGAAGGCCACCGGCAATCAGTGGTTCTGGAGCTATTCCTACCCCGATAACGGTGGGTTCGAGGTGATCTCGAACATGCTGCCCGAGGACGAAGCGGTGAAGCGCGGCGAGCCAGGCCAGCTGGGGGTGGACAACCGCATGGTCCTGCCGGTGGGTGAGCCGATCCGGCTGCAGACCACCGGGGCCGACGTGATCCACGCCTTCGCGGTGCCCTCGCTGTGGTTCAAGCTCGATGCGGTGCCCGGCCGGATCAACGAGAAGGTGCTCTTCATCGAAAAGCCCGGCGTCTATTACGGGCAGTGCTCGGAACTGTGCGGCGCTCGCCACGGCTATATGCCGATCGCGATCGAAGCGCTGCCGCGCGACAAGTACAACGCGTGGGTGCTGGCGCAGGGCGGGACGCTCGATCACCAGCCCAAGGCTGCCGCGGTTTCCGCGTCGACTCCGGCTGCAGCTGCTGCTGAGCCGGCGGCCGCGAGCGAAGCCGCTGCGCCCGATGCTACCGATACCGCCTCTGCGGCTCCCGCCGCCTGATCCGTTTAGCTTAAAGACAAGGTTCGCTGACCATGGCTACCACCGCTGAGACCTTCCAGGCCCACGGCGACGCGCACGACCATGCGCACGATCATGATCACAAGCCGGGCTTCTTCGCCCGCTGGTTCATGTCGACCAATCACAAGGACATCGGCACGCTATATCTGATCTTCGCGATCTTCGCGGGGGTGATCGGCGGCGCGGTTTCGGGGCTGATGCGGCTGGAGCTGGAACAGCCCGGCATCCAGTACCTGACGATCTGGGCGACCTGGTTTGACGGCAAGCCGGCGGAAATGAACACCGCGCTCCACCTGTGGAACGTGCTGATCACGGCGCACGGCCTGATCATGGTGTTCTTCATGGTCATGCCAGCGATCATTGGCGGGTTCGGCAACTGGTTCGTGCCGCTGATGATCGGCGCGCCGGACATGGCCTTCCCGCGGATGAACAACATCTCGTTCTGGCTGACGGTCGCCGGGTTCTGCTCGCTGATGGCTTCGGCCTTCGTCCCGGGCGATACCACCGGCTACGGTGCCGGGATCGGCTGGACGGCCTATGCCCCGCTTTCGACTTACGGTTCCTCGGGCCCGGCGGTCGACTTCGCGATCTTCTCGCTCCACCTTGCCGGTGCCGGCTCGATCCTGGGCGCGATCAACTTCATCACCACCATCTTCAACATGCGCGCGCCGGGGATGACCCTGCACAAGATGCCGCTGTTCGTGTGGTCGGTGCTGGTCACAGCGTTCCTGCTGCTGCTGGCGCTGCCGGTGCTCGCTGCGGCGATCACCATGCTGCTGACCGACCGCAACTTCGGCACGACCTTCTTCGATGCCTCGGGCGGCGGCGATCCGATCCTGTTCCAGCACCTGTTCTGGTTCTTCGGCCACCCCGAAGTCTACATCATGATCCTGCCCGGCTTTGGCATCATCAGCCAGATTGTCTCGACCTTCTCCAAGAAGCCGGTGTTCGGCTATCTCGGGATGGCTTACGCGATGGTCGCGATCGGCGTCGTGGGCTTCATCGTGTGGGCGCACCACATGTATACCACCGGCCTTTCGGTGAACACGAAGATGTACTTCACTGCGGCGACCATGGTCATCGCGGTGCCTACCGGCATCAAGATCTTCTCGTGGATCGCGACGATGTGGGGCGGCAGTATCTCGTTCAAGGCGCCGATGGTCTGGGCGATGGGCTTCATCTTCCTGTTCACTGTTGGCGGCGTGACCGGCGTGGTCCTCGCCAACGGCGGGATCGACGATAACCTTCAGGACACCTATTACGTGGTGGCGCACTTCCACTACGTGCTCTCGCTCGGGGCGGTGACCTCGCTGTTCGCGGGCTTCTATTACTGGTTCCCGAAGATGTGCGGGCGGATGTATTCCGAGGTCCTCGCGCACGTTCACTTCTGGGTGTTCTTCGTCGGCGTGAACCTGATCTTCTTCCCCATGCACTTCCTGGGGATGCAGGGCATGCCGCGGCGCTATCCGGACTATCCGGCGGCGTTCGAACACTGGAACTATGTCGCCACCGTCGGCTACAAGGTGATGGCCGTTTCGACCCTGATCTTCTTCGTCAACGTGTTCTACACGCTGCTGGCGGGCAGGAAGGCGGAAGGCAACTACTGGGGTGAAGGCGCCAGCACGCTGGAGTGGACGCTGTCGAGCCCGCCACCGTTCCACCAGTTCGAAACGCTCCCGGTGATCGAGGACGCGCATCACCACTGATCAGCGCCGCGCGCGAACAGACGAGAGCCCCGGGGGAAACTCCGGGGCTTTTCGTTTATCCGGTGCGCGCTTGCTCTAGCGCCGCCACTGCCCGAACCAGTCGGCCAGACCCTGCGGGGTCATCGCCCGCGCATCGGCCAGCGCTGCGATCTTGCCCGGGTTGAGCAGCTTGCCGGTGCGCGGATCGATCACCAGCAGGGCCGGGACGCCTTGCAGCCGCCCGGTGACGCCGTAGCTGCGGGGGATATCGAGGTTGCGGTCAAACCGGCCGACATCGACCGAGACGATCTCGAACCGGCGGGCCAGCCAGCCGCGCAGCGGCTCGGTTTCCATCGTTCCGGCAAGGATCCGGCAATCGAGGCACCAGTTGCCGCCCAGATCGATGATCAGGAGCTTGCCCGAGCGACGGGCGAGGCGGCGCGCAGCGGCCACATCCGCCAGAGCATTGGAGGCTTCATCATAGGGAACGGGCAGCGGTTTGCGCAACTGTTCGAAGCTGGCGATTCCCATCCGCGGCGGGGCAGCGGCAGCCGGTGTGCTGAGCGCCAGCGCGGTGGCAATTACGGCAAGGGCAGCTTTGGACATGGACCATTCCTTGGTGACGCGCCCCCGGTTTTTCAGATATTTGGGTGCATGGGCAAGGACTTTGGTGCGGGTGCGAACAAAGTCTGCCCGACTGGTCCCGTTTTGCTTTTCCTGCGCCGCCGCCGCGCGTATAGGCCGCCGATCATGGAAGCTGTCCAGACCCTGCCGCTCCCCGCCGACTGGCGCGATTTTTTTGCGCTGACCAAGCCGCGGGTGATGACCCTTGTCATTTTCACGGGGCTGTGCGGGCTGCTCGCCGCCCCGGTCCATGTCGATGCGGTGCTGGGGTTTACCGCGATCCTGTGCATTGCCATCGGCGCAGGCGGGGCGGGCGCGCTCAACCAATGGCTTGAAGCCGATATCGACGCCGGGATGCGCCGCACCAAGGGCCGCCCGCTGCCGGCTGGCAAGATGGCCCCGGCCACGGCGCGCGATTTCGGGATCGGACTGTCGGTCGCCTCGGTGCTGATCATGGGGCTGGCGATTGGTCTGCTCGCCGCAGGGATCCTTGCGCTCTCGATTGTCTATTACGCAGTAATCTACACGATCTGGCTCAAGCCGCGCACGCCGCAGAACATCGTCATCGGCGGGGCGGCAGGGGCGTTCCCGCCGCTGATTGGCTGGGTGGCGGCCACCGGCGATATCAGCCTGATGCCGGTGCTGCTGTTCACAATCATCTTCATGTGGACCCCGCCGCATTTCTGGGCGCTCGCGCTGTTCGTCCAGTCGGACTATGCCAAAGTGGGCATTCCGATGCTTCCGGTGGTGGCGGGCGAGGCGGCGACTAGGCGCCAGATTCTGGCCTATGCGATCGTGCTTCTGCCGATTTCGGTGCTGCCGTGGTGGATCGGTGGGGCCGGCGCGGTCTATGGGGCCTGCGCGGCGCTGTTCTCGGGCATTTTCCTTGCGCTTTCGGCCCGGGTCGGCCTGCGCCAGCGGACCGGCCCTGACGATACGATGAAACCGGAAAAGCAGCTGTTTGCCTGGTCGGTCATCTATCTTTTTGCGCTGTTCGGCGCACTGGTGGTCGATCGCTGGATCACCCTTCTAGGATAACATCGTCATGCCCGACCCGATCGAACCCGAAGCGCCGAAGTTCAATTCGCCCGAGTGGCTGGCGCAGCGCGACAAGGTGATCCGCCAGCGCAACGTCGCGGTGGCGCTGGTGCTGGTGTTCTTCGTGGTGCTGTTCTTCGCGATCACCATCGTCAAGATGAAGCACTGAGCGCACCATGGCCACGTCTCCCGCACCGCTGCCGACTAGCCGCAACCGCCGCACCGCGCTGATGGCGGCCAGCTTCGCGCTGGCGATGCTCGGCCTCGGCTATGCCGCAGTGCCGCTTTACCGGATGTTCTGCCAGGTAACCGGCTTCAACGGCACCACCCAGCGCGCCACCAGCGTCGAGGCCGACGCGATCAAGGTGTTGCCGCAGACGATCTCGATCCGCTTTGACGGCAATGTCGACCGCGAGATGCCGTGGGCGTTCAAACCGCTGCAGGTGACGCAGACGGTGCATCTCGGCGCGCGCTCGCTGGCGGTGTACAGCGCCAAGAACCTTTCGGGCCATCCGATCGTCGGCCGGGCCAGTTTCAACGTCTCGCCCGATACCGCGGGCAAATATTTCAACAAGATCCAGTGCTTCTGCTTTACCGAGCAGACCCTTCAGCCGGGGCAGGAAGTGACCATGCCGGTGACCTATTTCGTCGATCCCGCGATCCTGCAGGACGAGGACGGCAAGGCCATCGAACAGATCACGCTGAGCTACACTTTCCACGAGGATAAGGCCGCCAGTGCGGCTCTTGCTGCGAAGCCTCTGGACCGGCCCGCGAACGCGCGATAAGGGGCCCTTGATCGTCGTGTCGGCGCGTGCTGCCGGCAACTGCTAACGGGGACAGAGCGACCATGGCCGGTACCAAGAATCACGATTACCACATCCTGCCGCCGGACGTTGTGCCGCTGATCACCGCTCTCGGCGCGCTGACCTTCACTTCGGGCATGGTGCTGTTCATGCACAAGCTGCCCGGCGGCACTTTCGTGCCGTGGCTGGGTCTCGCGATTTTGCTGGCGGGTTCGTTCCAGTGGTTCAGCAAGATCGTGCAGGAAGCGCACGCCGGCGATCACACCCCGGTGGTTCAGCTGCACCAGCGCTATGGCATGATCCTGTTTATCGCCTCGGAAGTGATGTTCTTCGTCGGCTGGTTCTGGGCGTTCTTCGATTTCTCGCTGTTCCCCAACAAGCTGGCCGTCGAAGTGATCGGCGGCCAGTGGCCGCCCAAGGCAATCGAAGCGGTGATCAACGCGTGGGACCTCCCACTGCTCAACACGCTCATCCTGCTGTGCTCGGGCACCACCGTAACCTGGGCCCACCACGGCCTGATCCACGGTGACCGCGAGGCGCTGAAGAAGGGGCTGTGGGCCACCATCCTGCTCGGCGTGCTGTTTACCTCGATCCAGGCGTACGAATACATCCACGCGCCGTTCCCCTTCGGCAAGAACACCTATGGCTCGGCATTCTACATGGCGACGGGGTTCCACGGCTTCCACGTGATCATCGGCACGATCTTTCTGATCGTCTGCCTGCGCCGCGCCTATCTGGGCCACTTCACCCCGCGCCAGCACTTCGGCTTCGAAGCGGCGGCATGGTACTGGCACTTCGTCGACGTCGTCTGGCTGTTCCTGTTCGTGTGCATCTACGTGTGGGGCAACTGGGGCGCGGTTATCGAATAATGAACGCACCGGTTCCGCCGGAGACGAAAGGGCAGCCCGGCACCGCCGCGGCTGCCCTTTTCGGTTTGTGCCCGCGCTGCGGCAGCCGCACGCTGTTTGGCGGGGTGGCGAAGTTCGCCGCGCGCTGCCGGGTCTGCGGGCTCGATTTTACCCGCTTCAACGTGGGTGACGGGCCGGCGGCGTTCCTTACCCTGATCATCGGCGCGGTGGTGACGGCGCTCGCGCTGTGGCTGCAGCTGGCGGTGGAGCCGCCGTTCTGGGTCCATGTGATCCTGTGGGTGCCGATCACGGCCGGGCTGGTGGTGCTGGGCCTGCGCGCGGGCAAGGGCTGGCTGCTGATCGCCGAATACCGCCGCAAGGCCGGCGAGGCGGTGAGCGAGGACTGGACCATGGCCCCGCCTGAGGAACCGGAATGATCCGAAAGCTGCCGATTCTCCCGACGCTGATTGTGCTGGTGGCGGTGGGGATCATGATCCGGCTGGGGTTCTGGCAGATCGAACGGCTGCATCAGAAGGAGGCTATGCTGGCGCGCTATGCGGCGGCGGAGAGCCAAACTGCAGTGCGCCGCTGGCCCGAGGGTTCAGCGGAACTGCCGCAATCTTACAGCCGGGTCGCGAGCGAGTGCCTGAGCGTCAGCCAGATCGCGGCGCAGGCCGGGCAGAATGCGGCTCACGAGGCCGGCTGGGCGCAAGTTGCCGAATGCACGCTGGCGCAAGGGATCAGGGCGCGGATCGTCCTCGGCTGGAGTACCCAGCCCGGTGCCGTGGCATGGTACGGCGGGCCGGTTACGGGGACGTTCGTTGCCCGCGATGGCGGTGCGCCGATCATCGTTGCCGATCCCCCGCTCGCTGGCCTTCAGGGCAATGCCAAACCCGATCCCGCCACCGTTCCCAACAACCACCTTGCCTATGCGGTCCAGTGGTTCCTGTTCGCGGGTGTGGCGCTGGTGATTTACGGGTTGGCGGTGCGCAAGCGGATGCAGGGGTAGCGCTCCTTCCGACTCGATGGGGGGAAGCTGCGGTCCCCCCGCATCAAGGGGGAGGGCTGGCGCCATGCCTTTTTGCAATCGCGGCGGAGGGTTCCAATTCCGGGCTGCTCCCGCTAACGCGCGCGACCATGGACTATATCAGCACCCGTGGCAGCGCCCCTGCGCTCGACTTTGCCGGCGCGACGCTGGCGGGACTGGCCGGCGACGGTGGACTTTACGTTCCGCGCGCCTGGCCGCGCTTCTCCGATGCCGAGATCGCGGCGATGGCCGGACTGTCTTATGCCGAGCTGGCGCAGCGGGTGATGCAGCCGTTCGTGGGCGAATGCCTGACGCCGGAGCGGCTACTTGAACTGACCCGCGCCGCTTATGGGAGGTTTGCCCATGCCGCAGTGACCCCGCTGGTCCAGCTCGATCAGCAGCACTGGCTGCTCGAACTGTTCCACGGGCCGACGCTGGCGTTCAAGGACGTGGCGCTGCAGCTGCTTGGCCTGCTGTTCGAGGAATTCCTGAGCCGCTCGGGCGGGAACCTGACCATCGTCGGCGCCACCTCGGGCGATACTGGCTCGGCGGCGATCGACGCGGTGGCCGGGCGCGCCGGGATCGACATCTTCATGCTCCACCCCAAGGGCCGTGTCTCCGACGTGCAGCGCCGGCAGATGACCACGGTGCTGGCCCCCAATGTCCACAACATCGCCATCGAGGGTTCGTTCGACGACGCCCAGGCGATGGTGAAGCGGATGTTCAACGATGCGGCGATGACTGACCGCTTCGCCATCGGCGCGGTCAATTCGATCAACTGGGCGCGGCTGATGGCGCAAGTGGTCTATTACTTCGCCGCCGCGCTCCAGCTCGGCGCGCCGGCGCGCAAGGTGGCCTTCGCGGTGCCGACAGGGAATTTCGGCGACGTGTTCGCCGGCTATGTCGCGGCCAAGATGGGCCTGCCGATTGAGCGGCTGATCGTGGCGACTAACGTCAATGATATCCTTCACCGCGCACTTTCGAACGGCGATTATTCGCAAGGGACCGTGACCCCGACCGCGGCGCCATCGATGGACATTCAGGTCTCCTCTAACTTCGAGCGGCTGTTGTTCGATGTCGGCGGGCGCGATGGCCTGGCGCTGGCGGCGCAGATGCGCGGGTTCGAAACTTCAAAGGCGATGCAGCTGACCAATGCCCAGCGCGAAGGCGCGGCGGCGCTGTTCTCGAGCGCGCGGGGCGATGCCGACGACATGATGCGCGCGATCCGCTGGGCCTTCGTCGAAACCGGCGAGACGATCGATCCGCACACCGCGATCGGGCTGCACGCCGCCCGCACCGCCGGGATCGATCCGGCGACACCTGTGGTCACCCTTGCCACCGCGCACCCAGCCAAATTCCGTGATGCGGTGGAGAAAGCAACCGGCATCCGCCCGACCCTGCCGGGGCGTGTGGGCGATCTGTTCGAGCGCGAAGAGCGGCTGGTCGATCTGCCAGGCGACTATGCGGCGATTGCCGTCTATGTCGCGGCGCACGCCACGCTGAAGGTCTGATGGCTGATCTTGCCGAAGTGCCACTGGTCCTTTCCGGCGGGGGCTGGGCGGATTATGGGCTGGTGGATAGCGGGCAAGGCCGCAAGCTTGAGCGCTATGGGCCCTACCGCTTCATCCGCCCCGAAGCGCAGGCGCTGTGGGCGCCGCGGCTGGCCGACTGGAGCGCCGATGGCGAGTTCGTGCCGGGTTCGGACGAGGGTGGCGGTGGGCGCTGGCGGTTTGACCGGCCGGTGGCCGAAGGCTGGCCGCTGGCTTGGCAGAACGGCGCCGAAGAGGTGCGCTTCACCGCTAGCTGCACCCCGTTCCGCCACCTCGGGTTCTTTCCCGACATGGCCCCGGTGTGGGAATGGATGGGGGGGATGCTGGGCGGAGCAGGAGAGCTCAGCACGCTCAACTTGTTCGGCTATACCGGGGTGGGAACGCTGGCTTTGTCCGTGCATGGCCCGGTGACTCATGTCGATGCCTCGAAGAAGTCGGTGGCGCAGGCTCGGCTTAATGCCGAAGCTTCGGCAATGTCAGAGCGGCCGATCCGCTGGATCGTCGACGACGCCGCCAAGTTCGCCGCGCGCGAAGTGCGGCGCGGGAAGCGGTATGACGGGATCATCCTCGATCCGCCCAAGTTCGGGCGCGGGCCGGAAGGCGAAGTGTGGCGGCTGGAGGATCACCTTGCCCCACTGGTGGCCGATTGCCGCAAACTGCTCGACCCGAAAAGCCGCTTCCTGTTCCTCACCGTCTATGCGGTGCGGATGAGTTCGCTGGCGCTGGCCGGGCTGCTCGACGAAGTGTTCGCCGATCTGCCGGGGACGATCGAGCACGGCGATCTGGCCGTGCGCGAGGAAGGCGCGGGCGGGCGGCTGTTGCCCACCGCGATTTTCGCACGCTGGGCCAATCCGGGCTAAGCGGGGGTGATGAACGATTCGCTCCTGCTCGAAGTCAACGATCTCGAAGTTGATGTCCTGACCGGCATCTATTCGGAGGAGACTGGTCGCCCCCAGCCGCTGCGCATTTCGATCGTAGCGCGGATGAAGCCGGCCGAACATTATGGTGCCGATACGCCGCTTTCGGCCTCGAAGAACTATATGGAGCTCAAGTTCGCCGCTACCCAGGCGCTGCCGCCGGGGGTGCATTTCAAACTGATCGAGGCGGTGGCCGACCATATCGCCGAAACGCTGTTTGTGCAGGACCCGCGCGTGGAATCGGTGACGGTCAAGATCGTCAAACTGGCGATTGCCGAGGCGGGCGAGCAGATCGGCATGACGCTCACCCGCCAGCGGCGCTGAGCGGCAATGCGGTTCGAACTGGGGGCGTTGCCGGATGACCCGCTGGGCGCGGCGGCGGCGTTTCATGCCGGGGCCTTGCCGGAAATCCTTGCCCTGCTGGCGGAAGGCGCGGCGGTGGTGACCCTGGTGTTTCCGCCCGATGATCCGCTGCACCGCGCTTGGCGCGAGGCGGCAGTGGCCGGACTGGCGCGGCAATCGGCACCCGCCCGGGTCAATGCGGTGGCAGGCGGCGACGCGGCGGCGATTGACGCCGCCGCTGCCTTCTTTGCCGCCGCTGACGCAGTGACCGGGCAGTACCTTCCGCTCGATAGCCAGCCCGGTGCGGCTCTGCTAGGCTAGCGCGGTGACTGCTTCCAACCCCCTGATCGACCAGTTCGCGCGCCGCGTCAGCTATTTGCGGCTGTCGGTAATCGATCGCTGCGACCTGCGGTGTGCCTATTGCATGCCCGAACGGATGACATTCCTGCCCAAGGCCGAAGTGCTGACGCTGGAGGAATTGCACAAGCTATCGCTCGGCTTCATCGCGCGCGGGATCACCAAGCTGCGACTGACCGGCGGCGAGCCGCTGGTGCGGCGCGACATGATCGAGCTGGTGCGCGCGCTTGGCCGCAAGCTGGGGCATGGGCTGGAGGAGCTGACGCTTACCACCAACGCCACCCGGCTGGCCGAATTTGCGGACGATCTGGCGGCGGCGGGCGTGCGGCGGATCAACGTTTCGCTCGACACGCTTGACCGCGCGACGTTCGCCCGCATTGCGCGGCGCGACATGCTGCCGCAAGTGCTGGAAGGGATCGCCGCGGCGAAGGCGGCAGGACTGGCGGTGAAGCTCAATACGGTGGCCCTGAAAGGGATCAACGAGGACGAGATCCACGACCTGATCGGCTGGGCTCACGCGCAGGGGATGGAATTGACCCTGATCGAGGTTATGCCGCTGGGCGAAGTCGAGCAGGACCGGTTCGATCATTATCTGCCGCTCGACGCAGTGCGCGAAAGCCTGGCGCGGCGCTGGACGCTCAGCCCCAGCGGTCACCGCACCGGCGGGCCTGCCCGCTACGTCGATGTGGCGGAGACCGGCGGGCGACTGGGATTCATCACCCCGCTGACCTACAATTTCTGCGAGGGCTGCAACCGCATCCGCGTGACCGCGACCGGCCAGCTCCACCCCTGCCTGGGCGGGACCGAGGCGGTCGATCTGCGCGCGGCGCTACGCTCGGCCGATCCCGATGCGGCGCTCTCGGCCGGGCTCGACGAGGCGATGCGGATCAAGCCGGCCCGCCATGCTTTCGCGATCGAGCGGCGCGGCGAGGCCCCGACGCTGGCCCGCCATATGTCGACCACCGGGGGCTGAGGCCATGGCACGGCTGGTGTTCCTTGGCCGGCTGGAGGATATTGCCGGCGTTCCTGATCTGACCGTGCCGCTGCATGCGCCGACTGCGCTGGCGGATGTGCTTACGACGCTGCCCCCGGCGCTCAGTGAGGCACTGGCTGGGCCGAAAGTGCGGCTGGCCCGCAATGGTGAACTGGTGGCGGCAAACGGCTTGATGGTGAACGAGGCCGATGAACTCGCCTTCCTGCCGCCGGTGAGCGGGGGCTGAGATGGCCGACGTGCGGCTGGCGCTGACGCCGTTCGATCCCGCTGCCGAAATGACCGCGTTTGCCGCTGCGCACGGCGGTGCCGGGGGAATCGTCTCGTTCCTTGGGCAGGTCCGTGTGGGCGAGGGGGTGACCGCGCTGGAACTGCGCCACTATGAGCCGCTGACGCTGCCGGGGATGATCGCGCTGGCCGCATCGACAGAGGCGCGCTGGCCGCTTGCCGGGCTGTTGATGATCCACCGCAGCGGGGTGCTGCACCCGGGCGAGCCGATCGTGCTGGTCGCCGCCGCCGCACGCCATCGCCGCGATGCCTTTGCCGCCGCCGACTTCGCGATGGACCACCTCAAAAGCGAGGCGTGGTTCTGGAAGCGTGAGCAAGTTGGGGCGGTCTGGCGGTGGATCGAACCGCGCGATCAGGATTACGCCGATCTGGCGCGGTGGACGTGAATTGCGAGCTTTTGCGGTTTAGGGGCGACTGATGGTCCGCTCCTTGCCAAGTTTTCGCTTCTCTTGCGGCAAACCTTTTGAATTTCGGTCGTGCGAATCAACGCGAATTAGGCCACGCATCGTTTCCGGAACGCGTCCGTTAGGGATGCTACTCAAATATTACTTGTAGATATAACATGCATACGGAGAAGTGATATCATGGGAAGGTTGTCTGGGAAGGTCGCTGTTGTGACTGGCGGCGTGAGCGGGATCGGTCTGGCGACGGTCGAACTGTTCATCGAAGAGGGCGCCAAGGTTGCCGTCGGTGACATTCAGGACGATATTGGCGCGGCGCTCGAAGCGCGCTTTGCCGGCAACCTGCTTTACGTCCACACCGACGTTACCGACGATACCTCGATCGAGGCGCTAGTGGCGGCCGCCGTCGAGCGATTTGGCCGGCTCGACGTGATGTTCAACAATGCCGGCGCGCCGGGTAACCGCGATGCGCTGATCGATATCGATGCCGCTGGCATGGCGTGGACTTCGGACCTGCTGACCCATTCGGTGGTTTCGGGCCACAAGCACGCCGCGCGCCAGTTCGTCCGTCAGGGCGGCGGCGGTTCGATCATCTCGACCTCCAGCGCTGCCGGGCTTGAAGGTGGCTGGTCTTCCGCCGCCTATACCATCGCCAAGCACGCCGTGCTCGGGGTGGTGGCGCAGGCGGTGACCGAGTTTGGCCCGCATCGCATCCGGTCGAACGCGATCTGCCCAGGGATCACGATGACCCCGATCATGGCCAAGGCGTTCGGCGTGGACGATGCCGAAGCATCCGAGTTCGAGGCCTATCTGGATGGCGCGCTGGGCAAGCTGATCCCTTCGGGCCGGGTCGGCTGGCCGCGCGATATCGCCGAATGTGCGCTGTGGCTTGCGAGCGATGCGTCCAGCTATGTCAACGGCGCGGTGATTCCGGTCGATGGCGGGGCAACTGCGGTGCTGATGGCGCCGATTGCCGATGCGATGATCCAGGCCGGGGTCGATTACAACAAGTCGAAAGGGCGCGGTTGAGCGGCCTGAACTGCGCCGGGAAGAAATTTCCCGGCACTTGACCTCGATCAACGAATCTCCCTGCGCGCCGCAATAGCGTCGGTGCAGCAAGGAGGTTCGCCGATGTCACAACATGTTTCCCAAGCCGACCTGGCCGCTTTTGCGCAGGTTTCCAATGCCCCGGTGCAGACCCGGGTCAATCGCACGTTCGAACTGCCCGCCGCGCTCTATGGCGTTACGGTGGCCTGTTATCTCGGGTTTCTCGGCCTGATGAGCCTGCTGTTCATGAACAGCGAACTGGTGCTGCCGATGGTGGCGTTTGTCGTCTCGATCATCGGCGGGTTCGGGCTGTGCTACAAGTGGGCGGGGATGCGGCCCGATGCCGATAGCCATGCGCTCACCCTTGGCCAATTTTCCAATCGCGGGGTCCAGACCCTGTCAGGCCCGCTGACCGCTGGCGAAGCCTCGGCGCAGGTGCTGATCCTGCCGGTGCTGATCATGGTGTGGGGCGTTGCCATCGCTGTCATCTACGCGGTGGTCGGCCACTGAAGTTCGGGGCGGGGCTGTTCGCCGATCAGCCCGTCATCCGCCCCCCGAGATCGGCCAGGACCGCATCTTCATCGGCGACCCATGCGGTCACCTGGTCGCGGACGGCGGCGATGGAGCCCCCATCGCCGCCGTCTATCCGTTGCGCCACGTAGAGCCGGTCCAGCTCGCCCAGCGAGACCATCGCATCGCTGCGCGCGCTTTCGAGTTCGGCCAGCGCCACTGTCGCCACCGACCACGGTTCGCTTGCTACCGCCACACCGCGTGCCGCTGCGACGAGCTGAGTTGCGCGCGCCTGTTTGGCCGCGAACCGGGCATGGGCAGCACGAGCGGAATCCTCAAGCTGAGCGAGCCGGCTGGCCAGTTCCGGCGAAACCGGGCTCTGGACCACTGCCGCATCGCTGGCCGGAGCGGCCACCGGCGCGCTGCCGCTGGGCCGGCCATCCGCCCCCGGCGTTGCCGGGTCCCACGTGGCCGCTTCGGCCGGCTGGCGGGCAAGCGAAGGATAGCCGACAGTGGAGCCGCATCCGGACAACGCAGCGCTGGCCAGCAACACGATCAAGGCACGGAACATCTGGTGGTTCATCGCAGAATGCCTTAAACGCTCAGGCGCGGCGGCGGAAGCCCAGATGCTCGGTTGACAGCCGAGGGTGGTTCGATTAACGGCGCTGCTTCTTCCGGCCCCGGCCCCGCGTTGGGGCAGGGAGTCGGCGCGTCGCCTGCATCGGCTTCCGGCATCGTTCCGGGCCGAGTGCCAGCGGGGCGGCAAGGCAATAAAGATTGGATCAGGGTACCATGTTCGCAGTCGTGCGCACGGGCGGCAAGCAATACCGGGTTGCCGCCGGAGACAAGATCGCGGTCGAGAAGCTGGCGGGTGAAGCCGGCGACACGATCACGCTGGGCGATGTCCTGCTCGCCGGTGACGGCGGCGAAATCGCCGATGCCGCTGGCGTCGTGGTTTCGGCCGAGATCATCGCGCAGGCCAAGAGCGAAAAGGTGATCGTTTTCAAGAAGCGTCGCCGCCACAACTATCGCCGCCGCAACGGCCATCGCCAGCAGCTGACCCTGCTGCGCATCCTTTCGGTCGGCGCCGCTGGCAAGCCTGCCAAGAAGGCTGCCGCCAAGGCCACCGAAGCCGCTCCCGCAGCGGCCGCCGAATAAGCATTCCGGAGTAGATCGAGATGGCACACAAGAAAGCAGGCGGCTCTTCGCGCAACGGTC
>CANGQZ010000030.1 GCA_947455865.1 Sphingomonadaceae bacterium
GGCGGCAAGCTTCCACGGCGGCAACCTCGCCAGCGACGATCCCACCAGCCCCCATCTCCTCGCCGACCGAATCAAGGCCCGGGTCTACGTCGCCGGCGCAGACGCGGACGAATACTATCCGCCAGAGATGCACGAACGGCTCAAAGCCGCGTTCGACGCCGCCGGGGTTGATTACGAGGCCGAAATCTACGCCGGCGCGCTCCACGGTTGGACAATGGCCGATTTCCCCATCTACGATCAGCCCGCCGCCGAGCGTCATTTCCACGAACTACACAAGCTGTTCGGGGCAACACTGCGCTGACGGTCTTCCGGCCGTTGCTGGCCGGTTCGCTGTCAAGCCCGCGCCGGATCAGCCCGGACGCGGGCCGCGCGGGCCCTTGTGGTGCGTTTTGGGCTTGCCGCGGGGCCCGGCATGCGGCCCCGGGTGCGGCCGCGGCGGGCCATCGTTGGGTCGTCCGCCCTTGCGATGAACTCGGGCAACTTCGCGCGGGCCGCCTTCGCTGACCTCGATCCGCACCCCGCTCTCGTCCTCGCCGTCGGCCCCGGCGGTGCGAGCCACCGCTTGCTGGAACCGCCCGGCGATGGCGCGGGGAATCTGGAAATGGGTTTCGTTGGCGCCAATGCGGATCGCGCCGATCTCGTTCTTGGTCACATGGCCGCGCCGGCAGATCAGCGGCAGCAGCCAGCGCGGATCGGCGTTGTGGCGTCGGCCGATGTCCATCCGGAACCACAGCGTGTCCTCGAACCCGGCGCGGTGCGTGGCGGCACGCGCGTCGGCCGAGCCGGCGCTGACCAGTTCTTCAGGCGCCGGCATCGCGGCGCGGTGCGCGCGCACCACAGCGGAGGCGATTTCTTCGGGTGAGCGCTGCGCCAAAATCTCGCGGGCGATCTCGCGGTCCTCGTCATCGGCTTCCGATGGAGCCAAGAGCGCCGCGATCAGCCGGTCGCGGTCCTTGCGGCGGATTTCCTCCGGTCCGGGCGTCTCGAGCCATTCGGCCTCGATCCGGGCCCCGCGCAACATCATCTCGACCTGACGGCGGCGCGGATAAGGCACGATCAGCACCGCAGTGCCCTTCTTGCCCGCGCGCCCGGTCCGGCCGGACCGGTGCTGCAGGATTTCCGCATCGCGCGGAATCTCGACGTGGACCACCAAGCTCAGGCTCGGCAGATCGATCCCGCGCGCCGCGACATCGGTAGCAACGCAGACCCGCGCGCGGCGATCGCGCAGCGCTTGCAGCGCGTTGTTGCGCTCAGACTGGCTGTGCTCGCCCGAAAGCGCCACCGCCGCGAACCCGCGCTCGACCAGCGTGGCGTGGAGGTGCCGCACATTGTCGCGGGTGGCACAGAACAGCATCGCCGTCTCGGCCTCGTGAAAACGCAGCAGGTTGACTACGGCGGGTTCGATCTGCGCCGGGGCCACCGTCACCGCCTGATAGCTGATATCGCCGTGGCCGCGCTCCTCGCCAACGGTCGAGATGCGCAGCGCCTCGTGTTGATAGCGCCGGGCCAGCGCCACGATCGGCTTGGGCATCGTCGCCGAAAACAGCAGCGTGCGCCGCCCGTCGGGTGTGGCGTCCAGGATCTGCTCCAGATCCTCGCGAAACCCCATGTCGAGCATTTCGTCAGCTTCATCCAGCACCGCCGCACGCAGTGCCGAAAGGTCAAGCACCCCGCGCTCAAGGTGATCGCGCAGGCGCCCCGGCGTGCCGACCACGATATGCGCGCCATAGCTCAGCGCGCGCCGTTCCTTGGAAGGGTCCATGCCGCCCACGCAGGTGGCGATCCGCGCGCCGGCCTTGGCATAAAGCCAGGCGAGTTCGCGGCTCACCTGCAGCGCCAGTTCGCGGGTCGGTGCGATGACCAGTGCCAGCGGCAGCCCGGCCGGGGGCAGCAGGCCACCGTCGCCCAGCAGTTCGTCGCCCATGGCAAGGCCGAACGCTACGGTCTTGCCCGATCCGGTCTGGGCCGAAACCACCAGATCGCGCCCCCGCGCTTCGGGCTGGATCACTTGCGCCTGAACCGCGGTCAGTTCGGCATAACCATGCGCGGCAAGGGCCTCGGCAAGAGGCGCGGGGATTTCTGGAAACGACATGAAAGTTCGACTGTCTGGCCGCCCATGCGGCCGTTGGAAAGGTGGCGTCCGGCAATTGCCCGGCCGCAAAGCGCCCATGCCGCGCCCCTATCGCCCGGCCTGAAGATACTGACCAAATGGTAGCGGAGGAGGGACTCGAACCCCCGACACGCGGATTATGATTCCGCTGCTCTAACCAGCTGAGCTACTCCGCCCCGGTACCCGAACATCGGGGCCTGACCTCTCGGGCAGGCGCGGCTCTTAGGGCCGCGCGGCCACGCGGTCAACCACCTCGGCCGCGAAATGGCCACCGCCCGATCGTCTCCCACTCGGGCGCCAGATAACGGTGCAGCCCCAGCCCGGCAAAGGTGAACCGGCGCTCGCTGATTGTCGGCGCCAGCGCCCGCTGCAGCGCTTTTGCCGCCGCCGGCTCAACCTTGTTCTGGATGGTGATGTGGAGGCGCGGCGGGTGCGCGTCCTGTGCGGTCAGTGCGCCGTGAAAATGCTCGGCAATCTCGGCGCGGAGCGCGAGCATGCCCAAACTTTCGAGAGCCAGCGCGGTGCCCCGGCCAAGGTCCATCAGCCCGGTCAGCCGCACCGGCGGTGGGGCGAACTCCCCCGCCAGCCGCGCCAGCAGCGGCCGCAGTTCCTCGCGCAGCGACGGAGCGAACGCGTGGAACAGGGTGACGTGCGCCGCCAGATGATTGCGCTCCGGCGGGAAGTGCGCGCGGCGCAGGCCGTCGGCCCACGCCAGCACGTCCGCCGGCAATTCGGCGGTGACGATGAACGGCCGGCCCGCCTGCTCGCTCATCGCCCGGCCTTTCGCTTAAACGCGCAGCGCCGCCAGCACCCGCTCGGGCGAAGTTTCGCCGTAAGGGTCGCTGTCGCTGCCATCGTCGTTGATCCCCGGCTCTTCGAACCAGTGCGTGATCGTATTGTCCTCGACGACCATGGCGTAGCGCCACGAGCGCAGCCCGAAGCCGAGGTGATCCTTGTCGATCAGCATCCCCATCCGCCGGGTGAAGTGCCCCGAACCGTCGGGAAGCAGGCGGATCTTGGACAGGCCCAGATTGCGCCCCCACTGATACATCACGAAGGCATCGTTGACCGAGATGCAATAGATCGCATCGACGCCCAGCGCGTGGAATTCGTCGTGCAGCCGCTCGAACGCCGGGCACTGCTCGTTGCTGCAAGTCGGGGTGAACGCGCCGGGGAGCGAGAACACCACCACGCGCTTGCCGGCGAATTCCTCGCGCACCGCCAGATCCTGCCAGCGGAAGGGGTTAGGGCCGCCGATGCTTTCATCGCGGACGCGGGTCTTGAGAGTGACGTCGGGAATAGTGCGGTCGATCATGCGATATGCTCCTTGTGGATGACGGAGGGATAACGCACGGCGTGTTATGAGAAAAACTGGATAAAACTGTCATTATGATCGCCTGAAGCGATCGTGCTCACAGTTCGCCCCGCGCCCGGCGGATCGCGAACCACTTTTCGACGTTGCGGTTGTGCTCTTCCAGCGTCGCGGCGAACGCATGGCCGCCGCTTCCATCGGCTACCATATACAACGCCGTGGTCGAAGCCGGATTGAGCACCGCCTCGATCGAAGCACGCCCCGGATTGGTGATCGGGCCCTTGGGCAGGCCCACCATTGCATAAGTGTTATACCCGTTGACCGCCGCGATCTCAGACTGGCGGATACGCCGGCCAAGCGGCTTGCCCCGGGTAATCGGATAGATGATCGTCGGATCGGCCTGCAGCATCATCCCTTGCCGCAGCCGGTTGAGGTAAAGCCCGGCCACCAGCCGGCGCTCGCCGGATTTGCCGGTTTCCTTCTCGACGATCGCGGCCAGCGCCAGCGCTTCCTGCGGGGTCTTGAGCGGCAGCCCCGGCACCCGCTTCGCCCACAATTCCTTCAGCGCGCGCTGCATCGCCGCCTGCATCCGCAGCACCACGGCCGCCCGTGTTTCGCCGGTCGTGATCTCGTAGGTATCGGGCAGCACCGATCCTTCATCGGGCACCGCCAGCTCGCCGGTCAGGTTGGGCTGGGCCAGCAGCCGCTCCTGCACCATGATCGAAGGCATCCCCTCGGGGATGGTGACAAAGCGGCGCACCACCCGGCCGCCATGCAGGATATCGAGCAGCGTGCGCTGGCTCGCGCCCTTGGGCAGCACGAACGTACCCGACTTGATGGCCGCACCGCCGCCCAGCAGCCGCGTGCGCAGGCGGAACCCCCCGGTCGAATCGATCGCCCCGACGTACAGCAGATGCTCGGTAACGGTGTTGAGGTTCTCGCCGTCGCGAACGACGAACTCGGTGTCCTTGGCCAGCGGCCCGGCCGCGATCCAGCCGCCCAGGAGCCACGCCGCGCCCGCCAGCAGCAGCGCCGCGCCCAGCGCGAACAGACGGCCGCGCCAGCTGATCACGGGATCAGACCGCCCGCATCACCAGGCTGGCATTGGTGCCGCCGAACCCGAAGCTGTTGTTCAGCACCGCGCGAACCTCCCGCTTCTTGGCGACGTGTGGCACCAGATCGACCCCGGCGCAGCCTTCGCTCGGGTTGTCGAGGTTCAGCGTCGGCGGCACGATCTGGTCGCGCAGTGCCAGTATGCAGAAGATCGCCTCGACCGCACCGGCCCCGCCGAGAAGGTGGCCAATCGCCGATTTGGTGCTGCTCATCGAAACGTCGCTGATCGCATCGCCGAACAGGCGCCGCACCGCGCCCAGTTCCAGCTCGTCGCCCAGCGGGGTCGAGGTGCCGTGCGCGTTGATATAGTCGATGTCGGCCGGCGTGAGGCCAGACTTGCGCAACGCCATTTCCATCGCCCGGAACGCGCCCGAACCTTCGGGGTGCGGCGCGGTGACGTGATAGGCATCACCCGAGAGACCATAGCCGATCACTTCGGCATAGATCTTCGCTCCGCGCGCCTTGGCGTGCTCGTATTCCTCCAGCACCACAACGCCTGCGCCTTCACCCATCACGAAGCCATCGCGGTCCTTGTCATAGGGGCGGCTGGCGCGGGTCGGATCGTCGTTGAACGCGGTTGAAAGCGCGCGGGCCTGGGCAAAACCGGCGATTCCGATCGGGCAGATCGTTCCTTCCGCGCCGCCGGCCAGCATGATGTCGGCATCGTCGTCGCGGATCATCCGCGCCGCATCGCCAATCGAATGCGCGCCGGTCGAGCAGGCGGTGACGACCGCATGGTTCGGCCCCATCAGCCCGTACTTGATCGATACCTGCCCTGAGATCAGATTGATCAGCCGGCCGTGGACGAAGTGCGGCGAGACCCGGCTCGGGCCCTTCGCGGCCAGCACCAGCGATTCGCTCTCGATGCCGGGAAGGCCCCCAATGCCGGAGCCGATCGAGCAGCCGGCGCGCAGCCGCATTGCCTCGGGCATGTCGGCCAGTCCGGCATCTTCGATCGCCTGCCCCGCAGCATCGATCCCGTAAATGATGAACGGGTCGACCTGACGCTGGACCTTGTGATCGACCCGCAGATTGGGATCGAACCCAAATTCGTGGTCGGCCGGCTTCACCTCGCAGGCGATGCGGCACTTCTGGTCGCTCGCGTCAAACCGCGTGATTGGGCCCGCGCCCGATTTGCCGGCGATAAGGTTGGCCCAGACGGTTTCAACCTCGGCGCCCAGCGGAGTGACAAGGCCGAGACCGGTTACGACGATACGACGCATGGGAATGCTCCGAAATACCTGTGCGGGCCCGATAAACGCATGACACGAAAACGCAATGGTTCCCGAAACCGCGCCATTACCGGAAACGGCAACAGGCTCGGCCCATTCGGGCCGAGCCTGTCAAAGGCAACCTTGGCCCGTCTTCTTCCCGCCAGGCGCACCGGCCGATGGCCGTTAAGACCGGGAAGAAGGACGGCCCGATCAGCCCTTGTTGTCGTTAATGTACTTGATCGCGTCCGATACGGTGCCGATCTTTTCCGCCGCATCGTCGGGGATTTCCACGCCGAATTCTTCCTCGAAGGCCATCACGAGCTCAACGATGTCGAGGCTGTCTGCGCCCAGGTCGTCGATGAAGCTGGCGTCTTCGGTAACCTTGTCGGCTTCGACGCCAAGGTGCTCGACCACAATCTTCTTAACCCGGTCGGCGGTGTCGCTCATGGATAATCCTCTCGTGAACGGGAGATGAAAAGTTCAGCGCCGCCCTAATGTGCGCTTGGAGCGCTGGCAAGGGGGTGGCGTTGGACTGGGGAAATCTGCCGATTCGCCGGTCTGGTGCCGGCTATGCCTTTGGCGGCTCTACCACACGTAGGTGCAGTTCGCGCAATTGCTTCGGTTCGGCCGGGCTCGGCGCGCCCATCAGCAAGTCCTCGGCGCGCTGGTTCATCGGAAACAGCGTGATCTCGCGCAGGTTCTGCACGCCGCACAGCAGCATCACGATGCGGTCGACCCCCGCGGCCATCCCGCCATGCGGCGGCGCGCCATACTGGAATGCGCGGTAAAGCCCGCCGAAGCGCTCCTCGACGTCGGCTTTGCTCAGCCCGGTCAGCTCGAACGCCTTGACCATCAGATCGGGGTGCTGGTTGCGGATCGAGCCCGAGGCGATCTCATAGCCGTTGCACACCAGATCGTACTGGAACGCTTTGATCGTCAGCGGATCCTGCCCCTCCAGCGCGGCAAGGCCCCCTTGCGGCATCGAGAACGGGTTATGGGCAAAATCGATCTTCTTGGCGTCCTCGTCCCATTCGTAGAACGGGAAATCGACGATCCAGCACAGCCGGAACGCGCCCGCCTCGATCAGGCCAAGCTGCTCGCCCACCCGGGTGCGCGCCGCGCCGGCCAGCTTGGCGGCCTGCTCGGCCTTGCCGGCGGCGAAGAACAGGCCGTCGTCCGGCCCCAGCCCGAGCTCGGCGTAGAGCGCCTCCATCCCTTCCGTGCCGTGGTTCTTGGCGATCGGTCCGCCGAATTCGCCGCCCTTGCGGGTGACATAGCCCAGTCCGGCATGGCCTTCGCTGCGCGCCCACTCGTTCATGTCGTCAAAGAACTTGCGGCTCTTGTCCGCGGTCCCCGGTGCCGGGATCGCCCGCACCACCCCACCCGAGCCGACGATCTTCTCGAACAGGCCGAAGCCCGAACTGGCGAAATGCCCGCCCACGTCGCTGATCACCAGCGGGTTGCGCAGGTCCGGCTTGTCCGAACCGTATTTCAGCATCGCCTCGGCGTGGGCGATGCGCGGGAACGTGCCCGCCGGAGTGACCGCCTTGCCCTCGGCAAACGCCTCGAACACCCCGGCCAGCACCGGCTCCATCGTCTCCCACACTTCTTCCTGGGTGACGAAGCTCATCTCCAGATCGAGCTGGTAGAACTCGCCCGGCAGCCGGTCGGCCCGCGGATCTTCGTCGCGGAAGCAGGGAGCGATCTGGAAATAGCGGTCGAACCCGGCCACCATCAGCAGCTGCTTGTACTGCTGCGGCGCCTGCGGCAGCGCATAGAACTTGCCGGCATGGATGCGGCTCGGCACCAGAAAGTCGCGCGCGCCCTCGGGGCTCGATGCAGTCAGGATCGGGGTCGAATATTCGGTGAACCCGGTCGCTTCCATCCGTCGGCGGATGTCGCCGATGATCTTGGTGCGCTTGACGATATTGGCGTGCAGCGTCTCGCGCCGCAGATCGAGGAAGCGATAGCGCAGGCGGATATCCTCGGGATATTCCTGCTCGCCCGCCACCGGCAGCGGCAGTTCCTCGGCGCGGCTGAGCACTTCGGCGCCGCGGGCATAAACCTCGATCGCCCCGGTCGGCAGGTTGGGGTTGATCGTCGCCGCACTGCGCGCCTTGACCGTGCCGTCGATGGTGACAACGCTTTCCACCCGCAGCCCTTCGAGCAGCGCCAGCCCCGGGCTGTCGACATCGGCCACCACTTGGGTGATCCCGTAATGATCGCGCAGATCGACGAACAGCACACCGCCGTGATCGCGCTTGCGGTGAACCCAGCCCGAAAGCCGGACCGCCTCGCCTTCGTTCGCGATGGTCAGCGCGCCGCAGGTATGGGACCGATAGGGATGCATCGAAACTCTTTCCAATCTGCCGCCGATCAGGCAGGGGGCAAGGACGGGCGGCTAACAGGCGAAGGCTGCCTCTTTGTCAAGCCGCGAGCCCGCACGGGCTCATACAGAAAAGACCATGAAGATACATCCGCTGATCAATACCTCCGAAGCCCTCGCCGAGCTGTGCGGGCGACTCGCGCAGGCCGACTTTGTCTGCGTCGATACGGAATTCATGCGTGAAAACACGTATTGGCCCGAACTCTGTCTGATCCAGATCGCCGATACCGAAGAGGCGGCGGCGATCGATCCGATGGCACCGGGGATCGATCTTGGGCCGCTGCTCGATCTGTTGGTCGATAATGAGGATGTGCTCAAGGTCTTCCACGCCGGCGGGCAGGATGTGGAGATCATCTACAACCTCACCCAGCGCACCCCGCACCCGATCTTCGATACCCAGATCGCGATGATGGCGATCAGCCAGTCCGAACAGATCGGCTATTCCAACCTGGTCGAATCGTGGCTCGGCATGGCGGTCGACAAGGGCGCGCGGTTTACGGACTGGTCGCGCCGCCCGCTCGATGCGCGCCAGCTCGAATATGCCATCGGCGATGTCACCCATCTCGCCAAGATTTTCCCCCGGATGCTCAAGCGGCTGGTCAAGACCCGTCGCGGCGAATGGCTCGATGCCGAGATGGAAAAGCTCGCTGATCCGGACAATTATCACAGCGACCCCGAAACCGCATGGGAACGCATCCGCGCCGCCGGGCGCAACCCCGCCATGCTCGGCCGCCTCAAAGCGCTCGCCGCCTGGCGCGAACGCGAAGCGCAGGACAAGAACATCCCGCGCGGCCGCATCGCCCGCGATGAGACCCTCGCCGATATCGCCAGCCACCCGCCCAAACAGCAGGCCGATCTCGCCAAAGTCCGCGGACTGTCGCCGGGCTGGAAGGATAACGAGATCGGCCGCCGGATGATGCAAGCCCTCGCCGCCGCCGCCCCTCTGCCGGATGAGGAACTGCCCGCCCGCACCCCGCGCGGCGCTCCGCTCGGCAAGGACGGCGCGCTCGTCGCCGATCTGCTCAAGCTGCTGCTCAAGATCCGCTCGCGCGAAATCGATGTCGCCGCCCGCCTCCTCGCCCGCAGCGACGATCTCGAACTGCTCGCCGCCGGCGTGCGCAAGAACCTGCCGCTGCTCGAAGGATGGCGCTTCGAACAGTTCGGCCGCGATGCACTCCAGCTGGTCGAGGGCAAGCTCGCTTTCGCGGTGCTCGGCGGCAAGCTCAGGATGACACACATCGACGAGATCCACTCGCAGATGGACGCGCAGAGCGCCGCGCTCGCCCTCGCCGCCAATGACGAGCCCGGCGATGCGCCACTCGATTCGGACGAAGACGCCGATTTCGTCTCACCCGAAGTGGATCAGGCGGCCGAATGACCCCGCCCCGCCCCCGATCACTCACCGGCACGGGCAAGTGGGCCGTGCACAGCACGGCGGAGGGGTCTATCGGGCAGTCACGCCGTTTCCATCGCCCCGGCACCGGCCGATGACTGTCTATCACCCCACCCTCAAGCAGCTCCAGTATCTCGTCTCGCTCCACGAACACGGCCATTTCGGCCGCGCCGCCGATGCCAGCTTCGTCTCGCAGTCCACGCTCTCGGCCGGGCTGCGCGATCTCGAAACGCTGCTCGGAGTAGTACTGGTCGAACGGACCAAGCGCGCAGTGCGCTTCACCCCGCTTGGCCTCGCGGTTGTCGCCAAGGCGCACCGCATCTTGCGCGAGGCAGAGGAACTGTCCGAACTCGTCCAGTCTAGCGGCCAGCCGCTCTCCGGCGAAATGCGGATGAGCGTAATCCCCACCATCGCCCCGTTCCTGCTGCCACGGATGCTCCCGCGCCTGCGCCGCGAACGCCCCAACCTGAAGCTCTACTTGCGTGAGGAAACCAGCGCCGCCGCGATCGAATCGCTCCACCACGGCCGCGCCGATTGCGTGTTGCTCGCGCTCCCCTTCGCCACCGGTGAGGTCGAGCAGGAAACCATTGAGCTCGATGCCCTGTTCGTCGCCTTCCCCAAGGACGATCCCCGCGATCCGCCCGACGAAATCCCGCCCGAACTGATCGACGAGACCCGGCTGCTCCTGCTCGAGGATGGCCACTGCCTGCGTGAACACGCGCTCGCCGCCTGCAACCGGCCCGAACTGCGCGCTAGCGCAACGATGATCGGCACCAGCCTGCACACCCTCGTCCAGATGGTCGATAACGGGCTCGGGCTCACCATGCTACCCGAAATGGCGATCGACGCGGGCATCCTCAACGGCACCAACGTCGTCGCCCGCCCCCTCGCCTCGCCCACCGCCAACCGCGAAATCGCGCTGGTCTGGCGCAAAAACTCGCCCCGCGGCGATGAATTCCGGCTGCTGGCGGAGGAACTGCGCGCGGGTTAGCGATGGCGATATCGCTCCATCTCACCACGCTGCTCGTGCGTGACTACGACGAAGCCATCGCATGGTTCATGCAAGCGCTCGAATTTACCCTGATTGAGGACACATCGCTCGACAGCGGCAAGCGGTGGGTGGTGGTCATGCCACCCGGTGGAGGAGCGGGCCTGCTGTTAGCCCGCGCCGCCGATCCCGCCCAACAGGCAGCCATCGGCAATCAGGCCGGCGGACGAGTCTTCCTTTTTCTCGTTACTGACCAATTCTCCCGCGATCATGAGCGGATGATCGAGGCAGGGGTCCATTTCCTCGAGGAGCCGCGCCATGAAGCCTATGGGACCGTCGCCGTATTTGAGGATCTATATGGCAACCGGTGGGATCTGATCGAGCATCATAAGGGCTACGCGCCGAGGTAACGTTGGCGTTCCTTAAGTACCTTGCTTGCCAAACAAGCCAACCCTCACCCCGCCAGCCGCATCGCCCCCAGATAATCGCGCTTGCCCAGCGCCACGCCCTTCATCCGCAGGATGTCATAGGCAGTGGCCGCATGAAAATAGAAGTTCGGCTGCGAGAACGAGAGCAGGAACTCCTCGGCGGTGAAGTCCATCCGGAAACTGCCCATTTCAAAACGCATCGGCCGGCCGATGAAGCTCTCGATCTCGGCCGGATCGATCGACTGCAGCGCCACCATGGTCTCCGTCATCCGCGCACGCAGCGCCTGGAAACTGGCCGGCGGCGGCGTCATGTCCGGGCCGAACACGCCCTGCCGCACGCCCTCGATCGCGCCGAGCGAATGAACCGCCGCCGATTTCACCTGATAGGCAAACGGCAGCATGTCCTCGGCCAGCCGCGCTTCGATCAGCACTTCGGGCGCCAAATTGTGCGCGCCGCAGAACGCCTCGGCCTTGTCGATCATCGATGCGACCGAGCCCAGAATCTGCACGAACGAGGGGATTGTCGCGGCATAAAGCGTCAAAGCCATCTCTTCTCTCCCATTAAGGCGGATCAGGTTGGCGCAGCGTGCTCCCACCAGCCGCCTCAATCCATATGCTTCAAGCCCACCCGCAGATAGTCCCAACCCGTAATCACTGTCAGCGCCGCCGCGCCCCACAGCGTGGTCAGCCCCACCGTATGCGGCACGTTGATCTCCAGCCCGCCCACCAGCGCATGCCACCGCGGCAGCCCTTCACCCAGAATCAGCGCACCCAGCGAAACGAACTGAAAGGTGGTTTTCCACTTGGCCAGCCGCGACACCGGGACCGAAATCTGCAGGCTGCCCAGAAACTCGCGCAGTCCCGAAACCGCAATCTCGCGAAGCAGGATCACCAGCCCGGCGATGACATGCATGTCGCCCACGTAGGGCCCGGTGAGGATGCCCTGCGCGGTCAGCACCAGAATCACTGCCGCCACCATGATCTTGTCGGCGATCGGATCGAGGAAAACGCCCAGCTTTGAAACTGTGCCATGCGCCCGGGCGAGATAGCCGTCGAAATAATCGGTCACCCCCATCAGGCAGTAGACCGCGAAGCCGGCGAGATAGCCCGCGTGCCACGCCGGCCACCACAAGAGCGCCACCAGCAGCGGCACGGTTACGATCCGTGACAGGGTCAGGATGTTGGGGAGGTTCAGCATCGCCCCCCTCGCTAGCCGTTCGCGCCTGCCCCTGTCGAGGGTCAGGCCGGAAATGCCGCCAATTTGCCCATCGCCGCCGGGCACCACCAAGGGGGCTTGTTCGTTCACCAATTGGCTCTAGGGTCCGCCCGCGACACCGGCAGCCCGCCACAAGGACCGCATGACCACCACCACCCATCTCATTCGTCAGCGCCGCTTCTTTCCGTTGTTCGTCACCCAGTTGCTCGGCGCCTTCAACGACAACTTGTTCAAGAACGCGATGGTGCTGTTCGTGGTCTACAGCCTTTACAATGATGAGGCTCAGGAAGCCGCGTTCAGCGGCATTGCCACCGCGCTGTTCGTGCTCCCGTTCGTCACGTTGTCCGCGCTCTCGGGCCAGCTGGCCGATATGCGCGACAAGGCCAGGATCATCCGCATCGTCAAGGCGGCGGAAATCGGGATCATGCTGGTCGGCGCGGCTGGTCTGGCGATGGCGTGGAAAGGCATAGCCGTACAAACGGTGGCGATCCCGCTCATGCTCGCCGCGCTGTTTGCGATGGGGGTGCATTCCACCTTCTTCGGGCCGATCAAGTACGCCATCCTGCCGCAGCACTTGCGCCCCGGAGAAGTGCTCGCCGGCACCGGGCTGGTCGAGGCAGGGACCTATATCGCAATTCTCGCCGGCACGATTCTCGCGGGCTGGATCCCGATCGAGTGGGCGGCGCTGGTGGTGATCATCACCGCCCTGATCGGCTATGCCACCGCGCGCCAAGTCCCGCCCGCGCCGCCGCTGGGCGAAATTCAGCCGCTCGATTTCAACGTGATCCGTGCCTCGATTGGGCTCGTGCGCAACACCATGCATGATCGCCGGGTGTTCCTCGCGATTGCGGCGATCTCGTTCTTCTGGTCGGTCGGCACAATCCTGTTCATCCAGTTCCCGCCGCTCGCCAAAAACGTGCTCCATGCCAGCAAGGAAGTCGCCAGCCTGTTTCTGGTGATCTTCTCGATCGGCATCGCCATCGGCTCGATGTCGATCAACCATTTGCTCAAGGGCCGGGTCTCGGCGCGCTACGGCCCGGTATCGGTGCTGGTCATGGGCGGCTTCGTGATCGCCTTCTGGGCCGTCTGCATGCGCTGGCCGGTCCATAACGAAGGCCAGTTGATGAACGCGGCTGCTTTCGTCCTGCAGCCGCTGGCCGCGCCGCTGCTGCTCACCCTGCTCGGCATCGCCGTCGCCGGGGGCATGTTCGTCGTCCCGCTCTATGCCTTCCTCACCACGTTTGTGGACAAGGCGCAGACCGCGCGGACCATCGCGGCAAACAACATCGTCAATGCCGGGGCCATGGTCGGCGGCGCGGTGCTGGCCATGGGGCTCAGCGCCGCCGGGGTGCCGATCGTCCAGCAATTGCTGCTCAGCGCAGCGATGTGCCTGATCTCGGCGTGGCTTGGCCGGCTATTGTTCCTGAGCGAACGCGCGCACGCCCACCCGGCCTAAGCCGAATCAGCTCAGAAACGTCGAAACCGCGATGAAGCAGGCGCAATAGGCCAGCAGAAAGTCCTTCACGTCCTGCACCGTGATCAGCGGCCGGTGCGGCGGCGCTTCTTCGCCATCGTCGCTTTCGGCTGCGGCTATGCGTACGCGCACTTCAGGCTCATGGCTGGGCAGGCGGCGCAGCACGCGTAGCGGCAGCGTCGCGCGATAGGGGTGGCGGGCGGTCCCGAAGGAGGCGGTGCGGCTCATAGGCGCGAACATTAACCCGTTCTTCACCACGATCCAGTGCGCGAATCCGGCACTGTCTCGCCTTTCCCGGAATGGCACAGCCCGGGGCGCAATTGCACTCGGCGGGTCGGCGCGCTAACCACCGGGGATGAATGGAAAACCCCTTAGCAACACCGCCCCGCACGCTGGGCGCCTGCTTGTCGATTGCTTACTCGAACAGGGCGTAGACCGCGTCTTCACCGTCCCCGGCGAAAGCTTCCTTGCGGTGCTCGATGCGCTGCACGATTCGCCGCGAATCGAAACCGTGATCTGCCGTCAGGAAGGCGGCGCCGCCTATATGGCCTGCGCCGATGGGGCGATGACCGGGCGGCCCGGCGTCTGCATGGTCACCCGCGGCCCCGGCGCCACCAATGCCAGCATCGGCGTTCACGTGGCGATGCAGGATTCAATTCCGCTGGTGCTGTTCGTCGGCGATGTCGACCGCCCGCTGCGTGACCGTGAGGCGTTTCAGGAAGTCGATCTCGCCGCCATGTTCGCCCCGCTCGCCAAGTCGGTCGCCCGGATCGACGATCCCCGGCGCATTCCCGAATACATCGCCCGGGCATGGAGCATCGCCATCTCGGGCCGCCCCGGCCCGGTGGTGCTGATGCTGCCCGAGGATATGCTGCTCGAAGCCGTCACCGGCATCGCCCCGCGCCCGGCGGTCGTCCGTCCGGCGCAGGCCGCCTGCCCCGATGCGATGGCTACGCTGATGCGCCTGCTCGAAGATGCCGCCGCCCCGATCGCGATCGTCGGCGGCGCCGGGTGGGATGCCAAGGCCCGCCACTATTTCCAGGTCTTTGCCGAAAGGCTTGGGCTGCCCGTCGCCGCCGCGTTTCGCCGGCAGGACGCCATTCCCAACTCCAGCCCGGCCTGGGCGGGCCAACTTGGCTACGGCCCCTCCCCCGCGCTGGTCCGCCGGGTGAAAGAGGCCGATCTGGTGCTGGTGGTCGGCGCCCGGCTCGGTGAGGCAACCACCGATGGCTACACTCTGATCACCCCCGAACATCCCGGCCAGACGCTGATCCACGTTCACCCCGATCCGCAGGAACTCGGCCGCGTCTACCGCACCGATCTGGCGATCTGCGCCGACATGGCCGAATTCGCCGAGGCCGCCACCTTGTGGGAAGATGAAGTCGTCCCCTTCGATGCCGGCGCGCAGGCGCACCGCGAATGGCTCGACTGGTCGACGCCCCAGGCAACCGGGGCGCAGCTCGATCTCGCGCTCTGCGTCCGCGCCATGCGCGAAACGCTTCCCGGCGATACCCTGATCTGCAACGGCGCGGGGAACTTCTCGGGCTGGTGGCACCGCTTCTGGCCCTACGAAGCCTACCCCGGCCAGCTTGCCCCCACCAACGGCTCGATGGGCTACGGCATCCCCGCCGCGGTTGCAGCCGCGCGCCGCTTCCCCGAGCGGATGGTGGTCGCGCTCGCCGGCGACGGGGATTTTCTGATGAACGGACAGGAGCTTGCAACCGCAGTGCAATACGGTTGCAACCTCATTGCATTGGTGATCGATAACGGCGCTTACGGCACGATCCGGATGCATCAGGAACGCACGTTTCCCGGCCGGGTCAGCGGGACCACGCTCCACAACCCCGATTTTGCCGCGCTCGCCCGGGCCTATGGCGGCTGGGGCGAACGCGTTGAAACCACGGAACAATTCGTTGCGGCGCTAACCGAAGCCAGGCAGCGCAGTGGCCTGCGCCTGCTTCACCTCGTCACCGATCTGGAACACCTCGCCGCCACCGGCCTGACCCTCAGCGCCCTGCGCGGCGGCTGAGGGGTTATTGGCTGGGTTGCGCCCTTCGCCTGCGCGAAGGGCTACGGCACCGGCCCCCCGGATGCTGGACGTGCCCCCAAAAATCTACGCCGCGACAGCAGCCGACTTCACCACCGAACCCTGATAGATCTGGTCGATCGCCTCGCCCAGCGTCGCATCGAATTCGGCATCGCTCATTTGAAAACGCAGGTCCTCCAGCAGCGCGCGGCTGAAGCTGGCAATGATCCCGTCATTCTTCGCCAGTTCGGCGCAAGCTTCGGGGCGCGCGAAACCGCCCGAAAGGGCGACAACCCGCAGCACCTTGGGATGCGCAACCAGCGGGGCGAACGTCCCCGGCACTACCGGCAGCGAGAGCTTCAGCATCACCTGAACACCATCGGCCAAGGCATCGAGATTTTTCAGAATTTCCTCAAGCAGGATCGTGTCGCACTCGGCCCGGGTCGCGCTCTTGATGTTCACTTCGGGCTCGATGATCGGCATCATACCGTGGCTCAGCACTTGCCGGCCGATCTCGAACTGCTGCGCCACCACCGCCGCGATTCCGGCGCGGTTGGCGGAATTGATCACCGAACGCTCCTTGGTCCCGAACACGCCCAGCGCCTTCGATTTTTCCAGCAGCGCGTCCAGCGTCGGCATCGGCTTCATCAGCTGCACGCCGTCGGCTTCGTCTTCCAGACCCTTGTCGATCTTGATGAACGGCACCACGCCCTTGGCGATCAGCGCGGCCGGAACGGGCACGCCGTCGACCGAACCGTCCATCGTCCGCTCGAACAGGATCGCTCCTATCACCTTCTCACCGGTGAAAGCGGCCGAACGGATGATCCGGCTGCGCATTTCATGGATCAGGCCGAACATTTCCTCGTCGCTGGCCCACGCACCTTCTTCGATGCCATAGCCTTTGAGCGCCTTGGGGGTCGAGCCACCACTTTGGTCCAGTGCGGCGATAAAGCCTTGGCCCGCTGCCATTTTCGCGGTCATGTCGGAAATCTGCATCGCGTGTCCTGCCCTCTGTTCGGGGCCGGCGCTCGGCGAGCACCGGCGTGCCTGCATACGTATGTTGCGGCGGTCCCATAGCATCGATCTGTTGCGGTGCAACAGGCCCGAAACTTACCTCGGTGGCATTCGTGAAAGTTTTTGCAGAAGTTCCGTGATCAGGCCTGCAAGGCAATCACGCCCGGCAATTCCTTGCCTTCCATCCACTCGAGGAAAGCCCCGCCGGCGGTCGAAACATAGCTGAAATCGCCCGCCACCCCGGCGTGGTTGAGCGCCGCGACCGTATCGCCGCCGCCCGCCACTGAAATCAGCGAACCTTCCTTGGTCAGCGCCGCCGCGATGCGCGCCAGCGCCACCGTCGCGGTATCGAACGGCACCATTTCGAACGCGCCCAGCGGCCCGTTCCACACCAGCGTCCGGCAGGTCTTCAGCACATCCGCCAGCGCTTCCACCGCCTGCGGTCCAACGTCGAGGATCATCTCGTCGGCGGCAACCTCGTGGACGTTGCAGATGCGCAGTGAAGGCGGATTGGCGGCAAATGCCTTCGCCACTGCGACGTCATAGGGCAGATGCACCGTGCATCCGGCCGCTTCGGCATTGCTCAGGATTTCCTCGGCCGTCGCGGCCAGCTCGTGCTCGCAAAGCGACTTGCCGACATCGATCCCGCGCGCGGCAAGGAACGTGTTCGCCATCCCGCCGCCGATGATCAGGTGATCGACTTTGCTCACAAGATGCTTGAGCACGTCGAGCTTGGAAGAAACCTTGGCCCCGCCAACCACCGCCGCCACCGGCTTGACCGGATTGCCCAGCGCCTTCTCCAGCGCTTCGAGCTCGGCCTGCATCGAGCGCCCGGCATAGGCGGGCAGGATATGCGCCAGCCCTTCGGTGCTGGCATGGGCGCGGTGCGCTGCGGAAAAGGCGTCGTTGACATAGAAATCGCCGTTGGCGGCAATCGTCCTGGCGAGTTCGGGATCATTCTTTTCCTCGCCCTTCCAGAACCGGGTGTTCTCCAGCACCGCGATCCCGCCGTTTTCGAGGATGCCGACCGATTGCGCGACCACCGGCCCGGCGATTTCGGGCACGAACATCACTTCGCGGCCCAGCACCCCCTGCAGGCAATCGACGACCATGCTCAGCGACTGGGTCGAGACCCGCTCGCCCTTGGGCCGGCCAAAATGCGCCAGCAGCAGCACTTTTGCGTCCTTGTCGGCCAGTTCGAGAATGGTCGGCGCCGCCGCGCGCACGCGGGTATCGTCGGTCACCGCGCCGTCCTGCATCGGCAGGTTGAGGTCAACCCTCACCAGCGCCACTTTGCCGGCAATATCGCCGAGATCGTCCAGTGTCTTGAATGTGCTCACGGTTCGATCCTTACTTCGTCTCCGATGGCGATGGTGCCATCGGTGATGACCCGCCCGGTCACCCCGCCGCGCCAGTCGGGCGCGAGCGCGGTCTTGAGGCCGGTGATCAGTTCATCCATCCGGAAGCACGGGTCGCACTCGCCGGTGGTCTCGATGCGCAAAGTCGCGCCGATCGCGATTGTCCGGCCCGTCTCGCGCGGCAGCCGCACCCCGCTGATCAGCAGGTTGGCCCGGCGCTCTTGCCACGGCAGCGCTGCGCCCAGTTCGGCCAGCGCCGTCTCCCAGCTTTCGGCCTCCAGCAGCGTAACTTGCCGTCGGCCCTTGCCGCCCGGGGCGATGCGTCCGCGATAATCGCCGGCTACGCCCGCTTCGCAGGTTACCGCGACCGCCGGCACGACTTCCATCGCCCCGCGCGTGCGCGTGCGCCGGGCGATTCCGGAAAGCCGGCCGGCCACTGTCATCAGAGCAGCGCGGCCAGCGCCCCGGTGGTGTCAACCATGCGGTTCGAGAAACCCCACTCGTTGTCGTACCACGAAAGGACGCGCACCAGCTTGCCATCGATCACGGCCGTTTCCAGGCTGTCGATGGTCGAGCTGGCCGGATCGTGATTGAAGTCGATCGAGACCAGCGGCTCGTCGGTATAGGCCAGCACGCCCTTCAGCGGGCCTTCCGCCGCCGCCTTGAGCAGGGCGTTAACTTCTTCCTTTGTGGTATCGCGCTTGGGCGTAAAAGTCAGGTCGACCACCGAGACGTTCGGGGTCGGTACCCGGATCGCCGATCCGTCAAGCTTGCCCTTCAATTCGGGCAGCACTTCGCCAACGGCGCGCGCGGCACCGGTAGTGGTCGGGATCATGCTCATCGCTGCAGCCCGGGCGCGGCGCGGATCGTCGTGGATCTGGTCGAGGATCTTCTGGTCGTTGGTGTAAGAATGGATCGTGGTCATCAGCCCGCGCTCGATCCCGATCGCGTCGTTCAGCACCTTAGCGAACGGCGCCAGGCAGTTCGTGGTGCACGATGCGTTAGAGATGATCACGTGATCCTTCGTCAACTTGTCGTGGTTGACGCCGAACACCACCGTCAGGTCCACATTCTTGCCCGGCGCGGAAATGACCACGCGCTTCGCGCCCGCCGCAAGGTGCTTCTCGCACGAGGCGCGGTCGGTGAAGAAGCCAGTGCATTCGAGCACGATGTCGACGCCCTGCGCACCGTGGGGCAGGTTGGCCGGATCGCGCTCGGCAGTGACGTGGATACGCTTGCCGTTGATGACCAGATCGTTGCCGTCCACTTCGACCGTTCCGTGGAACGGACCGTGGACGCTGTCGCGCTTGAACAGCATGGCATTGGCTTTGGCCGAGGCCAGATCGTTGATCGAGACCAGCTCGAGGTCATGGTCGGTCCGCTCGATGATGGCCCGCGCCACATTGCGCCCGATGCGCCCGAAACCGTTGATCGCAACCTTGGTCGCCATATTAAAACTCCTGCATAAGTTATTTCAGTTTCTCGACAATCTGCGGAACAATCCGTTCCACCGAGAACCCGAAGTGGGCGAATA
>CANGQZ010000031.1 GCA_947455865.1 Sphingomonadaceae bacterium
CCACGGGGTCGTACTCGAAGCGTGGGACGCCGGCGCGCCCATTCCCGACGATGCCGATGATGCCGCCATTCTGGCCGCCTATGCCGAACAGATCGCCCGGCTGGAGGCGCGCGGCGGCTATCTTTCGAAGGACGTGGCGCGGATAACCCCGGCGACCCCGGCGGCCGCCGAAATGCGCGCCAAATTCCTCGCCGAACACGTCCATGACGATGACGAAGTGCGGTTTTTTGTCGAGGGTGCCGGGCTGTTCTATATCCGCGCCGGCGGCACCGTCCACGCGCTCGAATGCACTGCGGGAGACCTGATCGTTCTCCCGGCGGGCACCGTCCACTGGTTCGACATGGGCCCGCAGCCGCTTTTCACCGCGATCCGCCTGTTCAACACGCCGGAAGGCTGGGTCGCGCGCTTCACCGGCGATCCGATTGCCGAGGCGCTGCCCAGTTATGCCGGCGCCGCGGGGTGATCCCGGCGGCGATCCTCACCGATATCGAAGGCACGACGTCGAGCATCGCCTTCGTCCACTCGGTGCTGTTCCCCTATTCGCGCGCCCGGATGGCCGGCTATGTCCGCGATCATGCCGGTGACCTGAGTGAAATTCTGGATGCGGTCCGGGCCGAAGCAGGCGCAGCGCCAGACCCTGCCGACTGCATCGCCCAGCTTGAGCGCTGGCACGACGAGGACCGCAAGATCGCCCCGCTCAAGACGCTGCAGGGCCTGATCTGGACCGAAGGCTATGCCAGCGGCGAACTCAAGGGCCACGTCTATCCCGATGTCGCCGCCGCGCTGCACCGGTGGCGCGCTGCCGGCATTGCGCTGTACGTCTATTCGTCCGGTTCGGTCGCGGCGCAGCGGCTGCTATTCGGGCACAGCGCGGCGGGCGATCTAAATCCGCTGTTCGCCGGTAATTTCGATACTGCGGTGGGCGGCAAGCGCGAAGCGGCGTCCTATCGCGCCATTGCTGCCGCCATCGCCATCCCGGCCGAGCGAATCTTGTTCCTCTCCGACATTGCCGAAGAACTGGTGGCGGCGCAGGCGGCGGGCATGGCGGTGACACAGCTGGTCCGCGAAGGTGCGCTGCCGGAATCCGCACCATGGCCGCTAGCCGCCAGCTTCGCCGAAATCCTTGGCGAGGTTGCCGCATGAAACTGGACGGCGTCCAGACCCGCTCGATCTGGCTCGAACCCGATGGCTGGCGGGTGGGCATCTTCGATCAGCGCAAGTTGCCATGGCAGACTCAACGGCTGGTGCTGGGCACGATGGGTGATGCGGCCGTCGCCATCGCAGGGATGGCCACGCGCGGCGCCCCGCTGATCGGAGCGGTCGCCGCCTATGGGCTCGCGCTGGCCCTGCGTGCCGATCCGTCCGAAGCGGCGCTGGCGCAGGCGGTCGAGGCGCTCGCCGCCACCCGGCCCACCGCGGTCAACTTGCGCTGGGCGCTGGAGCGGGTGCGCGCCGTCGTCAGCCCGCTGGCGCCCGGGAAACGCGCTGCCGCGGCCTATGCCGAAGCCGCGCGGCTGTGTGACGAGGATGTCGCGGTCAACCGCGCGATCGGCGACGCGGGTCTGCCGCTGATAGCGGCGCTGGCCGAGCGCAAGTCAGGCGCCCCGGTCAACATCCTGATGCACTGCAATCCCGGCTGGCTGGCAACAGTGGACTGGGGCACCGCCACCGCACCTGTCTATCTGGCGCACGACGCGGGATTTCGGGTCCATGTCTGGGTCGATGAGACCCGGCCGCGCAATCAGGGTGCGCTCACCGCATTCGAACTGGCCGGCCACGGCGTTCCGCACAGCTACATCGTCGATAACGCCGGGGGGCACTACTTCCAGCGCGGCGCGGTCGATATGGTCATCGTCGGGACCGACCGGGTCGCCGCCAATGGCGATGTCTGCAACAAGATCGGGACTTATCTGAAAGCGCTCGCGGCGCGGGCCCACGGGGTTCCGTTCTATGTCGCGCTGCCCTCAAGCACTTACGATCCGGCCACTCCATCCGGCGATGCCATCCCGATCGAGGAGCGCAGCGGGAGCGAGGTTGCCGCGATTACCGGGCCCGACGATGCAGGCCTGCTGGTCAGCGCTGCGGTGACCCGCTCGCCGGTGCGCAATCCGGCGTTTGACGTCACCCCGGCGGATCTTGTCACGGCTTACATCACCGAAGCGGGCGTGCTCGTCGGCCCACAGGCGTTGGCCGCGGCCTTTCCGGTCAAAGCCTGAGCCGCTCGCGCAACCACGCCGCCCCTCTGGCAATCGCCGCATCGGCCACGGCTGAATTTCCGGCCAGAAACTGGAACACGTGCTGCTGGCCCGGGCTGATCTCCAGATCTGCCGTCACCCCGGCGGCCTGCGCCAGCGCAACGAAGCTGCGGCTGTCATCCAGCAGCACATCGTCGCCACCGGTCTGCACGAAGATCGGCGGCAAGCCGGCCAGATCGGCATAAAGCGGGCTCGCAAGCGGATCGTGGCGGTCGCCATCGGGGCCGAGGAACACCCCGACAAATTGCAGTGTCGCCTCGCGTGCGCCCAGCACGTCGACCTCGGCGTTGCTGTCATAGGTCTCGCCCCTGGCCTCAAGGTCGAGATAGGGCGCCATCGCCAATGCCCCCGCCGGCAGCGGCAACCCGCGCCCGCGCGCATTGAGCAGCGTGGTGATCGCGAGCGCGCCGCCCGCCGAATCGCCCACGAAGGCGATATTGGCCGGATCGGCCCCGCCCGCCAGCAGTCCGGCATAAACGTCGGTGCAATCGTTCACCGGGCCGGGGTGGTAATGCTCCGGCGCTCGACGATACTCGGCAATGAACGCCGCGCAGCCCGCCGCCTTGGAGAAATGCCCGTAAAGCTTGCGGTGCGACCAGCGCGAGCCGAGCGCATAGCCCCCGCCGTGGAAGCACAGCAGCGTCCGCTCAGCCGCCGCCCCGTGCGGCCGGGCCCACAGCCCCTCGATCCCGCCGAGCGTGCCTTCGGTGTAGTCGATCCCGCCGGGCTCGCCGGTCACGTCGCCCCAGTGTTCGAACAGCCCGCGGATTTCGTCGAGCGTCATCGCCGGATTGGCGGCCATTGTGGCGATCCAGCCCGCATAGAGCTGGGCCAGCGGATCGGGCGCAGGGTTGTTCATCGCGGCGGGCCCTTTCTGTTTCCGGCAGCGCCAATCATGCCGGGTCTTCGAGCACGATCCGCCCGATCACTTTGCCCGCAGCGAGTAGCGAAAGCGCTTCGTTCGCGCGGTCCTTGGGCATCCGCGTCACCGGCATAGGCACGAACTTGCCTGTCTGGGCCAAGGCAATCAATTCGCGCAGTTCCTGCCGCCGCCCGGTTACCGTGCCGATGATCGTGCGGATGCGAAAGATCATGCCTGCAAGCGACAGCGGCAACTCACCCCCGCCAACCCCGACCAGCACCAGCTTGCCTTGCTTGCCCAGCGTGTCGAGCGCCAGCGCAGCCGTGGCGCCAATGTTGACGAAATCGAACGCCGCCTGGAGCAGCCCGCCTGCGGCATCGGCAATCTGGGCGAGTGCATCGTCGGCCCCGTTGTCGATCGCCGCGCTCGCCCCGGCTTTGAGCGCGGCGGCGCGCTTGTCTGGCGCCAGATCGGCGACGATAATCCTGGCAAAGCCCAGCGCCTGCAGCATCCGCACGGCAACCAGCCCTAGCCCGCCCGCGCCTACCACCAGCACTGGCCTTGCGGGGTCGAGCGGCATGGCTTTCATGATCGCCGAATAGACTGTCAATCCCGAACAAGGGAAGGTGGCGGCAATCGCCGGATCGATCCCGTCGAACGCGAACAGATAGGTCTCGTCGGGCAGGACGATGTGCGAGCCGAACCCGCCATCCTGGATGATGCCCAGACCCCGCGGGGTATAGCAGAGATGTTCATTGTCGCTCTGGCACAGCTCGCACGCGCCGCAGCCGACCCACGGGTAAACGATCCGCTCGTCGCCAATGGCCACTCCGCTTGCGTCCGGGCCGAGCGCGACCACGCGGCCAACAATCTCGTGCCCCGGCGCGCACGGCAATTTAACGCCGCGATCGGTGATTCGCAGGGTCTTGCCGCCGCCCAGATCGAACTGGCCATGGACAAAGTGCAGGTCCGAATGGCAAACGCCGCAATGCGTAACCCGGATCACTACTTGCCGCCCGGTCGGCACCGGATCGGGCCGCTCCAACAGTTGCAGCGGCTTGTCGTTCTCGACCACGGCCCACAGCTTCATCGCGCTCTCCCAACGCTTGTGGGGGGCAGCGATGCCAGAACAACGCCGCCTCTGGCAACCCGCACGCCGAGCCGATTGCCGAATAAAAATCGACTTTCCGCTTGCGGCAGCGGGGGCCGTCCGACAAAACCGGGCGAGGGCGAACAACGCCGCACTGCATGGGAGCGGAATGCCGGAACGGAGGCTCAGGGCACGGCGATTTTGCCCCGGGGCACACCGGCACCAGACTCAGGCCTGAACCGGAAGATAGCCCGATGAGCGAAGACCACACTCCCAACCTTGCCGAAATCCGCGCTCGCTACGAGGCGGAAAGGGTAAGGCGTCTGCGCCCGGCGGGAACCGACCAATACGTTTTCGCGGAAGGCAAGTTCGCCCGTTTTGCCGATGATCCCCATGCCGGCCCGCTGCCAGAGCGCGCCCCGCTCGATGAAACCATCGATGTGCTGGTGATTGGCGCGGGGTTCGGCGGGATTCAGGCGGCGGCCACGCTGCGCCGGCAGGGCATCGACAGTGTGCGCATCGTCGATGCCGCAGGCGATTTCGGCGGCACGTGGTACTGGAACCGCTATCCGGGGCTGCGCTGCGATGTCGAATCCTACATCTACCTGCCCTATCTGGAGGAAACCGGCTACGTCCCGACCGAGCGCTATATCCGCGGGCGCGAGATCTTGGCCTATTGCCAGCTGCTCGGCCGCCACTTCGGGCTTTACGAACGCGCGCTGTTCCAGACGAAGATCACCGGCCTCGTCTGGGATGAAGCGGCCGCCCGCTGGACCGCGACGACCTCGCGCGGGGACACGCTGTGCGCGCGGTTCGTCACCACCCAAAGCGGCATTTTCAGCCGCCCGCAGCTGCCCGGTATTCCCGGGATCGAGGATTTCGCCGGCCACGCCTTCCATTCGGCGCGGTGGGACTATGCCTATACCGGCGGCAGCACCGACGGCGGATTGACCGGACTGGCCGACAAGCGCGTCGGCGTGATCGGCACCGGCACCACCGCGCTGCAGGCGGTGCCGGAACTGGCCAAGGACGCGCTGTCGCTCACCATTTTCCAGCGCACGCCCACCGCGGTCGGCGTGCGCGATAATGGGCCGACCGATCCGGAATGGTTCAAGGCACTGCCGGCTGGCTGGCAGAACGCACGCCGCGACAGTTTCAACCGCATTGGCAATGGCGAGGATGTGGACTGCCCGGTCGATGATGGCTGGGCGCGGTTCTTCCGCCGGATGATCGCGGCGACAGAAGCGGTTCCCGAAGCCGAACGCACCCCCGCCGCCATCGGCGCGGCGCAGGAAGCCGCCGATTACGAATACAACGAGATCGTCCGCGCGCGGGTCGATGAATGCGTCCGCGATCCGGCGAAGGCGGCGCTGCTCAAGGCATACTACCGCACGATGTGCAAACGCCCGGGGTTCAGCGACGATTACCTGCCGGCGTGTGACCGCGCCAATGTCGCCATCGTCGACGTCAGCGGCGGGATCGAGCGGATCACCCCGGGGGGCATGGTGGTCGACGGCACGGAATTCCCGCTCGACTGCCTGATCTTCTGCACCGGCTTCGAACTTGGCACCACCTGGGCACATCAGGCGGGCTACGATGTGGTCGGCCGGGGCGGGCAGCTGCTCTCGGACAAGTGGGCGAACGGGATCAGCACGTATCACGGGCTGTTCAGCCGCGGCTTTCCCAACATCTTCTTCATGGGCCTGACCCAGACCGGCGCAACCGTCAGCGTGCCGCACATGCTGCAGGAACAGGCCGATCACCTGACGTGGATCATCCGCCAAGTGCTCGATCAGGGCAAGGCGGCGGTCGAAGCCACCGACAGCGCGGAAGCGGCATGGCAAGAGGCCATCGCCGGGATGAACGAAGCGCGCCGGCCATTTCAGGAAAGCTGCACACCCGGTTATTTCAACGCCGAAGGCAAGCCGGAAGATCGCCGCAGCGCGATCGGCTCGGGCATGTACTTCCCGTCGACCGCATTCTTCCGGATGTTGGCCGATTGGCGACAGGCCGGCAACTTTGCCGGGCTGGAGCTGCGCTGATGGACCGGCACGCGACTGACCCGCTGTTTCAGCCCTTCACGCTCGGGCGGACCACCATCCCCAACCGCATCGTCATGGCCCCGATGACGCGCGGCATGTCGCCCGGCGGAGTGCCCGGCCCTGATGTCGCGGCCTATTATCGCCGCCGCGCCGAAGGCGGCACCGGGCTGATCATCACCGAGGGCACATGGATTCCGCAGGCCAATGCTTCGAATGATCCGGGCGTGCCCGATTTTCACGGGCCGGCTGCGCTGGCCGGCTGGGCCGAGGTCTTGCGCCAGATCCATGGGGCAGGCGCTGCGATCATGCCGCAGCTGTGGCACATCGGTGCCGCGCCCAAGAGCGACGTGGCCGAGATTTATGGAGACCGGCCCGACGCGATCGGCCTGCCCATCGGGCCATCCGGATTTGGCGCTCCCGGCCAGCCCAACGGCCGGGCCATGACCCAGCAGGATATCGACACGGTCAGCGAGGCCTATGTCCGCGCGGCCGTTTCGGCGTTCGAAATGGGCTTCGACGGAGTCGAATTGCACGGCGCGCACGGCTATCTGATCGATCAGTTCTTCTGGCCCGGCACTAACCGGCGCGAAGATGCCTATGGCGGTGATCCGGCGCGCCGAAGCCGCTTCGCTGCCGACATCATCCGCGCCGTCCGCGCCGCGACCGCGCCGGATTTCCCGATCCTGCTGCGCTTCTCGCAGTGGAAGATCCAGGATTACGACGCGAAAGTCTGGCACTCGCCGCAGGAACTGGCCGCGTTCCTGCAGCCGCTGGTCGATGCCGGGGTCGACATGTTCCACTGCTCGCAGCGGCGCTTCTGGACGGCGGAGTTTGCCGATAGCGAGCGCAACCTTGCGGGCTGGACCAAGCACCTCACCGGCAAGCCGACCGTCACAGTGGGCTCGGTCAGCCTCGATCTCGACATGACTGTCAGCGTCTACCAGAACCGCCCGACCGCGATTACCGGGATCGACGAGCTTTATGCGCGGATGGCGCGGAACGAGTTCGACATGGTCGCGATCGGCCGGGCAATGCTGGCCGATGCTGAATGGGCGGGCAAGGTCCGGCGCGGCGCGTTGGGGGAGCTGCGCCCCTACGACAACGCGATGCTCGCCGCGCTGGACTGAACGCTCAGTCCAGCAGGGCTACTTCGGTCGCGCGGGTGCCCTCGAACGGGTTGCGGCCGTGGCCGGTCAGCAGGTTGTCGAGGATCATCACGTCGCCGTTCTGCCACGGCCACTGGTACGTGAACCGGTCGACCACCGCGCACAGTTGGGCATCTTCGGCCGGATCAAGCTCGCTGCCATCGCCCAGAAACGCGCCCGACGGGAACTGCTGCGACGCGCGCAGTTCTGCGGCGGCACCGGTGTTGTCATACGAACCGCGATAGAAATGGGCGATGTGGAGCCCGCTGCGATAGACCCGTTCGCCGGTCGAGGGGTGGATGACGAAGGCGTCTTCCTGGTTGAATACGGTCAGGCTGCCGTCCTCGTGCCAGTGCGGGCGCATGTGGCGGCGGGCGCAGATCGCGTTCACCTCGTCTACCGAATCGGTATAGAACGCGAAGTCCCAGCCGCGCTTGTCCATCAGGCGGGTTTCTTCGCTGTTGCCCGTCTTCGCCGCGAAGTTGCGCACGTTGCGGATGCCGTGCGCTTCGAGCTTGGCGCGGATCGCTGGCGGCAGCGCAGCGGTTATTGCGCGCATGTCGGCGATCAGCGTCTCGCCGCCGCGTTCGGCCACCTTGCGCGCAAAGAAGGCCAGGCGCGGCGGATAGTCGCGCAGATAGAACATTTCCTGATGGATCGGGATCGGCTGGTCGCCGGTCCGCTGGGTCGCCTCGTAGACCCCCTTGGCCACCGGCCGCCGCGCCGCCGCGCCGCCCTGATAGCCCCCGGTGAACTGCGGGAAGCAGCCGCTGATCGCGCCGAAATTTTCAGAGGCCGCGATGGGAAAGCCGCGCAGGACGATCCCGCCGTGGCGCTCGATCAGCCGGTCGAGCGCGGCATGGTGCTGCGCCACCCACGCCACCGCCTCTTCCGCGCCGGCGAATGCGCCTGCGCGGGCTTCGATGAACAGCGGCGGCTGGCCCGGTGAGAGCACCCGGCATTCCACCGCCTCGTCCAGCCCATAATCCGGGGCAGCCTGCACCGTCGCCATCGCTAGTCCTTCCATGACGGGTCGATCCGCTCCATCCGCCGCAGCAGCGCCTGCCATTGCAGCGTGCCCGCGCCGATCGAGGGATGTTCGATCAGGATCGCGCGGGTGTTTTCCAACGCCGATTCCGCCATGAGCAAGGCATTCTCCACCCCGCCAGCCAGCGCAGCCACCTGCATCTTGCAGGCCATCTCCAGCCGGTAGATGCCCAGAAACGCCTCTGCGCAGGTCCGGCCGCAGGCGATAAGGCCATGGTTGCGCAGGATCAGCAGGTTGCCCTCGCCCAGATTGGTCACGAACCGCTCGCGCTCCGCCATGTTGAATGCGGCGCCTTCATAATCGTGATAACCGATCCGCCCGTCGATCAGCGCGGCGTGCTGCGATACCGGCAGCAGCCCGCAGCGCATCGCCGAAACCCCGGTGCCGGCGGCGCTGTGGGTATGGATCACCACATGCAGATCATCGCGCGCGGCATGGATCGCGCCGTGGATCACATAACCGGTCACGTTAAGCCCCAGATCGACGTCGGGCTTGAGCACCACCTCGCCGTCCAGCGTGATCTTGTAGAGGTTGGAGGCGGTGATCTCGTCGTACATCAGACCATAGGCGTTGATCAGGATATGCCCCGGTTCGCCCGGCACCCGCATGGTGATGTGGTTGGCGATCAGATCGGTCATGCCGAAGTGGTGGATCATGCGGTACAGCGCCGCGAGTTCGACCCGCGCCGCCCATTCCACCGCGCTCACCTGATCGCGCACCGGCACTGCCTTGGGACTGATCGCCGCCGTGGCCATGCTCGCTCTCCTCTGCCGGCCCGCTGTTCAGGCAAACCGTGTCACATATTCCTTGGCAAAGTCGAAGTAATTGCGATTCCAGCAGAACTCCAGCCAGCCCACGCCTGTTTCGCCGCCCATTTCAACGGTGGTCGCCGCCTCGTTGAGATAGATCATCGGATCGTACTTATCGAGATGGACCGTAGTGAACGTGCGGCAGGCAATGTCGAGCGCCCGGCCGTTGATGTCGGTAACGGTCACGTCGAATTCCTGCTGGAACATCGCCGCGTCGAACTTGGTCTTGTACTTGATGTCGGCCAGCAGGCTCATCACGCCGTCCTTCCACAGGAACCCACGCAATTGCGTGGCCGCGAACGACTGCATCTCGAAGAAGTGGACCGAGCAGTTCGGGGTGACGGCATGGAACCACTTGTAGTGCTGGTTAAGGCCCCACACCCGCGGACCCCACGAATGATCGCGGATCAGGAAGCCTTCGTGGTGGAACGACTTGCCGTCGATCGTCACGTCGCAGCTCAGCCGGCCGTGCTGCTCGGTGCGGTCATCGCCGTAATAGGGCGGGTTGCCATCGGGATGCATGCTGAACGCGAAGGGCGGGTGCAACGCGGTGTAACGACCATCGAAGCGGATGCGCTCCCCATGCCAGTGCAGATCGACCACCTTGTGCGGCTCGCGCACCGCCATGGTCAGCGGGCCCGTGGTCCATGAGTCGAAATCCATTTCCGGGCCGACCTGCATCTCGATCTCTTCGGCCACCGGCTCGGCCAGTCCCGGCCCGAACAGGTGCGCGCGGGACTTGGCCGCCCCCGATGTGCGGACCGAAGGATAGATGAACCCGGCGATGCCCTGTTCGGGAAACAGCAGCATGTGCGCCAGCGATTCGCGCTCGTCCGGACCCAGCTTGTGGCGCATCGCATGCTCGGCCGGGAAGTCGGCCAGTTTGTCGATCACATCGCTCATCCCGAAAACTCCGATTAATTATCGGGATCACGGTGGCTGAAGCGCCGCTGATCCGCAAGCGCGGAATGCGCCTCAGTCGCCGCTGTCGAACAGCCCGGTCTGGCTCCCGTTCGGCGGGGTCAGGCCAAGGTGCTGCCAGCCGCGATCGTTCAGGCAGCGCCCGCGCGCGGTCCGCGCCACCAGCCCCAGCTGGATCAGGAACGGCTCGATTACGTCCTCGATCGTGTCGCGCGGCTCGCTAAGGCCGGCGGCCAGCGTCTCCACCCCCACCGGCCCGCCCTTGTAGATATCAGCGATCATCGTGAGATAGCGGCGATCCTGCGCATCCAGCCCCAGCGCGTCCACCTCCAGCCGGTTGAGCGCATCGTCGGCCACCGCGCGGGTCACCACCGCATCGCCGCCGACATGGGCGAAATCGCGCACCCGTCGCAGCAGCCGCCCGGCCACCCGCGGCGTCCCCCGCGCCCGACGCGCGATCTCGCGCGCGCCCTCGGGCTCGATCCCCACGCCCAGCAGCCCGGCGCCGCGCGTCACCACCCGTTCCAGCTCGGGCACGGTGTAGAAGTTGAGCCGCACCGGAATGCCGAACCGGTCGCGCAGCGGCGTCGTCAGCAGCCCGGCGCGGGTGGTCGCGCCGATCAGGGTGAACGCCGGCAGGTCGATCCTTACCGATCGGGCGGACGGCCCCTCGCCGATGATCAGATCGAGCGCGCGGTCTTCCATTGCCGGATAGAGCACTTCCTCGACCACCGGGCTCAGCCGGTGAATCTCGTCGATGAACAGGACATCGCCCTCTTCCAGATTGGTCAGCAGCGCCGCCAGATCGCCCGACTTTGCGATCACCGGACCGGAGGTGGCGCGAAAACCCACGCCCAGCTCGCGCGCGACGATCTGCGCCAGCGTGGTCTTGCCCAGGCCCGGCGGGCCGAAGAACAGCACATGATCCATCGCCTCGCGCCGGCTCCGCGCCGATTCGATGAACACCCGCAGATTGTCCTTCGCCGCCGCCTGCCCGACGAACTCGGCCAGCGTCTTGGGCCGCAGCGCCGCATCCGGATCTTCCGGCTGGCGGGCGGAGGCGAGGAGGGGGTTATCGGTCATCAGTGTCTACAAATCTCGGCCCTGTCGGACCAGGCCCCGCCGCTATCAAGACAAGCGTCAATTTTCATGAGCCTTGCGGCGTCGTTCGCCAACCAGCCGCATGCCAAGCCGATAGCAAGCGCGACGGCGGCGTAGACGCGCTTCATTGCGCCCTCGGCGCCTGCGGCACGATGGATGCTGAAACGAGTTCAGCATGACCGGGGAAGGGTCGGACTGCTGCCAAAATGTCGTCACCCTGAACTTGTTTCAGGGCCCATTTCGCAGCACGCTCAGGTCCATGCGGGACGAGCGTCAACCTTGCGTCTACATCCTTGCCAGCGGGAACCACGGCACACTCTATATTGGGGTGACGTCCAATCTTGTCGGCCGGCTGTGGCAACACCGCACCAATGCGCTCCCCGGCTTTACCGCGCGGTACCATGTCGACCGGCTCGTTCGCTTCGAACTGTTCGCCGACTTGGAGCGGGCGATTGCGCGGGAGAAACAGCTCAAGCGCTGGCACCGCCAGTGGAAGATAAATCTGATCGAGGCCGACAATCCGGACTGGCACGATTTGGCGGTTGGGCTCGGCCTGCCGCCGCTGGCACCCAGTAAATGGCCCGATGGATCCTGAAACAAGTTCAGGATGACGTGATCGGAAAGGGCGCGTCCCTTCCATCACCCCGCCAGCGCCTTCTCCACTGCTTCCCACACCCCGGCCACCGCCTGCACCCCCGGCGCCTTCCGGCCCAGAAATGCTCCGAGCGGCGCGCGGCGCTGGGTGATCGCCTCGAACGCGCTGGCCATCGGGATCGCCGGCCAGCCGGGCTCGGCCGCGACGGCATCGCGGTGCAGCGCGCGGCGGCGGTCGACCATCGAGAACACCGGCAGCAGCGGCGCGCCCATCCCTTTCTTCTCGGCGACATGGGCGCTGATCGTCTCCAGCGCGCGGCGCGAGAGCGCGGAGGGGATCACCGGCACCACCACCAGATCGGCGGCGCGCAGGATCTGGTCAGAGGTGTCGGTCAGCCCGGGCGGGCAATCGATCACCACGCAGTCGTAAGGCCGGGCCAGGTCCTCGGCCAGTTTGGCCAGCCGCTTCTTCTTGTCGAGATCGCGGAAGGTCACGTCCAGATCGCGCAGGCTCGCATCGGCCGGCAGCAGATCGAGATCGCGCACCCCGGTCAGGCGCACCAGCTTGCGCGGATCAAGGTCCTTGCGGATCGCCGCTTCGGCCTTCGTGCCATCATCGTCATGACCAAGGATGAAGGTTGCCGCGGCCTGCGCGTCGAGGTCCCACAGCAGCGTCCGCCGCCCGGCCAGCGTCGCCGCTGCCCACGCGAGGTTGACCGCCAGCGTGGTCTTCCCGACCCCGCCCTTGAGGCTGTAAACCGCGATCACCTTGCCGCTCATCCCGCCGCCCTTTTCAGTGCCACCTTGATCAGCGCGTTGAGTTCCGCGCCTTCGCCCAGTTCGTCAAGCGCCCGCGCCACCGCTTCGCCCGCCACCGCCGGGCGGAAGCCGAGATTTTCCAGCGCAGAAGCCGCATCGCGCGCGGTTCGGCCCGCCGGCAGGGCCGCCGCCGAACCCGGCACGCTCCCGCCCGGCAGGGCGCCCGCCTTGTCCTTCAGTTCGTTGACGATCCGGCTGGCCAGTTTCGGCCCCACCCCGTTGGCCCGCGCCACCATCGCCGCATCGCCGCCGGCGCAGGCGCGCTGGAGGTCCTCAATACTGAGCGCGGAAAGGATCGCCAGCGCCACCTTGCTCCCCACGCCCTGCACCCCGGTGAGCAGCCGGAACCAGTCGCGCTCCGCCGCGCTAGCAAAGCCGACCAGCCGAATATCGGTTTCAGAGACCTGCATCTCGGTGAAGATCGCCGCCCGCTCACCGCGTGCGCCCAGCGCGGCCAGCGTCTTGGCCGAGCAGTGGACCAGATAGCCCACCCCGCTGACCTCGATCACCGCCCAGTCAGGGCCGCTGTCATCAAGCGTTCCGGTCAGCTTCGCAATCATGCGCCAAGCAATGGCAGGGAAGCCGCGGAGGCGCTAGGGGGTGAGCGAATGGCTTTCATCGTCACTGACTTTTTGACCGCAGCCGATCGCCGCCGCGCCGCGCGCGACGGAGCGATCGCCTGCTTCCTGCTCTCGCTGTTCGCGCTGATCGGCGGGTGGTTCTCGTTCCTGCAGGGCCTGTGGCCGGTCGCCGCGTGGTGCGCTGCCGAGAGTGCGCTTGGTTTCGTGGCCGGCGCGCTGCTGCTGCGCGGGCGCGGGGCGGCCGTGGCCGGGCTGACGGCGGCGGTGATGGCAGTGGAGGTGGCGGCCAAGCTGTTCGTGGCCGGCGCGGCGGTGGCAGCTATCCTCGAACTGGCGATGCTGCTCTACACCGTTAATGCGGTCCGCGCGGTGCGGGAGCTGCGACAGGCTCGGCCCGACCGCATCGATATCCCGGAACCCTGAAACCCGCTTAGGCTGAGCTCGTCGAAGCCCCCAGCGGACTATTCATCAGATGCGCATGGGCAATCGCCACTGCCAGCGCATCCGCCGCATCTGCCCCGGCCAGCTTCACCCCCGGCAGCAGCACTTTCAGCATCGCCTGCACCTGCGCCTTCTCCGCGCCGCCGGTGCCGACAATCGCCTTCTTGACCAGCCGCGTCGCATATTCGCTCACAGGCAGCCCGGCCCGCGCCAGCGCCAGCAGCGCCACCCCGCGCGCCTGCCCCAGCTTCAGCGTCGATTGCGGGTTCTTGTTGACGAACACTTCCTCCACCGCCCCGCTGTCGGGCCGGTGGTGCAGGATCACGTCGGCCAGTTCACGGTCCAGCGTCACCAGCCGCTCGGCCAGCGGCGCGCCGGCATCGGTCTTGATTTGCCCGTTGGCGATGTGTGCGAGCCGGTTGCCCACCTTGTCGACAATCCCCCAGCCGGTGCAGCTGAGCGAGGGATCGACGCCGATGATCAGCACGCTAGAGCCGCAGCCCGAAGCGCGGGCCGATCTGCATCATCGCCAGATACAGTGCCACCGTCAGCGCGCAGCCCGCCCCCAGCGCCAGCCAGAACGGCACCCCGTGGCGCAGCAGCGCGGGAATGAGCAGAAACATCGGCAGCGAGGGGATCACGTACCAGAAGGTCGCCTCGGCATGGATTGCCATGTTCTCGGGATCGGGCCGCGCCCGCCAGATCAGGATCATACCCAGCACCGAAACCAGCGGCAGCGCGGCGATCAGCGCCCCCAGCGTCGGCAGGCGCCGGCCGATCTCGGCAATCGCGGCGATCAGCGCGCCCGACAGCAGCGCCTTCGCCGCGAGCGCCCACATCAGCCCAGCTTTTCCATCACGTCGTCGGGGATCTCGTAATTGCCCCAGACGGTCTGCACGTCATCGTCATCGTCTAGCACGTCGATCAGCTTGAGCAGCGTCGCGGCATTGTCCGCGTCGACCTCTGTCTTCAGGCTCGGCCGCCATGCCAGCTTGACTGCGGTGGCTTCACCAAGCGCCTTTTCCAGCTCGCGCGCCACGCCGTGCAGCGCATCGACCGCGACCCAGATATGGTGGCTGCCCGGATTCTCGTCGCCGTCGCCCATGTCGCTCTCGACATCGTCGGCCCCGGCTTCGATCGCAGCTTCCAGCACCTTGTCCTCGTCGCCTGCGCTTGCCGGATATTCGATCAGGCCGAGCCGCTCGAACCCGTGGCTCACCGCGCCGCTCGCGCCCAGATTGCCGCCGTTCTTGGCAAAGGCGGTGCGCACGTTGGTGGCTGTGCGGTTGCGGTTGTCGGTCAGCGCCTCGACGATCAGCGCGACCCCGCCCGGGCCATAGCCCTCATAGCGCACTTCCTCGTAATTCTCGCCGTCGCCCTTGGAAGCCTTGTCGATCGCCCGCTGGATATTGTCCTTGGGCATCGACTGGGCGCGTGCAGCGATCACTGCGGCGCGCAGGCGCGGGTTCATGTCGACGTCAGGCATGCCCATCTTCGCCGCGACGGTGATTTCGCGGGAAAGCTTGGAAAACGAAGCAGCGCGCTTCTTATCCTGCGCGCCCTTGCGGTGCATGATGTTCTTGAATTTGGAATGGCCGGCCATGGGTCTTCATTCAGCTAGGGTTTGGCGATTGCGCCGCCCCTAGCCGAGACCGGCCGCGCGGGCAATCGCGCCCGTTGCCCAAAGCCGCTGCAAGCGCATTGCAACGGCATCGCATTGCCGCCGCAACCGCGCCGGATCACTCCAGCCCGAGCGCGCTTTTGTAAGTGTCGAGCAGCATGTCCATTTCCTTGCGGTCGTCAGGCTTCATTTTCCTGAGGCGGACGATCTGCCGCATGATCTTGCTGTCATAGCCGACCGCCTTGGCCTCGGCGTAGACGTCGCGGATATCGTCGGCGATGCCCTTCTTTTCTTCTTCGAGGCGCTCGACCCGCTCGATCAGCAGGCGCAGGCGGTCATCGGTGGTCTCGGGCATGGGCAAGCGGGCTCCTGGTCTGTCAGGCGGGAATCGCGAAGCCGGGCAGATAGCGCTCCCGACGCGCCAATGCCACGGGCGCGCCAGTGGAAATCCGCCCTCGCGAAGTCCCGCCTGTGGATACAATCACGGCGCGTTCTTCGCCATGCTCTCGGCCATCCGCGCCAGCTGCTCGGGCGTCGCCTCGCTCTGGAAGCGCGCCTTCCACTGGCCCGCCGGCATCCCGTGCACCGCCTCGCGCGCCGCCGCCTTGTCCAGCGGCGCGCCGGCCTCGACGATCCAGTCGGCCAGGCAGTTGCGGCAGAACCCGGCAAGGCCCATCAGCTCGATGTTCTGCGCATCATGGCGGTGGCGCAAATGGCGCACCAGTCGGCGGAACGCGGCGGCCGCAACCGCATCGCTCACCGCATCGAGGGCATCCCCGGGTGCTGAATTCGTATTTTCGGAACAGGTCATGCCGATAGTGTCCTTGGGATTTCATCTTTGCCTTGCCATAGGGCGGCAGGCCACCGGAAGGAACACATCTTGACCAGCAGCAGCACGCACCGGGGGCGCAAGGTGAAGATCCTCGCCACGCTCGGCCCCGCCAGCCGCTCGCCCGAGATGATCGCGCGGCTGCTCAACGCCGGGGTCGATGCGTTCCGCGTCAACATGAGCCACGGCGATCACGCTACCCACGCCGAAACCATCGCCAATGTCCGCGCGGCAGAGCGCGAGTTTGGCCGGCCGGTGGCGATCCTGTGCGATCTGCAAGGGCCCAAGCTTCGCGTCGGCACCTTCGCCGAAGGCAAGGCGCTGATCCGCCATGGCGCCCACTTCACGCTCGATCGCAGCACTGCGCCGGGTGATGAAACCCGCGTCTGCCTGCCGCACCCCGAACTGTTCGGTGTGCTCCACAACGGCCAGCGCCTGCTGATCGATGATGGCAAGCTGCGCCTGCGGGTGATCCGTGCCGAATCCGATAGCATCCTGTGCACCGCCGAGGTCGGCGGTGTGATCTCAGACCGCAAGGGGGTCAATGTCCCCGATGCGGTGATCCCGGTCCCGGCACTGACGGACAAGGACCGCCGCGATCTCGCTTTCGGGATCGAGCAGGGGGTGGACTGGATCGCGCTCTCGTTCGTCCAGCGCCCGGAAGACGTGGCCGAGGCGCGGCGGCTGATGGGCGGCTATGGCGCGCTGGTCGCCAAGATCGAGAAGCCGGCCGCGATCGACCGGTTGGAAGAAATCATCGAACTGTCCGACGGGATCATGGTCGCGCGCGGCGATCTCGGGGTCGAGCTCAACCCGGAGGAAGTGCCGCCGCTGCAGAAGCGCATCGTCGAGCTCACCCGCCGCTCGGGCAAGCCGGTGATCGTCGCCACCCAGATGCTCGAATCGATGATCGAAAGCCCCGCCCCCACCCGCGCCGAAGTGTCAGACGTCGCCAACGCGGTTTATGACGGCGCCGATGCGGTGATGCTCTCGGCCGAAACGGCGGCCGGCGCGTGGCCGGTCGAGGCGGTGACGATCATGGACCGCATCGGCAAGCAGGTGGAGCACGATCCGGGCTATTCGGCGCGGATCCACTTCACCGACGTGCGCCCCGATTCGACCACCGCCGATGCACTGGCGCAGGCTACCGCCGCGATTGCCGAGACGGTCACGCTCTCGGGCATCATCGTCTTCACCGGCTCAGGCTCGACCGCTCGGCGCGTGGCGCGCGAACGGCCCGGTGCTCCAATGCTTGTGCTGACCCCCTCGCACAAGACTGCCCGCCGCCTCGCGCTGCTGTGGGGCGCGCACCCGGTCCACACCAAGGACATCGGCTCGTTCGAGGAGATGATCGCCAAGGGCAAGCGCATGGCGCTGCGCCACGGCTTCGGCACTGCCGGCTCGAAACTGATCGCACTGGCCGGCGTCCCCTTCGGCACCCCGGGCGCGACCAACCTGCTGCATATTGTTACGCTGTCTGGGCGCGAGTTGGACCGGCACAAGGGGTGAGCGCGATTACGGCCACGCCCGGGCCAGCGCGCCCAGCGAAAGCCAGCCCGCCAGCGGCAGACTGACCAGCGCGAGCGCTTTGAACGCCAGCAAGCGCGCCAGCGCCAAGGCCCCGCGCCGCCACGCCCACAGTGCCCCAATTGCCGTCCCAAGTAGCAGCAGCCCGGCACCGCACAGGAGGATCGTTGCCGCATCCGTTGCGCTCGCGGCGATCCCGGCGCTGTGGAGGCCAGCCTGCGCCGCATAGACCAGCGGCGCGGCGAAAAATGCTATGGTGATCCCGGTCAAGAAACCGATCATCGCTCCAACCGCCTCGGAGGTGCAGAGCAGAATGAACCCGGCGAGCAGTGCAAGGGCGATCAGGAAGGCACGCTGGGACATGATTCAGCGCATTAGCGTCTGCCGGTAAAAATCCGATGTAGGCGCAAGGGTCGCGCCCGACGGGATTACCGCGGCAGTTCGCTGACCCCCATCAGCATCTCGTCCACCGCGCGCGCCGCCTGGCGGCCTTCGCGGATCGCCCAGACGACGAGGCTCTGGCCGCGGCGCATATCGCCGCAGGCGAAGATCTGCGGGTCGCTGGTGGCATAGTCGGCCACGCTGGCGGCGACGTTGCCGCGCGCGTCAAGCTCGACTCCGGCCTGATCGAGCAGGCCCTGCTTCTTCGGGCCGACGAAGCCCATCGCCAGCAGAATCAGATCGGCCTGCAGGGTGAATTCGCTGCCGGGCACCTCCTGCATCCGCCCGCCGCTCCATTCGACCCGGACGCATTCCAGACCCGAGACGTCGTTCTCGCCGATCACCCGCTTGGCCAGTACCGCCCAGTCCCGCTCGCAGCCTTCTTCATGGCTGGAGGAGGTGCGCAGCTTGAGCGGCCAGTTGGGCCAGCTCAGCGCCTTGTCCTCCTTTTCGGGCGGGCGCGGCATGATCTCCAGCTGGGTCACCGAAAGCGCCCCCTGCCGGTTGGAGGTGCCAACGCAGTCAGAGCCGGTATCGCCGCCGCCGATGACGATGACGTGCTTGCCGGTCGCAGTGAGCGAACCGCGCGGTGCGGCGCGGATTTCATCGTCACCGGCGTTGCGCTTGTTCTGCTGGGTCAGGAATTCCATCGCCAGCCGCACGCCGGGGAGTTCGGCCCCCGGAATGTCGAGCCGGCGCGGATCTTCCGCGCCGCCGGCCAGCACGATCACGTCGAAGTTCTCTTTCAGCGAATCGACCGAG